>CAZDYH010000018.1:0-6814 GCA_964509355.1 uncultured Mycobacterium sp.
GGCGGCTGCTGAAGTTCAAGCTGGCCAACCCGCACATCATCACCCGCGGCATGGTCTTTCTCGGCAAGCGCGTCGAGATCCACGCCACGCCGGAGCTGTCCCAGATGGAGATCGGCCGCTGGGTGCACATCGGCGACGGCAACACGCTGCGTGCCCACGAGGGCTCGCTGCGGCTGGGCGACAAGGTGGTCTTCGGCAAGGACAACGTCGTCAACACCTATCTCGACATCGAGTTCGGGGATTCGGCGCTGGTTGCCGACTGGTGCTACATCTGCGACTTCGACCACAAGATGGACGACATCACCGTGCCGATCAAGGACCAGGGCATCGTCAAGAGCCCAGTGCGGATCGGGCCGGACACCTGGATCGCCGCCAAGGTCACGGTGCTGCGCGGGACCAGCATCGGTCGCGGCTGCGTCCTCGGTGCCCACGCCGTGGTGAAGGGCGTGGTGCCGGACTACTCGATCGCGGTCGGCGCGCCGGCGAAGGTCGTGAAGAACCGGGAGTTGGCGTGGGAGACTTCGGCGGCGCAGCGCGCCGAACTCGCGGCCGCGCTCGCCGATATCGAACGCAAGAAAGCCCCGCGCTGACCGATCCGCGGCGCGGCTACCGGTCGGGCAGCGCGTGTTCGACGATGGGCCGCCGCCCGTGCAGTTCCCGTTCGCGGCGCTTGGCAGCGAGGTAGACCTGCGCCGTCTCGTTCGCCACGGTCTGCCAGTCGAAGTCCGAGGTCAGTCGCTCACGGGCGGCTACGGCCCGGCGCTGCGCGGCGGCGGGGTCGTCGAGCACCTCGCGCACCGCGGCTGCCAGGCCGGCGACGTCGCGCGGTGCGCACGACACGCCGGTTCGCCCGCTGATCACCGCCTCGCCAAGACCGCCGACGTTCGACGTCACCAGCGGGGTGCCCGCGGCGGCGGCCTCCAGGGCGACGATGCCGAACGGCTCGTAGTGGCTCGGCAGCACGGCGGCGTCGGCCCGATGGAGCAGGCGCAGCAGCTCCGAATGGTCGACGCGGCCGACGAACGTCGTCGCCTTGAGCACCCGGTGCCTGCGGGCCTGCTCGACCAGCCAGTCCTGCTGGGTGCCGTCGCCGGCGATCGTCAGCGTCGTGCCCGGGTGGGTGCGCCGGATGCGGGGTAGCGCGGCGATGGCTTCGTGCACGCCCTTCTCGTACTCCAGCCGCCCCAGATAGAGCAGCTCGGCCGGGCCGCTGTGCGGTCGACGCCGGGCGAACGGCCACCGGGAAGCGTCGATGCCGTTGCGGATGACCGTGATCTCGGCCAGGCCGGGACCGAACAGGGCGGTGATCTCGTCGCTCATCGACGCCGAGCAGGCAATCAGCGAATCGGCTTCGCGGACCAGCCACGATTCCACCGCGTGCACCTGACGGCTGATGGGGCCGGAGACCCAGCCCGAATGCCTGCCGGCCTCGGTGGCATGGATCGTGGAAACCAGTGGCACATCATAGAATTCGGCTAGCGCAATGGCGGGATGCGCAACCAGCCAGTCATGGGCGTGCACCACGTCGGGGCGCCAGGCCCGCCGGGCGCCGCGGGTTCTCAGCGACAGCCCCGCCCGGACCATGGAATGGCCCATCGCCAGGGTCCAGGCCATCATGTCGGTGGCGAAGGAGAACTCGTGCGGATCCTGGGCGGCCGCGATGACGCGGACACCTTCGGTGACCTCATCGGAGCACGGGTGGGTGCTCGGATCCGTGTCAGCCGGCTGGCGGCTGAGCACTACGACATCGTGACCGGCGGCGGCCAGCGCGGTCGACAGCTGGTAGACGTGCCGCCCGAGGCCGCCGATCACCACCGGCGGGTACTCCCACGACACCATCAGGATCCTCATCGGACCCTGCACTCTTCGCGCGAGCGTGCGCGTAATGCCGCTCTGCGCGGCGTGTCGCCGGCCCGACACGCACGCTCGCGGCGGAACGGGAGGGAACCACTCATCGCGTCAGCCGCCGGGCGTCCAGCCCCCCGAACAAGCTGTCCGCCCGGTTCCAGCCGGCCGCCAGCCGCTGGGCGGTCTCGCGCCGTCCGGAGGCCACCGCCCCGGCGATCTCCCGGGTGGCGTGCGCATGAAGGTGGGCGCGGTAGCGGGCGTAGTCGGCGGCGGAGTCCTTGCTCACCATGAACGGCCAGTCGCTGGACACCGTGAGCAGGGTTTCCCGCAGGATCTGGTCGGCGACCGCGTCGCGGGGCGTCGGGCTGTCCAGTCCGGCGGCCTGTCCCAGCGCCTTGTCCACGGTGGTCAGCGCGGTATCCACCACCTCGGCGTTGAGCCGGACCAGGTCCGCGACCGGCTCACCGGCCCACACCTGCCAGTCCTTGCCCGAGCCCCATGAGCTGGCCGGCAGATCGACGGGCGTACCGGTGAACCCGCCGGCGACCGCGTCGCTCAGCGTGCCGACTCGCACCCCGGCTTCCGGTAGTGCCCGCAGCACCCGCTCCAGCCACGCCGGGCCCTCGTACCACCAGTGACCGAACAGCTCGGTGTCGAAGGCGGCCACCACGTGGGCCGGCCGCCCGATGCGCTCGGTCTCGGCGATGAGGCGCCGGCGGACCACCTCGACAAAGTCCGCGACATGAGTGTCGACGGCGCCGTCGGCGCGTTCGGGGTCATACGGCGCCTTGGCGTCCGACGGCACGTTGCGGCCGCTGACCCGCGCGGGCTTGAGGCCGGTCAGGTGGTCATAGGTGTGGAAATCGCGGTAGGCGGCATGTCCGGGGTATCCGGATTTCGGCGACCATACGCGGTAGCTGACCTGCAGGTCCCGCCCGAACGCGACGACATCGGTGCTGCCGACCGGCCGGCCCAGTGCGGTGTCACCGTGCAGCGACGGCCCGTCGACCATGAAATGCCCGACCCCGGCGGCGGCGTAGTCGTGTTCCATCCCCGGTGCGTAGGCGCACTCCGGCGCCCAGATGCCCGTCGGCGTGTGGGCGAACCGCTGCTGGGCGTCGGCCAGTCCTTCGCGCAGTGCGAAGTCCCGCAGTCGGGGATTCAGCAGGGGCTGGAACGGGTGGGCCAGCGGTCCGCCGAGCAGTTCGACGGTTCCGGCGTCGATCAGCTCGCGCAGCAGCGGGCTGCCGCCGTGCCGCCACAGCGTGGCGAAGTCATCCAATTCCCTTCCGGCTTCGGCGTATTCACGAATCCCGAACGCGCGCAACGCTTCCGGAGCCGCATAGCCGACGGTAGTGCCGGTACGCAGGGTGGCGGCCTCCAGCGCCCGCAACTGCCAGTTGGCCAGCCAGTGGTACATGCCGTCCAGGCAGTACGGGTCGTCCAGTTGGGCGGTCACCACCGGCGTCATCCCCAGGGTGATCAGACCGCGACGGTCCTCGGCGGCCAGGGTGCGCAGCACCCGCAGCAGCGGCAGGTAGGCGGCCGACCAGGACTGGTAGAGCCACTCCTCGCCGACCGGCCAGCGCCCGTGATGGGCCAGCCAGGGCAGATGGGTGTGCAGAACGAGGGTGAACAGCCCGGGTACCGACGGCGAAGTGCCGCTCACGGCCGCACCGCGATCGCCACCAGATCGAGGCTGTCATCGATATCCCGGTTATCGTGCGTGTTCCCCGCCGCGATGATGTCGAAGTCGGCGGTTTCGACCGCGGCGACATCGGCCAGCAGGGCGGGTGGCCACGGCGCGTCGGCCAGGGCCCGCGCGATCTGGGCGTCGATGATCGAACCGCCGTGTCTGGCATCCATCGCCGCCAGCCGCGGACCGTGGAACACCCCGCTCATCGAGACCATGGCAAACCCGCCCGCCACCAGCAGCTCGGTCAGCTCGGCAGCGTTGAGCTCGCGGGTGTGAAACGGGTTGATCGGGGTGTCCCGACCGGGGGAGAAGGTGATCCGGTTGGGCGTCGACACCATGAGCAGCCCCGAAGGGCGCAGCACCCGCGCGCATTCGCTGATGAACTGCGGCTGGTCCCACAGGTGCTCGATGACCTGGAAGTTCACCACCACGTCGACGGCGTTGTCCGGCAGCGGTAGTTCGGCCAGGTTGCCGCGCAATACCTCGACCCGGGGGTAGCGGGCACGCACGTGGGCCACGGCTGCCTCGTCGTAGTCCAATCCGACCACGCGGCGTGCCACCCCGGCGATGAGATCGGCGCCGTACCCCTCGCCGCAACCGGCCTCGAGCACCTCGCGGCCCGCACAGCGCTGCGCCAGGCGCTGGTAGACGACCTCGTGCCGGCGAAACCAGTAGTTTTCGGCGTCGAGGCCCGGGACCGTGCGCTCGCCGGTCAGCGCCAGCACGGCGTGATCGTGGGGGCTGCCCGCCGGATCGGTATCGAATGCGCTCATTGCAAGGCAGGCTAACCCGTGGCACACCGTTGGCGAACGGTTCACCCCCACGGGGCGACAGAACGCCCAGTACGACCCGCTATGGTGGACCCGCGGGCCACTATAAGTTACCGGGCAGTAACATTGTCGGGTGGAGCGCGAAACGCGATATCGCAGGCCGGCCGCCGGCCCCTTCGAGGAGGACGAACCAGACTCATGACGAACATCGTGGTCCTGATCAAACAGGTCCCAGACACGTGGTCGGAGCGCAAGCTGACCGACGGCGACTTCACACTCGACCGCGAGGCCGCCGATGCCGTGCTGGACGAGATCAACGAGCGCGCTGTCGAGGAGGCGCTGTTGATCAAGGAGAAAGAGGCCGCCGGCGGCACCGAGGGCACCGTGACGGTTCTGACGGCCGGGCCCGAGCGCGCCGGCGAAGCGATCCGCAAGGCCCTGTCGATGGGTGCCGACAAGGCGGTGCACCTGCTCGACGACGGCATGCACGGCTCGGACGTCATCCAGACCGGATGGGCGCTGGCGCGTGCGCTGGGCACTGTCGAGGGCGTCGACCTGGTCATCGCCGGTAACGAGGCGACCGACGGCGTCGGCGGCGCGGTGCCGGCGATCATCGCCGAGTACCTGGGCCTGCCGCAGCTCACCCATCTGCGGAAGGTGTCCGTCGAGGGCGGCAAGGTCACCGGCGAGCGGGAGACCGACGAGGGCGTGTTCACCGTGGAGGCGTCGCTGCCCGCCATCGTCAGCGTGACCGAGAAGATCAACGAGCCTCGCTTCCCGTCCTTCAAGGGCATCATGGCCGCCAAGAAGAAGGAAGTCACCAAGCTGACACTGGCCGAGATCGGGGTCGAGCCCGACGAGGTCGGGGCCGCCAATGCCGGCTCGACGGTGCTCTCGTCGACCCCGAAGCCGGCCAAGACCGCCGGCGAGAAGATCGCCGACGAGGGCGACGGCGGCAGCAAGATCTCCCAGTACCTGGTTGCGCAGAAGATCATCTAGAACTGCTTACCTACGAGACAAGAGGGCTACTCAAACATGGCTGAAGTACTGGTGCTCGTTGAGCACTCCGAAGGTGCGCTGAAGAAAGTCACCGCCGAACTGATCACCGCCGCCCGCGTGCTCGGCGAGCCCGTCGCCGTCGTGGTCGGTGCGCCCGGCACGGCGGCGCCGCTGGTTGACGATCTGAAGGCGGCCGGCGCCGCCAAGATCTACATTGCCGAGTCCGACGAGGTCGACAAGTACCTGATCACGCCGTTGGTCGACGTGCTGGCCGCGCTGACCGAATCGGCCAGCCCGGCGGGTGTGCTGCTGGCGGCCACCGCCGACGGCAAGGAGATCGCCGGGCGCTTGGCGGCCCGGCTCGGCTCGGGCATGCTGGTCGATGTGGTCGAAGTGAAGGAGGGCCCCATTGGCGTGCACTCCATCTTCGGCGGCGCGTTCACCGTCGACGCCCGGGTCAACGGTGACACCCCGGTGATCACCCTCCGCCCCGGCGCGGTCGAGGCCGAACCGGTGGCCGGCGCCGGCGAGCAGGTCAGCGTCGAGGTGCCGGCGCAGGCCGAGAACGCCACCAGGATCACCTCCCGCCAGCCCGCGGTGGCAGGCGACCGCCCCGAGCTCACCGAGGCCACCATCGTGGTCTCGGGCGGCCGTGGCGTCGGCAGCGCCGAGAAGTTCAGTGTGGTCGAGGAGCTGGCCGACTCGTTGGGCGCCGCGGTCGGCGCATCCCGGGCCGCGGTGGACTCCGGCTACTACCCGGGCCAGTTCCAGGTCGGCCAGACCGGTAAGACGGTGTCGCCGCAGCTCTACATCGCGCTGGGCATCTCCGGGGCGATCCAGCACCGCGCCGGCATGCAGACCTCGAAGACCATCGTCGCGGTCAACAAGGACGAAGAGGCACCGATCTTCGAGATCGCCGACTACGGCATCGTCGGCGACCTGTTCAAGGTCGCCCCGCAGCTCACCGAGGCGGTCAAGGCCCGCAAGGGCTGACCGGTGGTCAGGGAACGGTTGGTGAGCCGCGGTATACGCTGCGCAGGGCCGATGTTCACTGCAGCAGAACAATCGCGACGGCCATCAGCAGCATCAGAAGCGCAGGCAGAAACTTGGTCAACGGGTCCTTGACCTTCGCATGCATCGCCAGAGCCCCGACCATCAATACGGCAACGGTCCCTGCCGCCGGCTTAATGACCTCCGGAACCCAGATACCGACGATCAGCAACACCGCCGACGCGATCTTCAGGACGCCGACCGTAAAAAAGGACCAATCGGGGAGACCGTACGCGGCAAACTCTTCTCTGAGTGACTGCGACGAACCTCCGCGAAACGCGGTCGACGACCGCGCCCGCACCAGCCAGACGTTGAGGAGCCCGAGCGCAACGACGACCTGGAGAATGGTCGAAACAGGAAAAGATGCCATCTGATGCCTCCGCTGCCGAGTTGTGCTCCGCCAATGAACGATAGTTGATCGGACTCACGACATCATGGACGCGCTATACCA
>CAZDYH010000018.1:6914-10615 GCA_964509355.1 uncultured Mycobacterium sp.
GCGTGCACGAACACGTCACGCCCTGATTGCCGTCGCGCTGTCCGGCTGGGCGAGCGTGCTGGCTATGAGCACCGCTTCCGTACTCATAGCCGCTGATCAACCGAGCAGTCCGGACGCCGCACGTACGCCCGGGCCGCGATACACCCTGCTGCTGTCCACCGACCCCGCGCTCATCGATGCCGCGCAGCGGCTGCGCTACGACGTGTTCACCTCCGAGCCCGGCTTCGCCCTGCCGACTGCGGCGCGGGGACGTGACGCCGACCGCTTCGACGAGTACTGCGATCACCTGCTGGTGCGCGAGGACAACTCCGGCGAGCTGGTGGGCTGCTACCGGATGCTGCCTCCCACCGGGGCGATCGCCGCCGGCGGGCCCTACACCGCCACCGAGTTCGACGTCCGCGCACTGGATCCGCTGCGGCCCGCACTGGTCGAGATGGGACGCGCGGTTGTGCGCGCGGACCACCGCAACGGCGGCGTGGTGCTGCTGATGTGGGCGGGAATCCTGGCCTACCTCGACCGCTGCGGCTACGACTACGTCACCGGCTGCGTGTCGGTGCCCACCCACGGGTTCGACGAGCCCGGCAGCCAGATCCGGGGTGTGCGTGACTTCGTGCTCCGCCGGCACGCCGCCCCGCCGGAACACACCGTCTACCCGCACCGGCCGGTGGTGCTCGACGGCAAGGGCCTCGACGATATCGCCGCGCCGGTCAGGCCCGTGGTCCCGCCGCTGATGCGCGGCTATCTGCGGCTGGGCGCACGGGTATGCGGTGAACCGGCCCACGACCCCGACTTCGGAGTGGGAGACTTCCCGGCGCTGCTCGACAAACGCCGGGCCGACACCCGCTACCTGCGACGGCTGCGGTCGGTGTCGGCGGCCGCCGAAATGGCCGACGGGATGAGCCGATGACCAGCCCGACGGGTACCGGGCATTCCTGGCTGCCACGGGCATCCTGCGACGCCGGCTGTGTGCGGGCACAGGCCGGCAGGCCGGTCATCGTCGCGCTGCGCACGACGCTGCGCGTCATGTTGGCGCTGCTGCTGGCGCCGGCGCTGCCCCTGCTCGCGATGCCGCTGCCCGGCCGCTCACATGTGCAGCGCGCCTACTGCCGGCTGGTACTGCGCTGCCTGGGAGTCCGGATCACGGTGTCGGGCGGACCGATTCGCAACCTGCGGGGAGCGCTGGTGGTCAGCGGACACGTGTCCTGGGTGGACGTCTTCGCCATCGGCGCGGTACTGCCCGGCTCGTTCGTCGCCCGCTCCGACCTCGTCACCTGGCCGGCGATCGGGACAGTCGCCCGCATCATGAAGGTCATCCCGATCGAACGGACCAGCCTGCGGCGGCTGCCCGACGTCGTGCGCACCGTCGCCGCCCGCCTCCGCGACGGCCACACGGTGGTCGCGTTTCCCGAGGGCACCACGTGGTGCGGCCTGGCCTACGGACCGTTCCGTCCCGCGATGTTTCAGGCCGCCATCGACGCGGCCCGGCCCGTGCAGCCGCTGCGGTTGACCTATCACCACCGTGACGGCAGGCCGTCGACGGTCGCCGCGTTCGTCGGTGATGACACCATGCTCGCGTCCATCTGCCGCCTGGTCACCGCACGGCTGACCCTGTGCCATGTGCAGGTCGAGTCGCTGCAGCTGCCGGGAACCGATCGGCGGGATCTGGCCCGCCGCTGCCAGACCGCCGTGCGCGGCGCGACGAGGCCGCAACGCGCCGGGCACGGGCACGCGCTGGCGGCCTGATCGGGCGCGGCCTCCCGCTATCCTGGACAGGTCATGCCGCTTTCGGTGTATCTCGATCACGCTGCCACCACCCCGATGCATCCCGCTGCCATCGAGGCGATGACGGCTGTGCTGGGCACGGTCGGCAACGCGTCGTCGCTGCACAGCGCGGGCCGGGCGGCGCGCCGCAGGATTGAGGAGTCCCGCGAGACCGTCGCTGCGAAGCTGGGCGCACGTCCGTCGGAGGTGGTCTTCACCGCCGGCGGCACCGACAGCGACAACCTCGCCGTCAAGGGCATCTACTGGGCCCGCCGGGACGCGGATTCGCGCCGTCGGCGCATCGTCACCACCGCGGTCGAACACCATGCGGTCCTGGACTCGGTGAACTGGCTGGCCGAACACGAGGGCGCCGAAGTGACCTGGCTGTCCACGGCCGCGGATGGCTCGGTGGCGCCCGCCGCACTGCGGGAGGCGCTGGCTGACCACGATGACGTCGCACTGGTGTCGGTGATGTGGGCCAACAACGAGGTGGGCACCATCATGCCGATCGCCGAACTGGCGGCCGTCGCGGCCGAGTTCGACGTCCCGATGCACAGCGACGCCATCCAGGCGGTCGGTCAGGTGCCCGTGAGCTTCGCCGACAGCGCCCTGTCCGCGATGAGCGTGACCGCGCACAAGTTCGGCGGACCGACCGGCGTCGGTGCGCTGCTGCTGCGCCGTGACACGGCGTGCGTGCCGCTGCTGCACGGCGGCGGCCAGGAACGCGACGTCCGTTCGGGCACACCGGATGTCGCGGGTGCCGTCGCGATGGCGGTAGCCGTGGAGATCGCCGTCGACGGCCTCGAGGCCAACAGTGTGCGGTTGCGCGGCCTGCGCGACCGGCTCATCGAAGGTGTGCTCACCGGCGTCGAAGACACTTTCCTCAACGGCGCGCGCGAGATGCGACTGCCGGGCAACGCGCACTTCACCTTCCGTGGCTGCGAGGGCGACTCGCTGCTGATGCTGTTGGACGCCAACGGAATCGAATGCTCGACCGGCTCGGCCTGCACGGCCGGGGTCGCACAGCCGTCGCACGTGCTGATCGCCATGGGCGCCGACCCGGCCAGTGCGCGCGGGTCGCTGCGGCTCTCGCTCGGGCATACCAGTGTCGAGGCGGATGTCGATGCGGCGTTGCGGGTGCTGCCAGGTGCGGTGGACCGGGCCCGGCAGGCGGTGCTGGCCAGCGCAGGCGCGAGGCCCTGATGCGCGTCCTTGCCGCGATGAGCGGTGGCGTCGACTCGTCGGTGGCCGCTGCCCGCATGGTCGACGCCGGGTACGACGTGGTCGGCGTGCACCTCGCATTGTCCTCGGCGCCGGGTACGCTGCGCACCGGCTCGCGGGGCTGCTGCTCCAAGGAGGACGCCGGTGATGCCCGCCGGGTCGCCGACGTGCTCGGAATCCCTTTCTACGTCTGGGATTTCGCCGAGCGCTTCGCCCAGGATGTCATCGACGACTTCGTCTCGTCGTACGCCCGCGGCGAGACACCGAACCCCTGCGTGCGGTGCAACGAGCGGATCAAGTTCTCCGCACTGGCGGCGCGGGCCGTGGCATTGGGCTTCGACACCGTGGCCACCGGCCACTACGCGCGGCTGTCCGGTGGGCGGTTGCGCCGGGCCGTCGACCGCGACAAGGACCAGTCCTATGTGCTGGGCGTGCTGACCGCCGAGCAGCTGCGCCACGCCGCCTTCCCGGTCGGCGACACCGCCAAGCCGCAGATCCGGGCCGAGGCGGCACGTCGCGGTCTTGCGGTCGCCGAGAAACCCGACAGCCATGACATCTGCTTCATCCCGTCCGGGGACACCCGCGCTTTTCTGGGCGCCCGCATCGGGGTCCGCCGCGGCGCGGTCGTCGATGCCGGCGGCACGGTGCTCGCCGAACACGACGGGGTGCACGGGTTCACCGTCGGGCAGCGCAAGGGTCTGGGCATCGCGGGTCCCGGC
>CAZDYH010000018.1:10715-21917 GCA_964509355.1 uncultured Mycobacterium sp.
TTCGTCATCACGATGTCGGGCACCGATTCGGGGAACCCGCAGGAGGTCACTTCGATCAGCACGACGGAGGTGACGCGGTAGTCGCGGCCGCACGCCCCCGGGCGGGTATGCAGCGAATCGGCATCCGTGGTCCACTGGCCGACCAGCATCGGGCCGAACGAGCCGGCCCCGCAGCCCTCGACGGTGACCACCAGGTCGTCGAACGCGCGGCGGGCGGTGTCGGCGTCGCGGTAGGAGGCCGCTCCCTGCGAAATCAGGCCGCCGTCCGGCGGATTCTGGAAGGTCGTCTTGTGGAACTGCTCGACATCGGGGCCGAACGTCTGCGTTTCGGCGAAGACGAAGCCGCATTCCGGGGGAACGGTCTGGGCGAGTGCGTCGATATCGACGGGGGTGTCGCCGTCCATCGTCGGGATGATCGTCAGATCCTCGCCGGCGCCGGTGATGGCGCGCATCGAAGACTGCTCCAACAGGATCTGGTCGATGTCGACGTCGACGACCGGCGCGGCAGTGGCGGATCCAGCGTCGGCGGCCGACCTCACCGGCCGCCCGTCCACCTGATGCGTGCAGCCCGCCACCAGCAGCGCTGCGCAGCAGATCAGCAGCGGTCGTGCCATCACCGAAGGGTAACCCGCCGGGGACCCGTTCGGGACGACTCGAATACTGTTGCCCGGTGAGTGCTTTCGCAGCGGCCACCGGTATCGGGTCCTGGCCGGGGCTGTCGCCGCTGCAGGCCG
Source organism: uncultured Mycobacterium sp. (assembly GCA_964509355.1). Taxonomy (GTDB): domain Bacteria; phylum Actinomycetota; class Actinomycetes; order Mycobacteriales; family Mycobacteriaceae; genus Mycobacterium. Next base: position 11,450 of record CAZDYH010000018.1, read on the forward strand.
CGGAAGTCGTTGTCGGCGAGCTGCACTCGCTGCCCCACCTGGTCGAGCTGCCGGCGAGGGGAGTGGGTGCGGACATGATCGGTCGCGCCGGTGCGTTGCTGGTCGACATCACCATCGACACCGTGCCGCGTGGCTATCGCATCGCGGCGCGGCCGGGTTCGGTGGCGCGCCGCGCGGCGAGCCTGCTGGACGAGGACATCGACGCGCTCGAGGAGGTGTGGCAGAAGGCGGGCCGGGGCGAGGGGCGCACGGTCAAGGTGCAGGCGCCCGGTCCCATCACGCTGGCGGCCGCGCTGGAGCTGGGCAACGGGCACCGGGCGATCACCGATCCCGGTGCTGTCCGCGACCTCGCCGCATCGCTGGCCGAGGGGGTGGCCGCGCACCGTGCGCAGCTGTCCCGCCGGCTCGGTGCGCCGGTGGTGGTGCAGTTCGACGAGCCGACGCTGCCCGCCGCGCTGGCCGGCCGGCTGACCGGTGTCACCAGCATGACGCCGGTGCACCCGGTCGACGAAGCACTGGCCACCGCGTTGCTGGACGACTGCGTGGCCGCGGCCGGCGGCGACGTGCTGCTGCACAGCTGTGCGCCGAATCTGCCCTGGAAGCTGTTGCAGCGCAGCGCAGTAACGGCCGTGTCAGTTGACGTCTCGACGCTGGAGGACAGTGACCTGGACGGCATCGGAGAGTTTCTCGAGGCGGGCCGCGCCGTGCTGCTGGGTGTCGTGGCCACCTCATCGCCGGCACACCGGCCGTCGGTGGAGGAGCTGGCCGCGGCAGCGGCGGCGGTCACCGACCGGCTCGGATTCACCCGCTCGGTGCTGCGGGATCGGATCGGTATCACCCCGGCGTGCGGCCTGGCCGGCGCGACCACGCAGTGGGCCCGCACCGCCATCGAGCTGGCGCAGCAGGTGGCCGACGCGTTCGCCGACGACCCCGAGGCGATCTAGCGTTCGTCGAGCTGGCGCACCAGCTTGCGCGCGGCGATCATCCGAAATGATGCATCGACGAGCTCGGTGATCTCGTCCCAGTCCACCGTGCCCACCGTGAAGTCCAGCCCGAGCCAGCCGTAGGGGCCCATATACGCGGGGTTGAAGAACCGGCTGTCCTGTTGCAGCGCCCTGCGGTCGGTCTCGTCGACCTTGACCAGCATCGAGTAGGGGAACGGCGTCATCTCGCCAGGGTTGACAGTCTTCGAGTTCCCGCCGTACATCACGAACATCTTCGGCGCGCAGAACACCGGCCGGCCCCACGAGATCTTCTCGAATGCCCCGGGAAAGCTCAGCGCGATCCGCCGCAGTTCTGCCAGCCCCGGATCGTCGTCGCGGAACATGATCGGATGCGGCACACTGCCAGGCTAGCGGCCCCGCGGGTGCGGTTTGGGTGTCGGCGGACTCGGCTAGCCTTGCCAGAGTGAGTTCTCACGCACCGCCGGAAACGGATCCGGTCGATCCCGACGTGCGCCGTCAGTGGCAGCAGCTCTCCGACGAGGTGCGCGACCACCAGTTCCGGTACTACGTCAAGGACGCCCCGATCATCTCGGACGGTGAGTTCGACAAACTGCTGGGCCAGCTCACCGCGCTCGAGGAGCAGTATCCCGAGCTGCGCGTTCCCGATTCGCCCACCCAGCTGGTCGGCGGCGCCGGGTTCGCCACTGATTTCACGTCAGCCGACCACCTGGAGCGCATGCTCAGCCTGGACAACGTGTTCAACCAGGACGAGCTCGAGGCATGGTCGACGCGGGTCCGCGCCGAGATCGGCGACGACGAGCACTACCTGTGCGAGCTGAAGATCGACGGGGTCGCGCTGGCGCTGGTGTACCGCGACGGCAGGCTGGTTCGTGCGGCGACCCGCGGCGACGGGGTCACCGGTGAAGACGTGACGCTGAATGCGCGCACCATCGACGATGTGCCCGAGACCCTGACGGCCGGCGACGGCTACCCGGTGCCGAAGGTGCTGGAGGTGCGCGGCGAGGTGTTCTTCCTGATCGCCGACTTCGAGGCACTCAACGCCAGCCTGGTCGAGGACGGCAAGGCGCCGTTCGCCAACCCCCGCAACAGCGCGGCGGGCTCGCTGCGGCAGAAGAACCCGGCCGTGACCGCCCGCCGCCGGCTGCGGATGATCTGCCACGGCCTTGGCCATGCCGAGGGGTTCACCCCGGCCACCCTGCACGATGCCTACGCCGCGCTGCACGCGTGGGGGTTGCCCGTTTCCGAGCACACCACCCGGGTCCGGGGCATCGACGGCGTCGAAGAACGCATCAGCTACTGGGGCGAACGCCGCCACCAGGTCGAACACGAAATCGACGGTGTAGTAGTCAAAGTCGACGAATTCGCGCTGCAACGCAGGCTGGGTTCGACATCGCGGGCGCCCCGCTGGGCGGTGGCCTACAAGTATCCGCCCGAGGAGGCGACGACCACGCTGCTCGACATCCGGGTCAACGTCGGGCGCACCGGCCGGGTGACACCGTTCGCCCACATGACGCCGATCAAGATCGCCGGGTCGACGGTGGGACTTGCGACTCTGCACAACGCCGCGGAGGTCAAGCGCAAGGGTGTGCTGATCGGCGACACCGTCGTCATTCGCAAGGCCGGTGACGTCATCCCCGAGGTGCTGGGACCGGTCGTCGATCTGCGCGACGGGTCCGAACGCGAATTCGTCATGCCCACAACGTGTCCCGAATGCGGCGCCGCGCTGGCGCCGGCCAAGGAGGGCGACGCCGATATCCGCTGCCCCAATGCGCGCTCCTGCCCGGCGCAGCTGCGGGAGCGGGTGTTCCACGTCGCCGGCCGCGGCGCGTTCGATATCGAGGGGCTGGGCTACGAGGCCGCGATCGCGCTGCTGCAGGCCGGGGTGATCACCGACGAGGGTGACCTTTTCACGCTCACCGAGGACGACCTGCTGCGCACCGAATTCTTCACCACCAAGGGCGGGGGGCTGTCCGCCAACGGCGCGCGGCTGCTGACCAACCTGCAGCGGGCCAAGTCGCAGCCGTTGTGGCGGGTGCTGGTCGCGCTGTCGATCCGGCATGTCGGCCCGACCGCCGCTCACGCGCTGGCAGGAGAGTTCGGCAGCCTCGATGCCATCGCGGCGGCGTCGACGGAGCAACTCGCCGCGGTCGAGGGTGTCGGGCCCACCATCGCCGCCGCGGTGACCGAATGGTTCACCGTCGACTGGCACCGCGCCATCGTCGACAACTGGCGCGCCGCCGGCGTGCGGATGGCCGACGAGCGGGACGCCGGTGTCGAACGGACCCTGGCAGGGCTGTCGATCGTGGTCACCGGTTCCCTGACGGGGTTCTCCCGCGACGAGGCGAAGGAAGCGATCCTGGCCCGCGGCGGCAAGGCCGCAGGCTCGGTGTCGAAGAAGACCGCGTATGTCGTGGCCGGCGATTCGCCGGGGTCGAAATACGACAGGGCCGTCGAACTCGGTGTGCCGATCCTGGACGAGGACGGCTTCCGGCGGTTGCTGGATGAAGGGCCGCTCTGACGGCTCAGCGCAGGATGGTTGCCACGATCCCGGCCAGGTAGCCCAGCCGCGCCACCTCCGACGGGCGGAACAGCGGGCCGCCTGGCCGGCCGAGCATCACCGCGGTGTGCGGTTCACCCAGCGGCGCCGCGGCCAGTGTGGTGTCCATGTCCCGCCAGACCTGCGGTACCCAGTCCGCGCTGGCATCAAGTGCCTCGGCGTGCCCGAGCGGTAACCACGGCGCCGAACTCGCGCGCGTCTCGGGCGAACCCGGGCTCCCGACGACAGGCTGAAATCCCGATTCGGTCATTCGCACCACGGTGCACCAGCCCACCCGCAGCACCCGGGGCGCCTCATCGGCGAGCACCTGAAGCTTGGCCAGCTTCTCGCCGGCCGCGGCGATGTGGTCGATGAGCTCCAGCTCGCGGTGCGCCTCCAGCAGGCCGGTGTGCGGCCGGATGGTGTCGACCCGCACGCCGTTGAGTCCTTCGGCGGCGGTGATGAGCATGTCGGGCATCGCCCCCGGCGGCAGTTCGACGACCAGGTCATCGATCGCGTATCCCGACGCGCGCTCCACGACGTCGAGGGACAGGATGTCGGCGCCCACCGACCCCAGCACCACGGCGAGCGACCCAAGGCTTCCCGGTCGATCCTCCAGCTGGACCCGCAGCAGATACGAAGGCACGCGCACACTGTCGCACAGGGTCCGGTGCCGGGCATTCCGGAGCATCAGCGCCGGAGGTAGACGGTGCATGTCGAGGACTTGCAGTGAAACTGCGGGACGAAGCGCTGCGGGTCGCGCCGGACGACGGAGCCGGCAACCGTGTCGTCGCCGACGATGAGCATCCGGACGCCGGGGGCCTCGATGATGCGTTTCGCGGTCTCGGCGTCGACATCGTCGGGGATGCGCGCGGCGTCCCGCGACAGGTCGAACGGCCACGCCAGGTACGGCAGGTCCGCGGTGCGATCGAAGACGGTGATCTCGCCCTCCCGGACCGCGGCGATGGTGTCCAGGAAGCGGGTCGGCACACCGTCGGCACCGACCGCGCGCAGCCGCTGCGCCTGCGTCATGTGCAGGTAGTCCCGCAGCGGCGGCCCTTCACCGGTCAGGCCCGGATAGGCGACGACGATGCCCGCAGCCGCGGCCAGTGCGGCCACCCCGAACACGACCGTCCTGGTCCCACGTCCCAGGCGCGGATGCTCGACCGCGGGCACGGCGAACGCGAGTACCAGCCCGGCGAAGCCCAGGACATAGCGGGCCACCGCCGGGTCGGGCGTGGCAAGGGTGGCCGCGAAGCACAGCGCGACCACGGCTGACCGGGTCCGGACGGCCCGGACGACCGCGAACGGCAGTGCGCACAGGAACACCAGCCCCAGGCCGCCGATGCGCATGTCGAAGACGGGCAGTGGCGGGACGACGGTGGACCAGGACTCCACCACGCGTTGCATCAGGTTGCCGTGGGTGCGCGGGGCGGCCGCGCCGGATCCGAGCAGATCAGATATCGACTCCGTGCCGGGCAGGTGCACCGGACCCAGGTCGACCCGAACCGGCCAGATCGGGTTGGCGTGCCGGACGAGGTTGACGACGTAACTCTCGGCGCCAAGTGCCACCGTGACGAGCCACGCCACCGGCACCATGCCGCGAAACCCGGTGCGGTACGCCCGCACGGTCAGCACCACCAGCAGCACCAGGGTTGCCACCGGCGCCTGCGGTTTCGAGCCGAGAAACAGCCCGATCGCGACAGCGGCCAGCACGACACGCTGCCGGTCGATCGGCCCCGACACGAACGCGATCGCGGTGAGCAGCAGCGCCGCGGACGCGACGTCGGTGTAGTTCGTGGGCAACTGCAGGAACACCGCCGGCAGGGTCAGCCACGCAGCACCGGCCGCGACGGCGTGGTCGGGCCGGGCGCCCTGGCGGCGCGCAATGGTCGCGATGGCCAGGCTGCCCAGCAGGCCGAACGGCAGGTGGGCGAGTTCGACCAGCCGATCGTCGGGAAGAAGTGCGCGCCACGCGGTGAACGCGTACTCGACGATATGGGGATAGCTGGACAGGTACGGCACATCACCGGGCACATCGGCGAACGTTCCGTTCTGCAGCACGAAGTTGACATAGGGCAGGTGGTAGCCGAGCGCGTCCCACTGCCAGACCGGCAGGTAGTACGCCGCGACGACCGCGATCCCCAGCCCGGTGGCGGCGACCACCAGCAGCGGCAGTGTTTCCAGACTTGCCGCGAGCCGCCACGGCGGCCGCCAGACGGCATGGCGCCGGCGCGCGCCGAGCAGCACGGCCAGAGTGGCCGCGACCAGCGAGCCGACCAGCATGGGCGTGGTGAGCAGGCCGATCGCCCCGAGCAGGCGGACCAGCAGGACGACGAAAGTCAGAAACAGCAGCGCGCCGGTGAGCACGCGCTCGAAGCCCGCGCCGACCGGCCCCGGCTCGGTGTCGTCGGCGGCCCAGGGCACGCGCAACACTGTCGCACAGCGGACACCACTAGGCTTTTCGATCGTGTCGCAGATCTCCCGGGATGAGGTTGCCCGCCTGGCTCGGCTGGCCCGCCTCGCCCTGACTGACAGTGAGCTGGACAGCTTCTCCAGCCAGCTTGACGCCATCCTGGCTCACGTCAGCCAGATTCAGGCCGTGGATGTCACTGACGTCGAGCCGACCGGCAACCCGCTCAAGGACCTCAACGTGACGCGCCCGGACATCATCGAGCCCTCCCTGACCCAGCGGGAAGCCCTCGCCGAGGCGCCCAATGCGGTCGACGGCCGCTTCGCCGTCCCCCAGATCCTCGGAGAGGCCGAATGAGCGGCCACTCGGATGACATCATCCGCCTCGACGCGGCGACACTGGCGGCGAAGATCGCCGGCAAGGAGCTGTCCTCGGCTGAGGTGACGCAGGCCTGCCTGGACCAGATCGAGCGGACCGACGACCGGTATCACGCCTTTCTGCACGTCGCGGGGGAGCAGGCGCTGGCCACGGCGGCCTCGGTCGACAACGCGGTGGCCGCCGGCGAGGAACTGTCCTCGCCGCTGGCCGGTGTCCCGCTGGCGCTGAAGGACGTTTTCACCACCACCGACATGCCGACGACCTGTGGGTCCAAGATCCTGCAGGGCTGGGTATCGCCGTATGACGCGACGGTGACCGCGCGGCTGCGGGCGGCCGGCATCCCGATCCTGGGCAAGACCAATATGGACGAGTTCGCGATGGGCTCGTCGACGGAGAACTCGGCCTACGGCCCGACCCGCAATCCGTGGGATGTGCAGCGGGTTCCCGGCGGTTCCGGGGGCGGCAGCGCCGCGGCGCTGGCGGCGTTCCAGGCGCCGCTGGCGATCGGGTCGGACACCGGCGGATCGATTCGCCAGCCGGCCGCGCTGACCGCCACCGTCGGCGTCAAACCCAGCTACGGCACCGTGTCGCGCTATGGGCTGGTCGCCTGTGCGTCGTCGCTGGACCAGGGCGGTCCCTGTGCCCGCACCGTGCTCGACACCGCCCTGCTGCACCGGGTGATCGCGGGCCACGACCCCCGGGATTCCACCTCGGTCGATGCCGAGGTGCCCGATGTGGTCGGTGCCGCGCGGGCCGGTGCGACCGGGGATCTGCGTGGTGTGCGCATCGGTGTGGTCAGCCAGCTGCGCGGGGAGGGCTACCAGCCGGGTGTGTTGGCGTCGTTCAACGCCGCGGTCGAGCAGCTGACCGTGCTGGGTGCCGAGGTGACCGAGGTCGACTGCCCGCATTTCGACTACTCGCTGGCCGCGTACTACCTGATCCTGCCCTCGGAGGTGTCGTCGAACCTGGCCCGTTTCGACGCGATGCGCTACGGACTCCGGGTCGGCGACGACGGCACGCACAGTGCCGAGGAGGTGATGGCGCTGACCCGGGCGGCCGGTTTCGGGCCGGAAGTGAAGCGCCGCATCATGATAGGTACCTATGCGTTGTCGGCGGGGTATTACGACGCCTACTACAACCAGGCGCAGAAGGTGCGCACCCTGATCGCCCGGGATCTCGACCAGGCCTATGCACGAGTCGACGTGCTGGTGTCCCCGGCCACGCCGACCACTGCCTTTCTGCTGGGTGAGAAGGTCGACGACCCGCTGGCGATGTACCTGTTCGACCTGTGCACACTGCCGCTGAACCTGGCCGGGCACTGCGGTATCTCGGTGCCGTCCGGACTCTCGCCCGATGACGACCTGCCGGTGGGGCTGCAGATCATGGCGCCGGCGCTGGCCGACGACCGGTTGTATCGGGTCGCGGCGGCCTTCGAGGCGGCGCGGGGTCCGTTGCCGACACCTTTCTGAGCCGCAGCAGGCAAGATAGGGCACATGCGAATCGGACTCTTGACCGGAGGCGGCGACTGTCCCGGCCTGAACGCCGTCATCCGGGCCGTGGTGCGCACCTGCGACGCCCGGTACGGCTCGTCGGTGGTGGGCTTCCAGGACGGGTGGCGCGGGCTGCTGGAGGATCGGCGTATTCAGCTGCACAACGACGAACGCAACGACCGCCTGCTGGCCAAGGGTGGCACCATGCTGGGCACCGCCCGGGTCAACCCGGACAAGCTGCGCGCCGGCCTCGACCAGATCAAGCAGACGCTCGAGGACAACGGCATCGACGTGCTCATCCCGATCGGCGGCGAGGGCACGCTGACCGCCGCACGTTGGCTCACCGAGGAGAACGTCCCCGTCGTCGGTGTGCCCAAGACGATCGACAACGACATCGACTGCACCGATGTGACATTCGGCTTCGACACGGCGCTCACCGTGGCCACCGAGGCCATCGACCGGCTGCACAGCACCGCCGAGTCCCATCAGCGCGTCATGCTGGTCGAGGTGATGGGACGCCACGCCGGGTGGATCGCGCTGAGTGCGGGTCTGGCCTCGGGTTCGCATATGACGCTGATCCCGGAGCAGCCGTTCGACGTCGAGGAGGTCTGCCGCCTGGTCAAGGGCAGGTTCCAGCGCGGCGAGTCGCACTTCATCTGCGTGGTGGCCGAGGGGGCCAAGCCCGCCGAGGGCTCGATGCAGCTGCGCGACGGCGGTATCGACGAGTTCGGCCATCAGCGGTTCACCGGCGTGGCTGCGCAGCTTGCCGTCGAGATCGAGAAGCGCATCAAGAAAGAGGTGCGCACCACCGTGCTCGGGCATGTGCAGCGCGGCGGCACGCCGACCGCCTATGACCGGGTGCTGGCCACCCGGTTCGGCGTCAACGCCGCCGACGCCGCGCATACCGGTGAGTACGGGATGATGGTGTCGCTGCGCGGCCAGGACATCGGCCGGGTGCCGCTGGCCGACGCGACCCGTCAGCTCAAGCTGGTCCCGCAGAGCCGCTACGAGGACGCCGCCGCGTTCTTCGGCTGACCCGCCCAACCTAAACTCGACGTCATGACCCTTGCGCGCACTCCTTCAGCGGAAGCCGAGTTGCTCGACTACGACGAGGTCGTCGCACGCTACGAGCCGGTGCTCGGCCTGGAAGTGCATGTCGAACTCTGCACGGCCACCAAGATGTTCTGCGGCTGCGCCACCGCATTCGGCGCCGAACCCAACACCCAGGTCTGCCCGGTGTGTCTGGGACTGCCCGGATCGCTGCCGGTGGTCAATGCCGCCGCCGTCGAGTCGGCGATCCGGATCGGGCTGGCGCTCAACTGCGATATCGCGCCCTGGGGACGGTTCGCGCGCAAGAACTACTTCTACCCCGATCAGCCGAAGAACTACCAGATCTCGCAGTACGACGAGCCGATCGCGGTGAACGGCTACCTGGACGCCCCCGTGGACGACGGCACCACCTGGCGGGTGTTCATCGAGCGCGCGCATATGGAGGAAGACACCGGCAAGCTGACCCACCTCGGCAGCGACACCGGGCGCATCGAAGGCGCGACGGCATCGCTGCTGGACTACAACCGGGCCGGGGTGCCGCTGGTGGAGATCGTCACCAAGCCGATCGAGGGCGCCGGCGCCCGCGCCCCGCAGATCGCCCGCGCCTACGTAACGGCGCTGCGGGACCTGCTGCGCGCATTGGAGGTTTCCGATGTGCGGATGGATCAGGGGTCGATGCGCTGTGACGCCAACGTCTCGCTCAAACCGGTCGGCACGACAGAGTTCGGCATCCGCACCGAGACCAAGAACGTCAACTCGCTCAAGAGCGTCGAAGTGGCGGTCCGCTATGAGATGCGCCGCCAGGGCGCGATTCTGGCCTCCGGTGGCCGGGTGACCCAGGAAACCCGGCACTTTCACGAGGGCGGGTACACCACACCGGGCCGGACGAAGGAGACCGCGGAGGACTATCGGTACTTCCCCGAACCGGACCTGGAGCCCGTCGCGCCCAGCGCCGAGTTGGTGCAACGGCTGCGCGGCACGCTGCCGGAGTTGCCGTGGCTGCGCCGGCAGCGGATTCAGGCGGACTGGGGAGTTTCCGACGAGGTGATGCGCGATCTGGTCAACGCCGGCGCCGTCGACCTGGTGGTGGCCACCGTTTCGCACGGTGCTTCTATCGAGGCCGCGCGGGCGTGGTGGGGAAACTTCCTGGCGCAGAAGGCCAATGAGTCCGGGGTGGAGCTCGACGAGCTGGCCATCAACCCGGCGCAGGTCGCCGCGGTGGTCGCGCTCGTCGACGAGGGCAAGCTGTCGAACAAGCTGGCCCGTCAGGTCGTCGAAGGGGTGCTGGCCGGCGAAGGCGAACCCGAGCAGGTGATGGCCGGTCGCGGCCTGGCGCTGGTGCGTGACGACTCGTTGATCCAGGCTGCCGTCGACGACGCGCTGGCCGCCAACCCCGATGTGGCCAAGAAGATCCGCGAGGGCAAGGTGGCCGCGGCCGGGGCGATCGTGGGTGCGGTGATGAAGGCCACCCGTGGGCAGGCCGACGCCGCGCGGGTGCGCGAACTGGTGCTCGCCGCCTGCAGCTGAGTCGGGCCCAGGTGATCCACACCCCCGGCGCCGGCAGGTCGAATCTTGCCGAGAATTCGCCGAAATCCGGCAGTCCGCGCGACGCATCCCGATACCTTTGACGGTTGAC
>CAZDYH010000018.1:22017-27886 GCA_964509355.1 uncultured Mycobacterium sp.
ATTCGCCGAAATCCGGCAGTCCGCGCGACGCATCCCGATACCTTTGACGGTTGACACCTGCGCCGCTGCGCACAAGAGTGACAACTAACCCGAGAGGAGTTCAGATGGCTTCCGTGCTGTGGTTCCAGGGGGGTGCGTGCAGTGGAAACACCATGTCCTTCCTCAACGCCGATGAACCGAATGTTGTCGACTTGATCGTCGACTTCGGCCTCGATCTTGTGTGGCATCCGTCATTGGGTCTGGAGCTGGGAAAAAATGCCCAGAAAGTCTTCTGGGACTGTGCAAAGGGCGAACGCCCGCTCGACATTTTCGTGTTCGAGGGAACGGTTATCGAGGCGCCCAACGGCAGCGGCCGGATGGACATGTTCGCCGACCGCCCCATGAAAGACTGGGTCACCGACCTGGCCGGCGCGGCCCAGATCGTGGTCGCGATCGGGGACTGTGCCTGCTGGGGCGGTATCCCCGCGATGGAGCCGAACCCGTCGGGCTCGACCGGGCTGCAGTTCCACAAGCGCGCCAAGGGCGGGTTCCTCGGCGCGGGCTTCCGCTCGAAGATGGGCCTGCCGGTCATCAACATCCCCGGCTGCCCGGCTCACCCGGACTGGATCACCCAGATCCTCGTCGCGCTGGCCACCGGGCGGGCGGGTGACATCGCGCTCGACGATCTGCAGCGGCCGGAGACGTTCTTCAAGACGTTCACCCAGACCGGCTGCACCCGGGTTCAGTTCTTCGAATACAAGCAGTCGACGATGTCGTTCGGCGAGGGCACCCGCACCGGCTGCTTGTTCTACGAGTTCGGCTGCCGTGGTCCGCTGACGCATTCACCCTGCAACCGAATCCTGTGGAACCGCCAGTCGTCCAAGACCAGGGCCGGCATGCCCTGCCTGGGCTGCACCGAGCCGGAGTTCCCGCACTTCGATCTCCACCCCGGCACGCTGTTCAAGACACAGAAAGTCGCCGGGGTGATCCCCAAGGAGATTCCGGAGGGGACGCATCACGCCACCTACATGGCCCATGCCGCCGCAGCACGCGTCGCCGCGCCGAAGTGGTCCAAGGAAGACATGTTCGTGGTCTAGGGATCGCGCCACCCACTCAGCCCAGCAGCCCTGGTTTATCGAAAGGACCTGTTATGACCGCGCTCGATCTGTTTGTCAGCCCGCTGGGACGTGTCGAGGGTGACCTCGATGTCCGGGTGACCATCGACGACGGCATCGTCACCTCGGCATGGACCGAAGCCGCGATGTTCCGAGGCTTCGAGATCATCCTGCGTGGCAAGGATCCGCAGGCCGGCCTCGTCGTGTGCCCGCGTATCTGCGGGATCTGCGGTGGCAGCCACCTGTACAAATCGGCCTACGCTCTGGACACGGCGTGGCGCACCCACATGCCGCCCAACGCGACGCTGGTGCGCAACATCTGTCAGGCCGCCGAGACGCTGCAGTCGATCCCGCGGTACTTCTACGCGCTGTTCGCCATCGACCTGACCAACAAGAACTACGCCAAGTCGAAGCTCTACGCCGAAGCCGTCCGCCGCTTCGCGCCCTATGTGGGCACGAGTTATCAACCGGGCGTTGTGCTTTCGGGCAAACCGGTCGAGGTGTATGCGATCTATGGTGGCCAGTGGCCGCACTCGAGCTTCATGGTGCCAGGAGGGGTGATGTGTGCGCCGACGCTGTCGGACGTCACCCGCTCGATCGCCATCCTGGAGCATTGGAATGACAACTGGCTCGAAGGCCGGTGGCTGGGCTGCAGCGTGGACCGCTGGCTGGAAGTCAAGTCCTGGGAAGACATGCTCGCCTGGGTCGACGAGAACGAGTCGCAGCACAACAGCGACTGCGGTTTCTTCATCCGCTACTGTCTCGACGTCGGCCTGGACAAGTACGGCCAGGGCGTGGGCAACTACTTCGCGACGGGTACGTACTTCGAGCCGTCGCTGTACGAGAGGCCGACCATCGAGGGCCGCAACGCCGCGCTGATCGGGCGCTCCGGCATCTATGCCGAGGGTCAGTGGCACGAGTTCGACCAGGCCAAGGTCCGCGAGGACGTCACTCACTCCTTCTACCAGGGCAGCAGGCCGCTGCACCCGTTCGACGGGGAGACCATCCCGGTTGACCCCGAAGTCGGCCGCAAGCAGGGCAAGTACAGCTGGGCCAAGTCGCCGCGCTACGACATCGGCGGCGGTCTCGGCAACATCCCACTGGAGGCCGGGCCGCTGGCCCGCCGGATGGCTGCCGGTGGCCCGAACGCCGCGGCGCACCAGGACAATGACCCGTTGTTCGTCGACCTGTACAACAAGATCGGCCCGAGCGTCTTCGTCCGGCAGATGGCCCGCATGCACGAGGCGCCGAAGTACTACAAGTGGGCCCGCGGCTGGCTCGACGAACTCGACCTCAAGGAGAGCTTCTACTCCAAGCCGATCGAGCATGCCGCGGGCAAGGGTTTCGGCGCCACCGAAGCCGCGCGCGGCGCCTTGGCGGACTGGATTGTCATCGAGGACAGCAAGATCAAGAACTACCAGGTGGTCACGCCGACGGCGTGGAACATCGGGCCGCGCGACGGCAACGACGTCCTGGGCCCGATCGAGCAGGCGCTGGTCGGATCGCCGATCGTCGATCCGGAGGATCCCGTCGAACTCGGGCACGTGGCCCGCAGTTTCGATTCCTGCCTGGTGTGTACCGTGCACGCCTACGACGGCAAGACCGGCAAGGAGCTGTCGAAGTTCGTGATCAACGGGATGGTGTGATCCTGACGTCCGCACAGCGTGGCACCGACGACGTCGATCTCGAGCCACCCGGTTGCGAGGTGCTCGTGGTGGGTTGCGGAAACCTGCTGCGGGGTGACGACGGTGTCGGACCCGTTCTGGTACGCCACCTGTGGGAGCGTGGCGTACCCGACGGGGCGCGTCTGGTCGACGGTGGCACCGCCGGCATGGACACCGCCTTCCAGATGCGGGGCGCCCGTCGGGTGGTCATCATCGACGCCTCGGCCACCGGCGTCGCGGCGGGCACCGTGTACCGGGTGCCCGGGGCGGAACTGGAACAACTGCCGCCCCTGCAGGGGTTGCACACCCACTCCTTTCGCTGGGACCACGCCATCGCGTTCGCGCGCTGGGCGCTCGGCGATGCCTGCCCGGACGACATCACCGTCTTCCTGATCGAGGCGGCCGCGGTGGAACTCGGTGAAGATCTGTCGGAGCCGGTGGAGGCCGCGATGGAACAGGTGATCGACATCCTCGAGCGCGACTACCTGTCACCGTTGCGGCCGCCGGCAGGAGATGATCTGCACGTCGAGTTCACCGCCGACGGCTACATCCGGCTCGACGCGGCGCTGGCGGCGAGCCGGTTCCCGTCGGATGCCGTCGCGGCCCTGCTGCGCGACGGCGACCTGTGGCTGATCCCGTTGCGCGGACCGCGCAGCGGCGGTCTGCTGCTCAAGCAACGCAACCTCGCCGGCGACCGCACCATGCTGGTCCGCGAAGTGCTCGACGACCGCATCCCGACCGGCGTCCGCGAGGCATTCTGGGACGATGGACACGCCGCACTGCGTATTCCGTTGGAGCACGGGGCGTGATCCTCGTGGCTGAGGATCCATCGCTGCGGCGCAAGACCGAGGTGCCCACAGAGGTCTCCACCGACGAGGCGCTCGACGTCCAGACCGTCGTCATCGAGGAACGCGGTCGCTGGGCGGTCGAGATCATCGTCGTCTTCGCCGACGGTGTGGTGCGTCGGCGGGTCGACACCCATGCCACCAAGGCCCGCGCTGAGCTGTCGGCCAACCTGATCAAACGCGCCGCCGAGCGCGACCTGCGAGGGCCTGTGAATGGATGACTGAAGTGAGCGCACTGTCCGCCGACACCGACCTCGCCATGCTCGCGGTGCGCCCGCAACCCCTGGGCGCGTTCCCACTTCCGTTGGGCTACATGCTGATACCAGCGGCCCCCGGCACCGAGCAGGTGCGGGTGACGTTGCTGGCCGGTGGTGTCCCGGAGCACTGGCCGGCCAGCCTGCGTGCCCATGAACTGGCCCTCGCCGGCGACCGCGATGCGTCGCTGACCCAACTGCGGGGATCGGACCCAGTCAGCCGCTACAACAGGTTCGTGCTCGACCCCGACAGCGAGGATCCGGACAGCCTGCGCGCCGATCTCGGCGAGTTCGGCCTGTTGGTCGATCTGGTGCTGTTCGCTGTCGGCCGATCCGACACCCCGCCGGATGCGGGGACCGCCGACGGTGAACTGGCGGCGGTGGCGCTGTCGGCGCAGGCCAGCAGCGCGTTGGCCGCGGGTGACCCGGTGGCGGCGACTGCACTGCTCGACCGCGCGGTAGCCGCGGCGGCCCCGGTATCCGCGCCGCTGAAAGGTGTTCTGCTCGGAGCGGCGGCGTCCATCTGCCGCGATACCGGCGATCCGTTGTGCGCGCAGCGGTTTGAGCAGGCGCTGCGCGCCCTCGACGGTGCGGACGGCCTGCGGATCGCCCGCGCCGAGCTGCATCTCAGCCTCGCCGGACTGTTGCACGAGCAGGCCCAGCAGCATCCCGAGCTGTTGGCCAAGGCGATCCCGCACTACCACTCGGCACTGCAGCTCGTGTTGCGCGACGAAGCGCCGTTGCTGTGGGCGGCCGCGCACGCCAACCTCGCGACCGCGTACTTGACGATGCCCATGGTGGAGGCGTCCGGTCAGCTGCGCCTGGGCGTCGCCGCACAGTCGCTGCGGTCTGCGCTGACGGTGTACACCCGCGAGACGCACCCCGAGCAGTGGGCGAGTGTCCAACTGAACCTTGCCAATTCGCTCGTCTACACGCCGTCCAAACATCAGGCGGACAACCTGGTCGAGGCTGTCGAGCTCTACGAGGCAGTTCTTGAAGCCAGGGCCCGTGACACCGACCCACTGGGCCGGGCCAGGGTATTGGCCAATCAGGGCAACGTGCTGGCCCACCTCGGAGCGTTCGACCAGGCCAAGGCCAAGCTCTACGAGGCGCGGTTCCTGTTCGAGGAACTCGGCGACGAGGAGTCGGTGCGCGCGGTGCGCGGAGTGCTCGACGAGGTCGCCCGCCAGCACACCCTGAGCCGCACCGACACCGCGCCGGACTGACGAGGAGCCGACAATGACCGCCGCTGCGGTGCCCTCCGAGCCGACCTTCGAAGACCTCGCCAGGCGGGTCGACGACGCGGTCACCGCGCTGGCCGGGCTGGACCCGGCATCGCGTGCGGTGGCCGAGGAGGTCAAGGCCGCGATCGAGGCCGTCCACCGCGCCGGACTGGTCACCATCGTGCGGCGGATGCGCGCCGACGACGCCGCCCGGGAGGTGCTGTTCGAGCTGGTGGACGATCCGGTCGTGCATCTGCTGCTGTCGTTGCACGAGATCGTTCGCCCCGACCCGGTCACACACGCCAATCGCGTCTTGGTGTCCGTACGACCCCAATTGCAGAGTCACGGTGGGGATGTCACGCTTGTGCGGGTCGAGGACGGCACCGCGTTCGTCCGGCTGGAGGGTGCCTGCAACGGCTGTTCGATGTCGTCGGTGACGCTGCGCAATCTCGTGGAAAGCGCTCTGACCGAAGGTGTTCCGTCGATCACGAGCGTCGAGGTGCTGCCCAACGAACCATCGCCGACGCTGATACCGCTGGAGTCATTGCGCATCGGGCGGGATCCCGTCAGTGAGGGATGGGTGAAGGTGGGATCCGCGACCGGGCTGGCCGAAGGAAAGATCACCGCACTGAGCCTGTCTGCCGCCTCCGGTGAGCAGGCCGAGGTCATCGTCGTCAACATCGCGCAGCGACTCTCGGCCTACCGCAACGAATGTGCCCACGAGGCACTGCCGCTGGACAATGCCGTGCTCGACATCGACAACGGCACGCTGACCTGTCCCTGGCACGG
>CAZDYH010000019.1:0-3020 GCA_964509355.1 uncultured Mycobacterium sp.
ATGGACAAGGAGTTCACCAAGAAGCTGCTCGCGGCCGAAGGGCTGCCGATCGGCGACCAGGTAGTGCTGCGGCGCCGTCAGTCGACGCTGACGCCCGAACAGCTTGAGCGGCTGGGCCTGCCGCTGTTCGTCAAACCGGCGCGTGGTGGTTCGTCGATCGGTGTCAGTCGCGTCTCGACCGTCGAGCAGCTGCCCGCGGCCATCGCCCAGGCTCGCCGGCATGACCCCAAGGTGATCGTCGAGGCCGCGGTTGTCGGCCGCGAACTGGAGTGCGGAGTCCTCGAATTGCCCGACGGCACAGTGGAAGCCAGCACCGTGGGTGAGATCCGTGTCGCGGGGGTGCGGGGCCGCGAGGATGCGTTCTACGACTTCGCGACCAAGTACCTCGACGATGCCGCCGAGCTGGACGTGCCCGCCAAGATCGAGGACGACGTCAGCGATCGGGTGCGCGAGCTGGCGATCCGGGCGTTCCAGGCCATCGACTGCCAGGGGCTGGCCCGCGTCGACTTCTTCCTCACCGACGACGGACCGGTCATCAACGAGATAAACACGATGCCCGGGTTCACCACGATCTCGATGTACCCGCGAATGTGGGCCGCCAGCGGCGTCGACTACCCGACACTGCTGGCCGCCATGGTCGATACGGCGTTGGCGCGCGGCGTCGGCCTGCGCTAACCCGGTGGCGGTGCGGGATTGATCGGCACGGCCGCGATGGTGCGCGCTATCAGCCCGGAGAGCTCCTGGATGGGCGTCGGCCCCGAACCCGGCGGCAGGGTCAGCGCGACGTAGACAGGCCGGTCCACGGTGAACCAGGTGCTGCGTGCGAGCGGCTCATCGGCGACCTGGAACCACTGCACCTCGTCGACGACCTGGATCGGCGAGCCCACCACGAAGTCGGCCGGCCGGTCGAGCCCGCACCGCATGATTACCGCCTCGCTGTCCGCACCCCGTTCCCAGGCCGCGGCGCCCGCGGGCGCCGGCTCGGCCGCCGGCGCGCGCTGGTAATCCCCGAGCCGCTGCGGCAGGGCGTTCAGCAGCGATCGGCACGCCGGACTGCCGGCCTGCGGCGCCGGGACGGCGGGGATGGCAACCGGTTGCTGGGACACCCGCCGGGTGGCGGCGATCGCCAGGATCGCGACGATCGCCGCAACGGCCACCACGATCGCTGCGATCAGCAGGACGCGGGGAGGCCCGTCCCGAGCTGTATCTGCCATCAGGACAGTGTTACCCGCGAATGCCGACCACGACGACTCGACACAGCTCCGCATACACTGACGTGCGCGAAGAGCAGCAGCCAGCGCCACGACGGCCCCGGTCAGGAGGTGCGATGGGCGAGGACGAGCCGGCGCCGACGTTGCGGCAGCTGGGTGAGTTCGCGGTCATCGACCGGCTGGTGGCAGGCCGTCACCAGCCCGCCGCGGTAGCGCTCGGCCCCGGCGATGACGCCGCGGTGGTGATCGCCGCCGATGGTCGGATGGTGGTCTCGACCGACATGCTCGTCGAGGGCAGTCACTTCCGCCTGGACTGGTCGTCCCCGCACGACGTGGGGCGGAAAGTCATCGCGCAGAATGCCGCCGATATCGAGGCGATGGGCGCATCGGTCACCGCGTTCGTCGTCGCGTTCGGCGCACCTGCCGATACCGCCGCCGGCCAGGTCATGGAGCTGTTCGCCGGGATGTGGGACGAGGCGCGGCGGTTGGGTGCCGGCATCGCCGGCGGCGATCTGGTCAACAGCCCGCAGTGGGTGGTGTCGGCGACCGTGCTGGGTGACCTGGCCGGTCGGTCCCCGGTCCTGCGAGCCGGGGCGCGTCCCGGCTCGGCAGTGGCGGTCGCGGGCGATCTGGGGCTGTCAGCTGGCGGATATGCCTTGTGGAGCAAGGGGATCGACGACTTTGACACGTTGCGGCGCCGACATGTGGTGCCGGAACCGCCGTACGGGCAGGGCAGGGCGGCCGCCGATGCCGGTGCGGACGCGATGACCGATGTCTCCGACGGGCTCATCGCAGATCTGCGGCATATCGCGCAGGCCTCCGGGACCGGGATCGAGTTGTTCACGGCGGCACTGGCGACCGACCTCGAACCGCTGACGGCGGCCGCGGACGTGGTCGGGGCCGACCCGTGGTCCTGGGTGCTGGGCGGCGGTGAGGACCACGCCCTGGTGGCGTGCTTCACGGGCCGGCCACCACCGGGCTGGCGCGTGATCGGACGGGTGCTCGACGGACCGCCGCGCGTCCTCGTCGACGGCCGCGAATGGGACGGATGCGCGGGCTGGGAATCCTTCCGGTGAGCGAAGCCGCTAGGTTGTGCTCCGTGCCTGCCCGCCCGTTGAGTGAGCTCGTCGACGACGGTTGGGCGCGCGCGCTGGAGCCGGTGGGCGGCCAGGTCGCTCAGATGGGGGGGTTCCTGCGTGCGGAGCTCGCCGCCGGGCGTCGATACCTGCCAGCTGGACCGAACGTTTTGCGCGCCTTCACCTTTCCGTTCGAACGTGTCCGAGTTCTGATCGTCGGGCAGGATCCGTATCCCACTCCCGGCCACCCCGTGGGGCTGAGCTTCTCGGTGGCCGCCGATGTGCGGCCGCTGCCGCGCAGCCTGGCCAATATCTTCACCGAGTACACCGCTGACCTCGGTTACCCCGAGCCGGCCAGCGGTGACCTCACGCCCTGGGCGCAGCGCGGGGTAATGCTGCTCAACAGGGTGCTGACCGTGCGGCCGGGCAATCCGGCGTCGCACCGGGGCAAGGGCTGGGAGGCGGTGACCGAATGCGCGATCCGGGCGTTGGTCGGCCGACCGCAGCCGATGGTGGCAATCCTGTGGGGCCGCGATGCGTCGACCTTGAAGCCGATGCTGGCCGGCAGCGAGTGCGTCGCGATCGAGTCCGCGCACCCGTCGCCGCTGTCGGCGTCGAGGGGTTTCTTCGGGTCGCGGCCGTTCAGCCGGGCCAACGAGCTGTTGACCCGAAATGGCGCCGATCCGATCGACTGGCGGCTGCCCTGAACTCGTCGAAACTGACGCTGGCGAGT
>CAZDYH010000019.1:3120-24711 GCA_964509355.1 uncultured Mycobacterium sp.
CAGGACGCGCACACGTTGATGCGCTGCTTGTTGCCGCCGGGACGGGTCACGGCGTGCACGGTCTGGATGTTCGGATCCCACCGACGGCTGGTCCGGCGATGGGAATGCGACACCGACTTGCCGAAGCCGGGTCCCTTCCCGCAGATATCGCACACGGCAGCCATATGCAGAGCTCCTCGAATCAGTACTGGGGGCCAACAACCGTGCCACGGGTGACCCGACAACCTGACCAGGATAGCCGCCGTCGCGGCGATCGCCAAAATGGTGTCCACCGCAGCGCACCTTGCGAACAGCGATGTCGCCGGCACTGGCTAGGCTGGCGCCCACCGGGGCTGGGCGTGGGCGCTAGGAGGTGGGGATGTCGGATCGTCGGCTGGACGCCTCTGCGCTGCGGGACTGGGCGCATACCGCTGTCGGCGACCTGATCACCCACACCGACGAGATCAATCGGCTCAACGTGTTCCCGGTCGCGGACCGCGATACCGGGACAAACATGCTCTTCACCATGCGTTCGGCGCTCGTCGAGGCCAACTCGGCGGCAGGCTCGGGCGATGTGACGCAGGTTGCCGCAGCGCTGTCCAATGGCGCACTGCACGGCGCGCGCGGCAATTCGGGCGTGATCCTGTCGCAGATCCTGCGAGGTTTCGCCGATGTCACCGCCGACGCCGCCGCCGACACCAGCGGTCAACTCGCCGACATCGATGCGATCATCCTGGGCGCCGCGCTGCGGCACGCCGTCGGGCTGGTGGTGTCGTCGATGGGCGGTCAGGCCGTTCCGGGCACCGTCGTGTCGGTTCTGCAGGCCGCGGCCGGTGCCGTCGAGCAGCGCGCCGGCGACGGGGCGGGCCTGGCCGAAGCCGTGTCGGCTGCCGGCGATGCGGCGGTCAAGGCCTTGGACAAGACACCCGAGCAGCTCGATGTACTCGCCGAGGCCGGGGTGGTCGACGCCGGCGGCCGCGGCCTGCTGGTGCTGCTCGACGCGCTCATCTCGACGATCACCGGGCATGCGCCCACTCGCTCCCCGTATGTGCCGTCACCGCGCCGGCACGAAGTGTCGAGCGCGGAGCCGCCGCCGCCGCAGTTCGAGGTGATGTACCTGCTGGGCGGCTGCGATGTCGACATGGTCGACAGCCTGCGGGATCGCCTGGAAGAGCTGGGCGAGTCGGTGGCGATCGCATCCGCGGCGCCGGGTGCGATCGGCCGCTATTCGGTGCATGTCCACACCGACGACGCCGGCGCCGCCGTCGAAGCCGCGCTCGACTTCGGCAAGCCCAGCCGCATCCAGATCTCCGCGCTGACCGGCGCAATGCGGGCCTCGCCGGGCAGTTGGAACCGCGAACGGGCGGTGCTGGCCGTGGTCGACGGCGACGGCGCCGAAGAACTGTTCGCCGGGGAGGGGGCGTTCGTGCTGCGGCCTGATCCGGACGCGCCCGGCCCGAACGCGGCGGTCAGCGCGAAGCTGCTGCTGCGCGCCCTGGTGGATACCGGCGCCGCGCAGGTCATGGTCCTGCCCAACGGCTATGTGGCCGCCGAGGAACTGGTCGCCGGCTGCACCGCGGCGATCGGTTGGGGCATCGACGTCGTTCCGCTGCCGGCGGGATCCATGGTGCAGGGCCTGGCGGCGCTCGCGGTCCACGAACCCGGCCGCCAGGTTGTCGACGACAGCTACACGATGGCCCGGGCGGCCGGGGCGGCCCGGCACGGCTCGGTGCGGATCGCGACCGAGCAAGCGCTGACCTGGGCCGGTACCTGCGAGCCGGGCGACGGTCTGGGCATCGCGGGCGATGAGGTCCTGATCGTCGGCGAGGACATCGCCTCCGCCGCCGCGGGGCTGATCGACCTGCTGCTGGCCGCGGGCGGCGAGTTGGTGACCGTGCTGACCGGCGCCGGCGTCGACGACGCCGTGGGTGAAGCGCTGCACGAGCATGTGCACCGCAATCACCTGGGCACCGAGCTGGTGACCTATCACACCGGCCATCGCGGCGACGCGCTGCTGATCGGGGTCGAGTAACCGTGGTGACACTGACCGACCGCCTCGACCACGTCCTGGGCAAGAAGGCGGCCGGTTCACTCGACGAGGTCTTCGAGATACGCACCGTCGACGACCTGCTGCGGCACTACCCGCGCAGCTACAGCGAAGGCAAGAAGGTCCGCGGCGAGGACCACGACGAGCCGCCGACGAAAGGTGAGCACGTCACCCTCGTCGACGAAATCACCGACGCCGTCGCGCGCCCGATGCGGCGGGACCCCAAGAACGAGTTCCTGGTCGTCACCCTGGGACACCGGCGGCCCGCGGTCACCGCCACCTTCTTCAATGCCAAGTACATCAAGAAGGAACTGACCAAGGGCACCAGAGTGATGCTGTCCGGGGAGGTCGGGTACTACAAGGGGAACCTGCAGCTGACGCACCCCGACTTCCTCATCCTCGACTCCACGCGCGGCAAGAACGTCGGCAGCAGGTCGCTGCGCAAGATCGCCGATGCGTCGCAGGCGGTCAGCGGCGAGGTGTTGATGTCGGCGTTCGAACGTGAGTCGTTTCCGATCTACCGCGCCAGCACCAAGCTGCAGAGTTGGGACATCTTCGCCTGCGTGCGGCAGGTGCTCGACGTACTCGACCCGGTGGACGACCCGCTACCGGAATCCCTTCGGCGCCAACGCAATCTGATATCGGAAGACGAGGCGCTGCGGGCGATCCATCTCGCCGAAAGCGATGCCGAGCGGCAGCGCGCCCGCGAGCGGCTGACTTTCGACGAGGCCGTCGGCCTGCAATGTGCCCTGGTACAACGCCGCTACGGCGAGCTGGCCGAGTCGGGGCCGTCGGCGCCGCGGCGGTCCGACGGGCTGGCGGCGGCCCTGATCGAACAGCTGCCCTTCGAGCTGACCGCGGGCCAGCGCGATGTGCTCGACGTGCTGTCCGGCGAGATCGCGGCGACGCGCCCGATGAACCGCCTGCTGCAGGGCGAGGTGGGCTCAGGCAAGACCATCCTCGCCGTGCTGGCAATGTTGCAGATGGTCGACGCCGGTTACCAGTGCGCACTGCTGGCACCTACCGAAGTCCTCGCCGCTCAGCACGCACGGTCGATCCGCGACGTGCTGGGCCCACTGGCGATGGGGGGCCAGCTCGGCGGCGAGGAGGCTGGGACGCGCGTCGCATTGCTCACCGGCTCGATGTCGCAGGCACAGAAACGTCAGGTTCGCGACGAGGTGGCCGCGGGGGAGGCGGGCATCGTCATCGGCACCCACGCACTGCTGCAGGATGCGGTGGAATTCCGGCGACTGGGCATGGTGGTGGTCGACGAGCAACACCGGTTCGGCGTCGAGCAACGGGATCGGTTGCGCGCCAAAGCTCCTGCCGGTCTCACACCGCACCTGCTGGTGATGACCGCGACGCCGATACCGCGTACGGTCGCGCTCACCGTCTACGGCGACCTGGAGACCTCGACCCTGCGGGAACTGCCGCTTGGCAGGCAGCCGATCACCACCAACGTGATATTCGTCAAGGAGAAGCCGGCCTGGCTGGACCGCGCCTGGCAGCGCATCACCGAGGAGGTGCACGCCGGACGTCAAGCGTATGTGGTGGCCCCCCGGATCGACGAGACCGATGACAGCGGTGACGCCGACGCCGCGGGCCCGCCGTCGACCACCGTCGTCGAGCTGTTCGACCGCCTGCGCTCCGATCAGCTTCGGAGTCTGCGGCTGGGTCTGATGCACGGGCGGCTGCCCGCCGAGGAGAAGGACGCCGTGATGGCCGCCTTCCGGGCCGGCGAGATCGACGTCCTGGTCTGCACCACCGTCATCGAGGTCGGTGTGGATGTGCCCAACGCCACGGTCATGCTGGTGATGGACGCCGACCGCTTCGGTATCAGCCAGCTGCACCAACTGCGCGGCCGCATCGGCCGCGGCAGCCATCCCAGTCTGTGCCTGCTGGTGACCAGGTCTGCGCCGGGGTCGCGTGCCGGCGCCCGGCTGCGTGCGGTCGCGGGCACGTTGGACGGGTTCGCCCTGGCCGATCTGGACCTCAAGGAGCGTCGTGAAGGAGATGTTCTGGGCAGCAACCAATCCGGTCGGGCGATCACCCTGCGGCTGCTGTCGCTGGCCGACCACCGGGATGTCATAGAGGCGGCTCGCGCATTCTGCGAACAGGTGTACGCCCAGGATCCGTCCCTGGCGGCGCATCGCGGATTGGCAACGCTGGCAGCGCGATTCTCCGACACCGACCGCATCGAGTATCTGGACAAGTCATGAGACGGATCACGCTGGTGTGGTTGTCGGCCTTCGCCGCACTTGCGTTGCTGGTCGCCTACCAGGTGGTGACCACGGCGTCGGGAAACCGCGCCGATTGGTTTGTGGCGCAGGCGGACGTCCCGACCGTGCAACCAGGTGTCGATGTGCTCGGCGGAATCGCCCTGGTGCCGGTGCGGATTCGCGGTTATGACTACCGGCGAGCGGCGTTCGGCGACGCATGGGACGACGACAGCGATGCCCCCGGTGGCCACAATGGTTGCGACACCCGCAACGACATCCTCAACCGCGATCTGGTGGACAAGACCTACGTGGCGATCAAGCGCTGCCCCGACGCTGTCGCCAGCGGCACGCTGCACGATCCCTACACCAACGCCACCGTCGCCTTCGTTCGGGGCAGCCAGGTCGGAGCCGCCGTGCAGATCGACCACATCGTGCCGCTGGCGCTGGCCTGGGACATGGGGGCGCGCGACTGGCCCTACGAGATGCGGCTGCGGTTCGCCAACGATCCGGCCAACCTGCTCGCCGTCGCCGGGCAGGCCAACCAGGACAAGGGCGATCAGGAACCGGCTGACTGGATGCCGCCCAACACCGCGTTCTGGTGCCAGTACGCGATGCAGTTCGTCGCGGTGCTGCGCGGCTACGCCTTGCCGATCGACGACGGCTCGGCGACCGTGCTGCGCCAGGCGGCCGCAACCTGCCCGACCGGCTGAATCATGCGCCGCGGCTACGCGCCGGCGTAGGTCTCCGGGTCCGGCCGGAACCTGGTCCCGTCGTTGAGCCCGTTGAGGGCGGCCATGTCATCGCCGGTCAGCTCGAAGTCGAACACCTCGATGTTGGCGGCGATGTGCTCCGGTGAGGACGAGCGGGGGAGGACGACATTGCCCAGCTGCAGGCTCCATCGGATCAGCACCTGGGCCGGGCTCCTGCCGTGGGTGGTCGCGATCGAGGTCACGACTGGGTGATCCAGCAGCTTGCCCACGCCCAGTGGGCTGTACGCCTCGGTGACGATGCCGCGCCCGGCGTCCACCCGCCGCAGCTCCTCCTGGTTCAGCAGTGGATGCAGCTCGATCTGGTTGACCACCGGAGCGACGGACGTCAGGTCGGTGACCATCGCCAGGTGTTCCTCGGTGAAGTTGCTCACCCCGATCGACCGGGTCAGGCCGTCTGCCTGCAGTTTCATCATGCCGGCCCAGGTGTCGACATATTTGCCCTGCTCCGTGCCCGGCCAGTGAATGAGGTACAGGTCGACGTGGTCCAGCCCCAGCCGCTCCAGACTTGCCGGAAGCGCCTCCTGCACGGTGTTGAGGCCGTGCTCGGAGTTGGCGACCTTGGTGGTCACGAGCAACTCGTCCCGGGGCACACCGGAGGCCGCGATCGCGCGGCCCACCGCCGCCTCGTTCCCATAGACGCTGGCCGTGTCGATCAGGCGGTAACCCGCCTGCAGCGCGCTCGTCACGGCGAGTTCGGTCTGCTCGTCGGACAGTTCCACGACACCGAGGCCGATCACCGGGAGGGTGTGCCCGTCGCTGAGAGTGACGGTGGGAATCGCAGCCGCCGACGTCATGTCACCTGCCTGTGAAATTGAAGGTTCGTGGATCGGGACCCAGTCGCGTTCCGTTGTCGAGCGAGGATATCGACGCCATGTCGTTCTCGCTCAACACGAAATCGAACACGTCGAAGTTACTCACAATCCGCTCTGGGGTCACCGACTTGGGGATCACGATATTACCGAGCTGGATATGCCACCTAATCAGCACCTGGGCGGCGGTTTTTCGGTGTTCGTCGGCGATCGTCGTGATGGTCGGGTTGTCCAGCAGTGATCCCTGACCGAGCGGGCTCCACGCCTCGGTGGCGATTCCCAATGCGGCATGCACTTCGCGCAATTCGGCCTGGGGCAACAAGGGATGCAGCTCGATCTGGTTGACCGCGGGGACGATGCCGGTCGCGTCGATGAGGATCTGCAGATGTTCCGGCTCGAAGTTGCTCACGCCGATCGACCGGATCCGGCCCTGATCGCGCAAATGGGCGAACGCCTTGAAGGTGTCGACGAACGTATTGAGCTCGGGGCATGGCCAGTGGATCAGGTAGAGATCGAGGTAGTCCACACCGAGCTTCCCGACGCTCTTGTCGAACGCGGTCAGGGTGCTCTCGTAGCCCTGGTCGGCGTTCCACAGCTTGGTGACCAGGTACACGTCCTCGCGGGCGAGCCCGGAATCGGCGACGGCGCGCCCCGTGTCGCGCTCGTTTCGGTACGCTGCGGCGGTATCGATATGCCGATACCCGGCGCCAAGCGCGGTCGCCACCGCCGACTGGGTGTCTGCGGGCGGGATCTGAAAAACGCCGAATCCGACGGCGGGTATCGAATTACCGTCGTTCAGCGCGACCAAGGGAGCAGCCATGACACGGAGTCTGCCAGGCGTGGGGAACGCCGACCTCCGGGCGACGGCCGCGCGCACCGGCGGCGTGTCGCGGGAGCGGGCGCTGCAGCTCGGTACCCGGGTGACGATGAAGATCATCCCGCGGCTTCCGGCCCGGGTGCTGCGGCTTCTGTTGGGAGGACGCTCGGTCACGATCGAGGGCAATACGCTCGACCCGACGCTGCAGTTGCTGCGTCTCGCTCAGGCGGCCGTTGGCATCGACGGCCTCTTCGTCGACGGCGGCGACGTGCTGGAGTCCCGGGCACGGGTGAGCACACTCGCCCCGATGGTCGGCGGTGCCGATGTCCCCGTGCACGTCACCGACCTGACGATCCCCGGTCCCGCGGGGGACATCGCGGCGCGGCACTATCGGCCGCCCGGTGACGAATCCGCGCCGCTGCTGGTCTACTACCACGGTGGTGCGTTCGTGCTCGCCGACCTCGACGTGTTCGAAGCCCCTTGCCGGCTGATGTGCCGGGACGCCGCCGTCCACGTCCTTTCGGTCGACTACCGGCTTGCCCCCGAACACAAGGCCCCCGCGGCGCTGGACGACGCCTACGCCGCCTATCGCTGGGCACTGGACCACGCCGCGGAACTGGGGGCCGACCCGAGCCGGGTCGCCGTCGGAGGCGACAGCGCGGGTGGCAACCTGGCCGCTTCCGTCTCCCGGCTGGCGCGCAATGACGGCGGGCCGGTGCCCGCGCTGCAGCTGCTCATCTATCCGATGACCGATTTCAGCCGCCAGACCCGTTCTCGCACGTTGTTCGGGTCGGGATTCTTGCTCGCCAAGCGGGATATCGACTGGTCGAAGGAGTACTACGTCGATGGCTCCGGCATCGACGCGGCCGATCCACGGGTGTCACCGCTGATGGCCGACGACCTGTCCGGGCTGCCCCCGGCGCTGGTGGTCACCGCCGGCTTCGACCCGCTGCGTGACGAGGGCGACCGCTACGCCGCGGCGCTGCGTGCGGCCGGGATTCCGGTTGACCACCGCCGGATGGGCTCGATGGCGCATATGTTCGTCAACTACGCTCCACTGGGGGGCGGTTCTGCCCGCGCGATGGCCGAGATCAACTCGGCTGTTCGTGCCCATCTGAGCCACGGCTAGTCAGGGCCGCATGGCGGCGCCGGTACTCTAGAGTCGCTAACACCGAGTCTCCAACAGCGAGGATCTGCCGACCCGTGGCCACCAAACCCAAACGCCCCGCCAGCTACGACCTGAAGGCGCAGGACCGCAAGCGCAACCTGGCGATCCAGATCGGACTGACCGCCATCGTCGTGGTCTTCGCCGTCGCTCTGGTGCTCTACATCGTGATGTCGAACGACAAGAAGGGCGGTTCGGCTAACGCGGAGGCGGTGCGGATCACGTCGGACTCGCTGGTCACCAAGGACGGCGGCACCGAGCCCAAGGCGGTGCTGTCACTCTACGAGGACTTCCAGTGCCCGCACTGCCGCGATTTCGAGCAGAGTTTCGGCCCGACGATCAACAAGCTCATCGACAGCGGGGCGATCGCCGCCGACTACTACATGGTCGCCATCCTCGACTCGTCGCTGAACAAGAACTTCTCGACGCGGGCGGCCAACGCCGGGTACTGCGTCGCCGACGAGTCCAAGGACGCGTTCCGCCGCTTCCACACCGCGCTGTTCCTGCGGCAGCCCGCGGAAGGCACGGCCACCGCTCCCGACAACGCCCAGCTGATCGAGGTGGCCCGGCAGGCCGGCGCGGCGGGCGGCGTCCCGGACTGCGTGAACAATGGCTTGCACACCGAGATGGTCCAGGGTCTGACCGAGTCGACCGGGATCACGTCGACCCCCACCGTGCGCATCAACGGCGAGGACTACAACCCGACAACTCCCGACGCGCTGGTCGCCAAGATCAAGGAAATCGTCGGCGACGTTCCCGGTCTCGATAACGCGGCGACTCCCGCAGCATCATGACCGCCGCCACCTCTGCCCCGGTACACCCCGCGCAACCGCCCGAAGCACCGCCGCCGGCGTCCGGAGTTCGGGTGGCACTGCCCAGCGCGGTGTGGGTGCTGACCGCCGGGATAGTCGGCCTCGCGGCAGCGGCGACGTTGACGATCGAGAAGATCGAGCTGCTGCTGGACCCCGCCTATGTGCCGACCTGCAACCTCAACCCGGTGCTGTCCTGCGGCTCGGTGATGGTGACCCCGCAGGCGTCGGTGTTCGGCTTCCCCAACCCGCTGATCGGGATCGTCGCGTTCACCGTGGTGCTGGTCAGCGGTGTGCTGGCTACCGCCAGGGTGCGGCTGCCGCAGTGGTACTGGGTGGGGTTGGCCAGCGGGACATTGCTCGGTGTGGTGTTCGTGCACTGGCTGATCTTCCAGAGCCTGTACCGGATCGGGGCGTTGTGCCCGTACTGCATGGTGGTCTGGGCGGTCACCGTTCCGCTGTTCGTCGTGGTCGCGTCGATCGCGCTGCGACCACTCGGCGGACATGCCGGGGTGCGAGCGCTCTATCAGTGGCGGTGGTCGATCGTCGTGTTGTGGTTCACCGCGCTAATTCTGATGATCTTGGTGCGGTTCTGGGACTACTGGTCGACTCTT
Source organism: uncultured Mycobacterium sp. (assembly GCA_964509355.1). GTDB lineage: Bacteria > Actinomycetota > Actinomycetes > Mycobacteriales > Mycobacteriaceae > Mycobacterium. Next base: position 12,350 of record CAZDYH010000019.1, read on the forward strand.
GTCTAGACACCACGACATCTGGAAGCGTCGAGAAGACCAACGGTAGGGGCCGCGCGTGATCGCCAAGGTTCTGGTCGCCAACCGCGGGGAAATCGCGATCCGAGCTTTCCGCGCCGCTTACGAACTGGGCGTGGCGACGGTCGCGGTCTATCCCTATGAAGACCGCAACTCGGCGCACCGGCTCAAGGCCGACGAGTCGTACCAGATCGGCGTGCTGGGTCACCCGGTCCGCGCCTATCTGTCGGTGGCAGAGATCGTCGCGACGGCCCGACAGGCCGGCGCCGACGCGGTCTACCCGGGCTACGGTTTCCTGTCGGAGAACCCCGAGCTGGCAGCGGCGTGCGCGGCGGCCGGTATCACCTTCGTCGGGCCCAGCGCCGAGGTCCTCGAGCTCACCGGCAACAAGTCCCGCGCGATCACCGCCGCCCGCGAGGCCGGCCTGCCCGTGCTGGCCTGCTCGGCGCCGTCGGTGTCGGTGGCTGAGCTGGTTTCGGCCGCCGAGGCCATGCAGTTCCCGTTGTTCGTGAAGGCGGTCGCCGGTGGCGGTGGGCGGGGGATGCGGCGCGTCACCGAGGCCGCTGCGCTGCCCGAGGCGATCGAGGCGGCCAGCCGCGAGGCCGAGTCGGCGTTCGGGGATGCGACGGTCTTCCTCGAACAGGCCGTGATCAACCCCCGCCACATCGAGGTGCAGATCCTGGCCGATACGCACGGCAACGTCATCCACCTCTACGAGCGGGATTGCAGCCTGCAGCGGCGCCACCAGAAGGTCATCGAGCTGGCACCCGCACCGAATCTGGCCGAAGACCTGCGGGACAAGATCTGCGCCGACGCGGTGGCATTCGCCGGCAAGATCGGCTACACCTGCGCGGGCACCGTGGAGTTCCTGCTCGACGAGCGCGGCCATCACGTGTTCATCGAGATGAACCCGCGGATCCAGGTGGAGCACACCGTCACCGAGGAGATCACCGACGTCGACCTGGTGTCCAGTCAACTGCGCATCGCCGCCGGCGAAACGCTCGACGACCTCGGTCTGCGGCAGGAGTCGATCCGGCCGCACGGCGCGGCGCTGCAATGCCGGATCACCACCGAGGACCCCGCCAACGGCTTCCGGCCCGACACCGGCCGCATCACCGCGTACCGCACACCGGGCGGCGCGGGCATCCGTCTCGACGGCGGCACCAATCTCGGGGCCGAGGTCAGCGCTCATTTCGACTCGTTGCTGGTCAAGCTGACCTGCCGGGGGCGCGACTTCCCGGCCGCGGTCCGGCGGGCGCGCCGTGCCGTGGCCGAGTTCCGGATCCGTGGCGTGGCAACCAATATCCCGTTTCTGCAAGCGGTTCTCGACGATCCGGACTTCCAGTCCGGCCGGATCACCACCTCGTTCATCGACGAACGGCCGCAGCTGCTGACCGCACGGTCCTCGGCCGACCGCGGCACCAAGATCCTGAACTACCTGGCCGATGTCACCGTCAACCAACCGCACGGACCCCGGCCGTCGGCGGTGTACCCGCACGACAAACTGCCCGACGCCGACCTGTCGGTGCCGCCGCCGGCCGGCTCGAAGCAGCTGCTGACCGAACTGGGTCCGGAGGGCTTCGCGCGCTGGCTGCGGGAGTCGGCGGCGGTGGGTGTCACCGAGACCACCTTCCGTGACGCGCACCAGTCACTGCTGGCCACCCGGCTGCGCACCACCGGGCTGCTGTACGTCGCGCCCTACATCGCGCGACTGACCCCGCAGCTGCTGTCCATCGAGGCGTGGGGCGGAGCGACGTATGACGTGGCGCTGCGCTTCCTCAAGGAAGATCCCTGGGACCGGCTGGCCGCGCTGCGGGAAGCGCTGCCCAACATCTGCCTGCAGATGCTCCTGCGCGGTCGCAACACGGTCGGCTACACGCCGTACCCCGAGGTGGTGACGTCCGCCTTCGTCGAGGAGGCCACCGCGACGGGAGTGGACATCTATCGCATCTTCGACGCGCTGAACCACGTCGAGTCGATGCGCCCGGCGATCGACGCGGTGCGTGAAACCGGCTCTGCGATAGCCGAAGTGGCGATGAGCTACACCGGCGATCTGGCCGACCCGGGCGAGAACCTCTACACGCTGGACTACTACCTCAAGCTTGCCGAGCAGATCGTCGATGCCGGTGCGCACATCCTGGCCATCAAGGACATGGCCGGGCTGTTGCGGGTGCCGGCCGCGCAGAGACTGGTCAGTGCGCTGCGCAGTCGGTTCGACCTGCCGATCCACGTGCACACCCACGACACTCCCGGCGGCCAGCTGGCCACCTACGTGGCCGCCTGGCAGTCCGGCGCCGACGCCGTCGACGGGGCCGCCGCGCCGCTGGCCGGCACCACCAGCCAGCCCGCGCTGTCGTCGATCGTGGCCGCGGCCGCGCACACCGAATACGACACCGGCCTCTCGCTGTCGGCGGTATGCGACCTGGAGCCGTATTGGGGGGCGTTGCGAAAGGTCTACGCCCCCTTCGAATCCGGGCTTCCGGCACCGACCGGACGGGTGTACAGCCATGAGATTCCCGGCGGTCAGCTGTCCAACCTGCGCCAGCAGGCGATCGCATTGGGGCTGGGCGACCGGTTCGAAGAGATCGAAACGGCCTACGCCGGCGCCGACCGCGTGCTGGGCAGGCTGGTCAAGGTCACACCCTCGTCGAAGGTGGTCGGCGACCTGGCGCTGGCACTCGTCGGCGCACGGGTGAGTGCCGACGAATTCGCTGCCGACCCAGCGCGATTCGACATTCCCGAGTCGGTGATCGGATTCCTGCGCGGCGAGCTGGGTGATCCGCCCGGCGGCTGGCCGGAACCGCTGCGCACCAAGGCGCTGGCCGGCCGCCCGCCGGCCAAACCGCAGCAGGAGCTCACGCCCGAAGACGAGGCCAACCTTTCCCTGGCCGGCCCGAAGCGGCAGGCGACGCTGAACCGGTTGCTTTTCCCGGGTCCGACAAGAGAATTCGAGTCGCACCGCGAGCAGTTCGGCGACACATCGCGACTGTCGGCCAACCAGTTCTTCTACGGTCTGCGGCGCGGTGATGAGCATCTGGTACGCCTGGAACGCGGGGTGGAGCTGCTGATCGGCCTGGAAGCCATCTCTGACCCCGATGACCGCGGTATGCGGACGGTGATGTGCATCATCAACGGGCAGCTGCGCCCGGTGCTGGTGCGTGACCGCAGCATCGCCAGCACGGTGCCCACCGCCGAGAAGGCCGACCGCGCCAACCCCGACCACATCGCCGCCCCGTTCGCGGGCGTCGTCACCGTCGGCGTGGCCGCCGGGGACAAGGTGAGCGCCGGACAGACCGTCGCCACCATCGAGGCGATGAAGATGGAGGCCGCGATCACCGCGCCCAAGGGCGGCACCGTCGGACGGGTGGCGGTGTCGGCGACCGCTCAAGTTGAGGGCGGTGACCTACTGGTGGTGGTCAGCTGACCCGGATCGTCGCCGGCTCTGTCGGCGGCAGGCGCATCGCGGTGCCGGCGCGGGGCACCAGGCCGACGACCGACCGGGTACGTGAGTCGCTGTTCAACGTTCTGGCCGCGCATGTCGACCTGGCCGGAATCTCGGTGCTGGACCTCTACGCGGGGTCGGGGGCGCTTGGCCTGGAAGCATTGTCGCGGGGGGCCGCGTCAGCGCTGTTCGTCGAGTCGGATGCCCGGGCTGCCGCGGTGATTTCGGCGAATATCGCCACCCTGGGTCTGCCGGGGGCGACGGTGCGGCGGGGCGCGGTGGCGGCGGTGCTGGCGGGCGGCACCGACCGGCCGGTCGACCTGGTGCTCGCTGATCCCCCCTACGACGTCGACGCGGCCGAGGTACAGGCCGTGCTGGCCGCGCTGGTCTCCGGCGGCTGGGCGACAGGCGGCACGATCGCGGTGGTGGAACGCGGGTCGACCGGCCCGGCACTGACCTGGCCGGACGGCTGGCGCAGGTGGCGCGAGCGCCGCTACGGTGACACCCGCCTCGAGCTTGCCGAGGTAGTTTGATGCCCTGCTACCGTCATCGACCATGAGTGGCGCGGTATGCCCCGGTTCATTCGATCCCGTGACGCTCGGTCACGTCGACATCTTCGAACGTGCCGCCGCCCAGTTCGACGAGGTTGTCGTCGCCGTGATGCTCAACCCCAGCAAGGCGGGCATGTTCGGCCCCGATGAGCGGATCGCGATGATCACCGAGTCGACCGCGCATCTGCCCAACTTGCGGGTGGAATCCGGCGCAGGGTTGGTTGTGGACTTCGCCAAGTCTCGCGGGCTGACCGCCATCGTCAAGGGGCTGCGGACCGGCACCGACTTCGAATACGAGTTGCAGATGGCGCAGATGAACAAGCACATCGCCGGCGTCGACACCTTCTTCGTGGTCACCACGCCGCGGTACTCGTTCGTGTCGTCGTCGCTGGCGAAGGAGGTCGCGACGTTCGGCGGTGACGTCTCGGCACTACTGCCGGAGTCGGTGAACAGCCGGCTGCGGGCGAAACTGCGCGACCCTGCCCACTAGAACCGGCCGATAATGGTGGCGGTGGTGCAGGGTGGGCAGGTGCTGAAGTCCGACACACCGGTCGTGGCAGCGCAGTCACAGGCACAACACCAGGCACACTGGTAACGAACAACTACGCCTGGAGGGTGTTGCCGTGTACCGAGTATTTGAGGCGCTTGATGAATTGGGCGCGATCGTCGAAGAAGCGCGCGGCGTGCCGATGACGGCGGGTTGCGTGGTGCCGCGCGGGGATGTCCTCGAACTGATCGACGACATCAAGGACGCGATTCCCGGCGAACTCGACGACGCCCAGGACGTGCTCGACGCCCGCGACTCCCTGTTACGGGAGGCCAAAGAGCATTCGGACGCGATGGTGTCGTCGGCGACGAACGATTCCCAGTCGATGCTCGGCCATGCCCGTTCGGAGGCCGACCGGCTGTTGGCCGACGCCAAGGCGCACGCCGACCGGATGGTTGCCGAGGCGCGCCAGCACAGCGAGCGGATGGTCGGCGAAGCCCGCGAGGAGGCCGCCCGCATCGCCGCTGCGGCAAAGCGCGACTACGAGGCGAGCACCGGCCGGGCCAAGGCGGAGGCCGACCGTCTGGTCGAGAACGGAAACATCTCCTACGAAAAGGCCGTCCAGGAGGGCATCAAGGAGCAACAGCGCCTGGTGTCGCAGACCGAGGTGGTGCAGGCGGCGAACGCCGAGGCCACCCGGCTCATCGACTCCGCGCACGCGGAGGCGGACCGCCTGCGCGGCGAATGCGATGTCTACGTGGACAGCAAGCTGGCCGAATTCGAGGACTATCTGAACGGCACGCTGCGCTCCGTCGGCCGTGGACGCCACCAGCTGCGGACGGCCGCAGGCACACACGACTACGCGCAGCGCTAGCGCCGCCGAGGGTGCCGGCGCCGTAGGATTGCCGGCATGTCTGCGCTCACCATCAGCATTTCGCGGCTGGGGCGGCGTCCGGGGGCGATGGTTTCGGTGCGTGAGACGGTGCCCAGTCCATCGCGGATCGGACTGGATCTGGTAGCGATCGAGCGGGGTGCCGATCTCGACCTGGATCTGCGCCTGGAATCGGTGTCCGAGGGTGTGCTGGTGACCGGAACGGTGTCGGCTCCCACGGTGGGCGAGTGCGTGCGCTGCCTGACACCGATCACCGGACACGTCGAGATCGGCCTCACCGAACTGTTCGCCTATCCGGACAGCACGACGGAGGCCACCACCGAGGAGGACGAGGTCGGCCGGATCGTCAACGACACCGTGGAACTCGAGCAGTCCGTCGTCGACGCCGTCGGGGTCGAACTTCCGCTCTCGCCGCTGTGCCGGCCCGACTGTCCTGGACTGTGCCCGCAGTGCGGCATCCCGCTTGCCACCGCCGGGCCCGGTCATCACCACGACCAGATCGACCCGCGCTGGGCCAAGCTTGCCGGGATGGTGCCGTTCGCCTCCGGTGAGGAGGCCACGACCGAGGACAAGGCGTCCCGGGGCGAACCATGACCCGGCCACGGCAGCCCCTGCTGGACGCCCTCGGCGTAGACCTGCCCGATGAGCTGCTCACCCTGGCGCTGACACACCGCAGTTACGCCTATGAGCACGGCGGTCTGCCGACCAACGAACGCCTGGAGTTCCTCGGCGACGCCGTCCTCGGCCTGACCATCGTCGACGAGTTGATTCACCGGCATCCGGACAGCCCTGAGGGGGAGCTGGCCAAGCTGCGGAACAGCATCGTCAATACCCGGGCGCTGGCCGACGTCGGCCGTGGCCTAACCGACGCCGGGCTGGGGGCGTACCTGCTGCTGGGCCGCGGCGAAGTGAATTCGGGCGGATCCGACAAGTCCAGCCTGCTGGCCGACGGCGTGGAGTCGCTGCTGGGCGCGGTGTATCTGCAGCACGGCATCGAAACCGCCCGCGAGGTGGTCCTGCGGCTCTTCGGCACGCTACTGGAGACCGCGCCCACGCTCGGCGCCGGATTGGAATGGAAAAGCAGCCTGCAAGAACTCACCACGTCGCGCGGCCTGGGTATGCCGTCGTATGTGGTGACAGCGACGGGTCCCGACCACGACAAGGAATTCACCGCGGTGGTCATCGTGATGGACAAGGAATACGGCAGCGGCGTAGGCCGGTCGAAGAAGGAAGCCGAACTGAAGGCTGCGGCAGCGGCATGGAACGCATTGGACGTGCCTGATGGGCCTCCTTCGTAGCGATGCCTGAGCTGCCCGAAGTCGAGGTGGTACGGCGGGGATTGCAGGCCCATGTGGTGGGCAAGGCCATCACCGCGGTCCGGGTGCACCATCCCCGCGCCGTGCGCCGGCACGAGGCGGGCCCCGCCGATCTGACCGCACGGCTGCTCGGGGCGCGGATCAGCGGCACCGATCGGCGCGGCAAGTACCTGTGGCTGACCCTGGACGGAAGCGACAGTGCGCTGGTGGTGCACCTCGGTATGAGCGGGCAGATGCTGCTCGGGCCCGTCCCGCGCGCCGATCATGTCCGCATCGCCGCACTGCTCGACGACGGGACCGCGCTGAGCTTCGTCGATCAGCGCACGTTCGGTGGCTGGATGCTCGCCGAGATGGTGACCGTCGACGGCAGTGCGGTGCCCCTGCCGGTCGCGCACCTGGCCCGCGACCCGCTGGATCCCCGTTTTGACCGCGGTGCCGTCGTTACGGTGTTGCGGCGCAAGCATTCCGAGATCAAACGCCAGCTGCTCGACCAAACCGTGGTGTCGGGCATCGGCAACATCTACGCCGACGAGGCACTGTGGCGAGCCAAGGTGAACGGAGCCCGCGTCGCGTCGTCGCTGACCCGGCGGCAGCTGTCGACGGTGCTCGACGCGGCCGCCGAGGTGATGCGCGAGGCACTGGGTCAGGGCGGCACCTCGTTCGACTCGCTGTACGTCAACGTCAACGGGCAGTCCGGCTACTTCGACAGGGCACTGGACGCCTACGGCCGCGAAGGTCGGTACTGCCGGCGCTGCGGGGCGGTGATCCGCCGTGAGAAGTTCATGAATCGCTCGTCGTTCTACTGTCCGAAGTGTCAGCCGCCGCCGCGTCGAGTGCGATAGCCCGCTGCCGGGGTATGTTCGGCCGGCCGTCGGCTGTAAAGATATGCCATGACAGAACTGTGGGTCGAACGCACCGGGGTTCGCCGCTACACCGGGCACAGCTCACGCGGCGCGCGGGTGCTGGTCGGCTCGGAGGATGTCGAGGGCGTCTTCACACCCGGCGAGCTGATGAAGATCGCGCTGGCCGCCTGCAGCGGGATGAGCAGCGACGAGCCGCTGGCCCGCCGGCTCGGTGACGACTACCAGGCCGTGGTCAAGGTGTCCGGTCCGGCCGATCGCGACCTGGAGCGCTACCCGCTGCTCTCCGAGACCCTCGAGGTCGACCTGTCCGGCCTGACCGAGGCCGAGGCGGCGCGGCTGTTGGTGGTCGTCAACCGGGCCGTCGGCCAGGTCTGCACGGTGGGGCGCACGCTGAAGTCCGGCACCGAGGTCACCTTCGACATTGCTGATGCCCGGTCATGACTGAGCCGGAAACTCGTCTCACGGCCTGGGTGCACGGGTACGTCCAGGGAGTGGGTTTTCGCTGGTGGACGCGCTCCAGGGCACTGGAGCTGGGCCTCACGGGGTATGCCAGTAACCGCCCCGACGGTCGCGTGCTGGTGATCGCGCAGGGCCCGCGAGACGCCTGCGAGCATTTGCTGGCCCTACTGCAGGGCGGTAAGACGCCGGGCCACGTCGACAACGTGGTCGCGGACTGGTCGGAGGCTCCGGAGCACATCCGCGGATTCGGTGAGCGGTAACCCGCCCGGCTGCGCAGGCGGACGGTCGCGCGCCGGTAGTCTGGCACGTCGTGCACCTCAAGAGTCTGACGCTGAAGGGCTTCAAGTCCTTCGCTTCGCCGACGACTCTGCGCTTCGAGCCCGGCATCACCTGTGTCGTCGGCCCCAACGGTTCGGGCAAATCCAACGTCGTTGACGCCCTGGCCTGGGTGATGGGCGAGCAGGGCGCCAAGACGCTGCGCGGCGGCAAGATGGAGGACGTCATCTTCGCCGGGACTTCGTCGCGTGCGCCGCTGGGCCGTGCCGAAGTCACCGTCACCATCGACAACTCCGATAACGCGCTGCCGATCGAGTACTCCGAGGTTTCGATCACCCGGCGGATGTTCCGCGACGGTGCCAGCGAATACGAAATCAACGGCGGCAGTTGCCGTTTGATGGACGTCCAGGAGTTGCTGAGCGACTCCGGCATCGGCCGCGAGATGCACGTCATCGTCGGCCAGGGGCGGCTTTCGCAGATTCTGGAATCGCGGCCCGAGGACCGCCGTGCCTTCATCGAGGAGGCCGCGGGGGTGCTCAAACACCGCAAACGCAAGGAGAAGGCCGTCCGCAAGCTGGACGCCATGTCCGCCAACCTGGCCCGGCTGAGCGACCTGACCACCGAGCTGCGCCGGCAGCTCAAACCACTGGGCCGCCAGGCCGAGATGGCCCGCCGGGCGCAGACCATCCAGGCCGACCTGCGCGACGCGCGGCTCCGGCTCGCCGCCGACGACCTGGTCACGCGGCGGGCCGAGTTCGACGGCACGAACGATGCCGAGGCCGCCCTGCGGCGCGATCACGACGAGGCATCGGCCCGGCTGGCGGTGGCCACCGATGAACTCGCCGGGCACGAGGCCGCCGTCGCGACCCTGAGCGAGCGGGCCGAGCAGGCCCAGCAGACCTGGTTTCGCCTCTCGGCGCTGGCCGAACGGGTCAGCGCGACGATCCGCATCGCCAGCGAGCGCGCCCAGTATCTCGACACCGAGCCGGTATCGTCGGCAGGCGCCGACCCCGACACCCTCGAGGCCGAGGCCGCTGAGATGGCCGCTCGCGAGCAGCAGCTGCTCGGGGAGTTGGGGGAAACGCGGACGCGGCTGGAGGCCGCCCGAGTCGAGCTGGCCGAGTGCGAGCGCAGCGCCGCCGACGCCGAACGGGCCCACCTGGCGGCGGTGCGTGCCGAGGCCGACCGGCGCGAGGGCCTGGCCCGGCTGGCCGGCCAGGTGGAAACCATGCGCGCGCGTGTCGAGTCGATCGACGACGGTGTGGCCCGATTGGGCGAGGGAATCGAGGACGCCGGCGCCCGCGCCCAGCAGGCACAGGCCGAGTTCGAGACGGTACAGGCTCGCGTCGGCGCCCTCGACGAGGGCGAAGTCGGGCTCGATGAACACCACGACCGGACGGTGTCGGCGCTGCGGCTGGCCGACGAGCGGGTCGCCGAATTGCAGTCCGCCGAGCGCGCCGCCGAACGGCAGGTCGCGTCGCTGCGCGCCCGTATCGACGCGCTTGCCGTGGGTCTGGACCGCAAGGACGGCGCCGCCTGGCTGGTGCAGAACCGCAGCGGTGCAGGACTTTTCGGGTCAGTCGCGAAACTGGTGAAGGTGCGTTCGGGTTACGAGGCTGCGCTGGCCGCGGTGCTCGGGGCAGCGGCCGACGCGGTTGCCGCGGACAGTTTCGCCGCGGCCCGTTCGGCGGTTGCCGCACTCAAGGACGCCGACGGTGGGCGCGCGGCCATCGTGCTGGGTGACTGGCCGGCCGAGGAGCCCGTGCAGACCGGCGGCCTGCCGGACGGTGCGCAGTGGGCGCTGGACCTGGTCGAATCGCCACCGCGGCTGCGCGGCGCCATGATCGCGATGCTGTCCGGTGTCGCGGTGGTCGGCGACCTCGCCGCGGCCCTGGACCTGGTGACCGCACGCCCGCAGTTGCGCGCGGTCACCGTCGACGGCGACCTGGTCGGCGCGGGCTGGGTGAGCGGGGGGTCCGATCGCAAACCGAGCACGCTGGAGATCACGTCGGAAATCGAGAAGGCCCGCGCCGAGCTGGCCGCCTCGGAGACACAGGCGGGCCGGCTGACCGCGGCACTGTCCGGTGCGGTGGCCGAACAGGGCGCGCGTCAGGACGCGGCCGAGCAGGCGATGGCCGCACTCAACGAATCGGACGCCGCCATCTCGGCGATCTACGAGCAGCTGGGCCGGCTCGGTCAGGAGGCCCGCACCGCCGACGAAGAGTGGCGCAGGCAGCTGCGGCAGCGCGACGAGCTGGAGGCCGGCCGGGCGCAGACCGTCGAAGAGCTCACCGAACTCGAGGGCCGGCTGCACAACGCACAGCAGACCCAGACGTTGTTCGAGGCCGAACCGGTCGACCGCCGGCACATCGTCGCCGCGGCTGAGGCGGCGCGGGCCGCCGAGGTGGAGGCGCGGCTGGCAGTACGTACCGCCGAGGAGCGGGCCAATGCCGTTCGCGGGCGGGCGGATTCGCTGCGCCGCGCGGCCGCCGCCGAGCGCGAGGCGCGGTTGCGGGCACAGCGGGCCCGGGCGGCGCGGGAGCACGCCGCGGCGGTGGCCGCGGCGGTGGCCGACTCCGGGCGGCAGGTGGCCGAACGACTCGGCGTCGTGGTCGGTGCGGCGTCACGCGCTCGCGACGGCCTGCTCGGCGAGCGTCAGCACCGGGTATCCGCCATGGCGGCGGCCCGCGCCGACGTCAACGCGCTGAGCACCCGCATCGCGGCCCTTACCGACTCGCTGCACCGCGATGAGGTCGCCAAGGCGCAGGCGGCATTGCGCATCGAACAGGTCGAGCAGCTGGCGCTCGAGCAGTTCGGCATGGCGGCAACGGATCTCGTCGCCGAGTACGGCCCGGACGTGCCGCTGCCGCCGTCGGAACTCGAAGTCGCCGAGTATGAGCAGGCTCGCGAGCGCGGCGAGCAGGTGACCGTCCCGGCCCCGATGCCGTTCGACCGGCCCAGCCAGGAACGCCGGGCCAAGCGTGCGGAACGCGAGCTGGCCGAGCTGGGCCGGGTCAACCCGCTGGCGCTGGAGGAGTTCGCCGCACTGGAGGAGCGGTATAACTTTCTGTCCACGCAGCTGGAGGATGTGAAGGGAGCCCGCAAGGACCTGCTGGACGTCGTCGCCGATGTCGACGCTCGCATCCTGCAGGTGTTCACCGAGGCCTTCGTCGACGTGGAGCGCGAATTCCGCGACGTCTTCGCGTCCCTGTTCCCCGGCGGGGAGGGGCGGCTGCTGCTGACCGACCCCGACGACATGCTGACCACCGGTGTCGAGGTCGAAGCCCGGCCGCCGGGAAAGAAGATCAAGCGGCTGTCGCTGCTGTCCGGCGGCGAGAAGTCGCTCACCGCGGTGGCCATGCTGGTTGCGATCTTCCGGGCGCGCCCGTCGCCGTTCTACGTGCTGGACGAAGTCGAGGCGGCGCTCGACGATGTGAACCTGCGTCGCCTGCTCGGGCTGTTCGAACAACTGCGGGCACAGTCGCAGCTCATCGTCATCACGCACCAGAAGCCGACGATGGAGGTCGCCGACGCGCTGTATGGCGTGACCATGCGCGACGACGGCATCACCGCGGTGATCTCGCAGCGGATGCACGGCCAGCAGGTCGATCAGCTGGTGCACTGACCGCGGGGGTCCTCTTGCGCGGCCCATGTGCCCTGGAACAATGTCGTGGTGCCCATGGAGTTGTGGATCGCAGTCGCGGTCATCGCCGTTCTACTCACCGCTGCTCTGGTCGTGGGGCTGGTGCGTTACCGGCGGCGACGGATCAGCCTCTCGGCCGGGCAGGAGACTGCCACACCGATCGACCGGTCAGGTGGCTATACCGCCTCCTCCGGCATCACCTTCAGCCAGTCCGCACCGGCGGATCGCATCGACACCAGCGGGTTGCCCGCGGTCGGCGACGACGCCACAATCCCGCGGGATGCGCCGAAACGGCCCATCGCTGATGTGCGGCTGCCCGAACCGGACACCGCGCCCGCCCCGCCGGAAACGGCCGTACTGCCCGATGTCGGCGCCATTGCGCCTCCGGGGTCCGATGTCGGCGCCATTGCGCCTCCGG
>CAZDYH010000019.1:24811-26584 GCA_964509355.1 uncultured Mycobacterium sp.
CCGATGTCGGCGCCATTGCGCCTCCGGAAGGAAGGCTGGAGCGATTACGCGGTCGGCTGGCCAAATCACAGAACGCGCTGGGGCGAAGTGTGCTGGGGTTGCTCGGCGGCGGCGACCTGGACGAGGACTCCTGGCAGGAAGTCGAGGACACCCTGCTGGTCGCTGACCTCGGGCCGGTGGTTGCCGCCGCGGTGGTGTCGAAGCTGCGCAGCCGGCTGGCCAGCAGCAGTGTGCGCACCGAGGCCGACGCCCGTGCGGTCCTGCGCGATGTGCTGATCTCGGAGCTGTATCCCGAACTGGACCGCTCCATCCGCGCCCTTCCGCATGCCGACCACCCGTCGGTCCTGCTCGTGGTGGGGGTCAACGGCACCGGCAAGACCACCACCGTCGGAAAGCTGGCGCGGGTGTTGGTGGCCGACGGTCGCCGGGTCGTCCTCGGCGCGGCCGACACCTTCCGGGCGGCCGCCGCCGATCAATTGCAGACGTGGGCCGCGCGGGTAGGCGCCGACGTCGTGCGGGGCGCCGAGGGTGCCGACCCGGCATCGGTGGCGTTCGACGCCGTCGACAGGGGTATCGCGGCGGGCGCCGACGTCGTCGTCATCGACACCGCGGGGCGGCTGCACACCAAGACCGGTCTGATGGACGAACTCGGCAAGGTCAAGCGCGTCGTCAGCCGGCGCGCGACGGTCGACGAAGTTCTGTTGGTGCTGGACGCGACGATCGGGCAGAACGGGCTGCCGCAGGCGCGGGTGTTCGCTGAGGTCGTCGACATCACCGGCGTCGTGCTCACCAAGCTCGACGGCACCGCCAAGGGCGGGATCGTGTTCCGCGTCCAGCAGGAACTGGGTGTACCGGTCAAGCTCGTCGGCCTGGGCGAAGGACCGGACGATCTGGCCCCGTTCGAACCCGCCGCGTTCGTCGATGCGCTGTTGGGCTGACCCGCAAGAATCGGCTCAAGCGTCAAAAGGCGGGATGTAACACCTGCGAAACGCAAGCGGCCAATCCGTTCACACGGGCGAAACACCACAGCGTCTTACCCGAAACAACCACTCAGCATTGTTCTGGACCAGGTTGACGGTCGTACCCTTTGCGGCCGTGCCACGGGCAGAGGAGGAAATCGCGAGTGGACCAATTCCCGATTTTGGGTCAACCGGATACCGGTGACACGGCGTGGATGCTGGCCAGTTCAGCGCTCGTGCTGTTGATGACGCCGGGTCTGGCGTTCTTCTACGGCGGCATGGTTCGCGCCAAGGGCGTGCTCAACATGCTGATGATGAGCATCAGCGCGATGGGCGTGGTGACGGTGCTGTGGGTGCTGTACGGCTACTCGCTTGCCTTCGGCAACGATGTCGGCAACCTGTTCGGCGATCCCACCCAGTACTGGGGTCTCAAGGGCCTGATCAGTGGCAACGCGGTTGCGGCCGATCCGACCACGGGCACTGCGGCGGTGGACATTCCGCTGGCCGGCACGCTGCCCCAGACCGTCTTCGTCGCCTTCCAGCTGATGTTCGCGATCATCACCGTGGCCCTGATCTCGGGTGCGGTGGCCGACCGGCTCAAGTTCGGCGGCTGGCTGGTGTTCGCCGGTCTGTGGGCAACCTTCGTCTACTTCCCGGTCGCGCACTGGGTGTTCGCCTTCGACGGGATCACCGGTGAGTACGGTGGCTGGATTGCCAACAAGCTCAAGGCAATCGACTTCGCCGGTGGAACCGCGGTCCATATCAACGCCGGTGCCGCGGGTCTGGTGCTCGCGATCATCCTGGGCAAGCGCAG
>CAZDYH010000020.1:0-1716 GCA_964509355.1 uncultured Mycobacterium sp.
AAGACGACCACGGCAGTCAACCTCGCGGCCGCACTGGCGGTTCAGGGCTTGAAGACGTTGGTCATCGATCTGGACCCCCAGGGCAATGCAAGTACGGCCCTCGGTATCGCCGAGCGCCACTCCGGGACACCGTCGTCGTACGAGGTGTTGCTGGGCGAGATCCCCCTGCGGTCCGCACTGCGCAAGAGCCCGCACAGCGACCGACTGTTCTGCGTGCCCGCCACCATCGACCTGGCTGGAGCCGAGATCGAGTTGGTCAGCATGGTCGCACGCGAGAACCGGCTGCGCACCGCGCTGGCGGATCTGGACAGCCTCGACTTCGACTACGTCTTCATCGACTGCCCGCCGTCACTCGGTCTGCTCACCATCAATGCGCTCGTCGCCGCCCCCGAGGTGCTGATCCCGATCCAATGCGAGTACTACGCGCTGGAGGGGGTGTCACAGCTGATGAGCAATATCGAGATGGTGAAAGCGCATCTCAACCCGAAGCTGAACGTCACCACCGTTATCCTGACGATGTACGACGGCCGGACCAAGCTAGCCGATCAGGTGGCCGATGAGGTACGCCGCTACTTCGGCCCCAAGGTGCTGCGCACTGTGATTCCCCGCAGCGTCAAAGTGTCGGAAGCCCCCGGCTACAGCATGACGATCATCGACTACGACCCCGGCTCCCGCGGCGCGATGAGCTATCTCGACGCCGGCCGGGAGCTTGCCGAGCGTGACAGACCACCCGTGCAGGGACCGTGCTGATGAGCGCGAAGAAGGGACAATGCTGATGAGTCAGCCGTCACGCCGGAAGGGGGGCCTCGGCCGCGGCCTTGCGTCGCTGATTCCGACCGGGCCCGTCGAAGGGGGAGTGGGGTCGATGGGCCCGCGGATGGGCGCCGCCGCCGCCGATGTCGTCCTCGGTGGGGCGCCACTCACGGACTTCGACAGTGTCGGCGCGGTCTACCGGGAGATCGATCCGTCTGCCATCGAACCGAACCCACGCCAACCGCGGCAGGTCTTCGACGACGAGTCGCTGGCCGAACTGGTCCACTCGATCCAGGAATTCGGCCTCATGCAACCGATCGTGGTGCGGGCCGTGCCCGTCTCCGCCGGCGCAGCGCCACGCTACCAACTGGTGATGGGGGAGCGCCGCTGGCGGGCGGCGCAGCAAGTCGGTCTGGCGACCATCCCCGCGATCGTCCGTGAGACCGCAGATGACCATTTGCTGCGCGACGCCTTACTCGAGAACATCCACCGGGCACAGCTCAACCCGTTGGAAGAGGCGGCGGCGTACCAACAGTTGCTCGACGAATTCGGCGTCACCCACGAAGAGCTGGCGGCCCGCATCGGCCGGTCCCGCCCGCTGATCACGAACATGATCCGGCTGCTTCGGCTGCCGATCGCGGTTCAGCGACGGGTGGCCGCGGGTGTGCTGTCCGCCGGCCACGCCCGGGCGCTGCTGGCTCTCGAAGCGGGCCCTGAGGCGCAGGAGGAACTGGCGGCCCGCATTGTTGCCGAGGGTCTGTCGGTCCGTGCCACCGAGGAAGCCGTCACGTTGGCCAACCGCGGGGACGGGTCCGCGCCGGCCCCACCGCGCCGCAGGCCGATCCAGATGCCGGGCCTGCAAGACGTTGCTGAGCGGCTGTCGAGCGCATTCGATACGCGCGTGACGGTGAGCCTCGGCAAACGCAAGGGCAAGATCGTGGTGGAGTTCGGATCAGTCGACGA
>CAZDYH010000020.1:1816-6153 GCA_964509355.1 uncultured Mycobacterium sp.
TGAGCCTCGGCAAACGCAAGGGCAAGATCGTGGTGGAGTTCGGATCAGTCGACGATCTGCAGCGCATCGTCGCCATGATGGACACGCAAGACAGCTGACCCGGCGTACCAGGTAATTACGTCACTGTGACACATCCGTGCGCGCTGCCTGCGCCCATCGCTACGAACTACAAGGAATTCGGCTGTGCCACAATATTATTCGGCCAGCGGGCCGAGATTCAAAGCGCCGCAGCGCCGGCACTGGTCCTGATGTGCTCGACTCTCCTATTCTGGAAGGGCCGCTGCGCACGTCCGCACCGCATGGAAGCTTGGGAGGCTAGTGTCCACTCGTATCACGCCGCTGCGGCTCGAGGCATTCGAGCAGCTGCCCAAGCACGCGCGCCGCTGTGTCTTCTGGGAGGTGGACCCGGCGACGCTCGGTCATGACGATCACCTCGCCGATCCGGAATTCGAGAAAGAAGCCTGGCTCTCGATGGTGATGCTGGAGTGGGGCTCATGCGGTCAGATCGCGACACCTGCGCCGGCCACCGGTGGCGCAAGCGCCGGCGAGCCACCCTGCCTGGGATACGTGCTCTATGCCCCGCCGGGAGCAGTGCCGCGGGCCCAACGGTTTCCCACGGCGCCGGTGAGCGCCGATGCGGTGCTGTTGACGTCGATGGGCGTCGAGCCCGGACATACCGGCGACGGCCTGCCGCGCGGCCTGATCGCGCAGGTCGTCGTCGAACTCGCCCGTCGGGGGGTGCGGGCCCTGGAGGCGTTCGGCAGGACCCCGGAGGCCGCGGAACTGGTGGACCCGCGGACCGTCGATCCCGACCTCCGGCCAGCGGTGGAAGCGCTCGGCGACTGCTCGGTCGAGCAGTGCGTCATCGACGCCGACTTCCTGCGGGAAGTGGGATTCGTCGTGGTCGCACCGCACCGCTACTTCCCCCGGCTGCGGCTGGAGCTGGACAAGGGCCTGGGCTGGAAGGCCGAGGTCGAGGCAGCCCTGGAACGCCTGCTGGAGAATGCGCAGCTGCAGCAACCCGTAGGGGCGGGTACCGCGACTACGAGCCGCTGAGGCGACCCGCCTGCTCCACCGACAACTCGTGGGCCAGTAGCTCGGCGAACGTGAAGGTACCTGTCGGACGGTCGTTCTTGCCCAACAGATACAGTCGCTTGACCGCGGCCAGGATGCCCTCGGCGATCGAATCGCGGCACTGCGTGGAGACAAGCATCGAGCGATCGCGTGGGTTGGTGATGTAGCCGATGTCGACCTGCACTGACGGCATCCGGGTCAGCCGGAGCAGATCCCAGGTGCGGCCATGGGTACGGCAATCCCGTAACCCGGTGCGGGCCACCACTTCTCGCTGGATGAAGTCGGCCAGGTTGCGGCCAATGGTGGAGACGGACCCGTGTGAGTTGCCGAAGTAGAACGAGGCCACTCCGTTAGCCGACGGACTGGGCTGGGTGGCGCAGCGCAGGCCGATCATCAAGTCGGCGCCGACGGCGTTAGCGGTCGCTGCGCGCTCGGCGTCCGACGGACTGCGATTCGCCGGGCGCGACAGAAATGTCTCCATACCGATCGCGGTCATCCGGCCCTCCAGCCGACTGGCCAAGTCCCACAGCACATCTGCTTCGCTGATCGGGCCCGCGGGGCCGTGGGTGAGCAGGCCGTAGTCGGCACCGCCACGGCCGGGATCGATGATGATCCGCTTGCCCGACAGTTTCGGCCCCGATCGGCGGACCAGCTCCTCCTCACGGATCGCGTGCAGCGAGCCGCCGGTGACCCGCGAACCGAGAAAGTACAACGAGCGCAAGGTTTCCGGCCCGCAGATGCCGTCGGAGGACAGACCGTACTCGTGTTGGTATGACATCAGCCCGTTGTGAGTCAGCAGCCCGAAATGGCCGTCCACCAGTCCGGTGTAGAACCCGAGATCCTGCAGCCGGGCCTGCAACGTAGCGACATCGTCACCGTACATCGGGGCGCCGAACTGGTGACTCAGCGTACGCGCGCCCAACCGGTAGGACGCCTCCCGCAGGGCACGGTAGGTCGCCTCACCGACGATGCCGTCGACGAGCAGTCCGCGGTGCTGCTGAAAAGCGCGAACCGCCTCGTCGAGCTCGGCGTCGAACAGGTCGAGCGCCACGTGCTTGCCGGTGGTCAGGTCCGCGTCGGGGCTGTCGACCAGCCCGAGCGCGGCGAGCGCGGCCCGGATCTCGATGACCGCACCGCTGCGGGCACCACGGCGCAGAGCGTCGCTTCCGGCACCATGACGCAGACTCGACATACCAGGGCCCTTCGGTCACGGTTGTCACCATCGGATACAGCGCTGACGATTCCAAAGACAGGCTAGGCAGTATTGTCTCAGACACCGCCCGATTAGGGAAAACGCCAGGCGAGACAGGCCGGCACCAACTGGCAGACTAGATGACGTCGGGCACCACGTCAGCGAGTTCGCGCAGCAACGCGGCCTTGCCCTTCGCGCCGACGATGCGCTTGACCGGCTGCCCGTCCTTGAACAGGATCATCGTCGGGATGGACACCACCTGGAAGTCGCGCGCGGTGTGCGGGTTGGCGTCCACATCGAGCTTGGCGACGGTGAGCTGCCCGGCCTTCTCGGCGGCGATCTCCTCGAGCACCGGCGCCACCATCCGGCAAGGCCCACACCAGGTCGCCCAAAAGTCAACCAGGACAGGCTTATTGCTGGACAGTACATCCTCGGCGAACGAATCGTCAGAGACGGCCACGGTTGCGCCGGACTTGTCGAGGTCGGTCATAGCGGGGCTCCAATCAGGTCGGTGTCGGTGGTATCCGGGGTCCCGGGCCCGGCGACCCCGCCGTGCGTCTGCTCGGTAGCCTCGGCCAGCCAGCGTTCGGCATCGATGGCTGCCGCGCAGCCGCTGCCGGCGGCGGTGATGGCCTGCCGGTAGGTCCGGTCCACCAGGTCTCCGGCGGCGAAGACGCCGTCCAGCGATGTGCAGGTGGTGCGGCCGCGCACCAGCACGTATCCATCGGGGTCGAGGTCAATGGTGCCGTCCACCAAGCCGGACCGCGGATCATGGCCGATGGCGACGAAGACACCGGTCACCGGCAGTGTCGTGTCCTCGCCGGTGAGGGTGTTGTGCAGGCGCAGCCCGGTGACCGTACTGTCGCCGTCCACGGCGAGCACGGTTGTGTTCGTCACGAACGTGATCTTCTCGTTGGATCGGGCGCGCTCCAGCATGATCTTCGAGGCCCGGAACTCATCGCGGCGGTGCACGATTGTCACACTGCGGGCGAATCGGGTCAGGAAGGTGGCTTCCTCCATCGCCGAGTCGCCACCGCCGATAACGGCGATGTCCTGGTCGCGGAAGAAGAAGCCGTCGCAGGTGGCGCACGAGCTCACGCCGCGGCCCAGCAGCGCCTGCTCGCCCGGCACGTTGAGATACCGCGGGGCGGCGCCCATCGCGAGGATGACGGCCCGCGCGTGGTAGGTCTCACCACCCGCGGTGACGACCGACTTGACCGGGCCCTCCAGCGACACCGACTCGATGTCTTCCATCTGCAGATCGGCGCCGAAACGCAGCGCCTGCTCGCGCATCTCGTCCATCAGTTCCGGGCCGGTGATGCCGTCGCGGAAACCGGGGTAGTTCTCCACCTCGGTGGTGGTCATCAGGGCGCCACCGAACGAGGTGCCCTCGAACACCACCGGCGAAAGCTGCGCGCGAGCCGCGTAAATCGCCGCGGTGTACCCGGCGGGGCCGGATCCGATCACGATGACGTCGTGCACGGTGGGTGTTTCGGTCATGCGAGCCTTTCTGCCGCGGCTGTCGTGCCGGTGCATCCGCAAGATGAGTGCATTACGTGGCACTCGGTCAAACACCAGGGTATGCCGGGGTGTTCCCGCTGAGCACTACGGCCGGTCCACCATCGTGTCCGCGATCAGCCCGGTGTCCGCTGAGCTGCAGTTCGGCGCCACCGCCAGGGCTACCAGCTCGCGGGGTGTGTCGCCGGGCAGCACCAGCAGCACACCCGCGTGGCCGTTGACGTCGATCGGCTGCGCGCCGAGCACCGTGACCGACGACGGATAGCCGAGGCCGCTCAGACACGAGGCGCGGCGCTGTGGGTCGCTGAGTGCGCCGTAGTCGGGTTGCCGGGCGAGCAGCCCGACGATCTGCGGGCCAGCCAGTGGCACCACCGCCGGCGGGGCCGAGACCGTGATGTGCAGCGCGGTCGGGAGCGTGCCCGGCGTGGTTGATGGTGCGCGCACCAGCGCCGCCGTCCCGAGTCCGACGGCGGTGATGGCTGCGGCCAGGCCGGCGGCGGCGCCGAGTAGCCGCACCGTCCTGCGCTCACCCGGACGGAGAGAGTGCGCGGCA
>CAZDYH010000020.1:6253-18616 GCA_964509355.1 uncultured Mycobacterium sp.
GCGGTGTCCGCGATTGAGTAACCCTGCATGTCAACCGCCACGACTGCGGCACGTTGTCCCACGGGCAACCGCATGAGAGCGCGCTGCACCACGATGGCGGTCTCGACATGAGCCGTTCGATCGGTGACGAAGTAGTGGTCGACGTCCAGGACGGTGGTGGGGTAGGCCTTGTTACGGCGTATCCGGTCCAGACAGGCGTTGACGACGATGCGGTACAGCCAGCTGCTGACCGCAGCATCATTGCGGAACGAGCCCGCGCTGCGGTGCGCAGCGAGCATCGCGTCCTGGAGCGCGTCGGCCGCGTCCTCGGGGTTGCGGCTGGTGAGGCGCGCCAGCCGGTGCAGCTGGCGGTAGTGGCGATAGAACAGCTCCTCGAATGCATAGCGGTCCCCGGCCGCATGTGCGGCCAGTAACTCGGCGTCGTTGCGTTGCTGCTGAGCGTTTCCCCCGGAGCTGGCCACGGCGGGACACTAACGAGCCAGGCGGGGCTCGGCACTTCACCTGTGTTGGTATACCGGCTTTGTCACGACGCCGCCTTCAACGTGATCTCCGAGACATCGGTCCGGCTCTCGCCGTCGGTGGTGCCCAGCGTTGAGATCCACACCAGCACATTCGACGTGGGCGCCGAAGCGTTGACGGGGATGGTGTTCTGGCCCGGCTGCACCGGTGTCGGCGCGGTGAGGGCGGTGGTGTCCTCCAGCGTGGCGGGTGTCGCGGTCGACGCCGAGCGGACTTGCACCTGGGTGCCGGTGCTGGAGACGTCGATGGTGACGCTGCCGATGACGGTGGGCTTGGGTAGCTGCAACAACAGGCCGACACCGTTCTTGAAGCCCGGGAACGGGGCCGCATCGGAATAGGTGTCGGTCGGCCAGACGGTGGCGGGGTTCCCGTCGATCGCCAGACCGGCCAGGCTCGGCGCGTCAGCCCCACCCTCGGGGGAGAAGACGGTCGCGCGCACCGGTTTGACGACGCCGCCCGCGGACCCGTCGTCGGCCTGCGACGAGGTGGGCGCGTTCAGCCCGAGTTCGCCCTTGTCCAACCCGCCGCCCACATCGCCGAAGATCTTGCTCAGCACCGACGCCAGCACGATCAGAGCCACCACCAGAATGGCACCGCCAACACCGACACCCACCATCAGGCCGCGACGCCGACGGGCGTGGGCTTCCTCGTCCTGCGGCGGGCTGGGGTGGACGCGCGGCGGAGGCGGTGCGGCTTCGTCGACGGGGCCCATCAACTCGGTGCGGTCGGCCAAGGCGGTGGCCTGTTGCAGAAGATTCAATAGTGTTGGCGCGCTGCGGATTCCGCCGTCCGCCTGAACGGAGCGGGCCGCGGCCGCAGAGATCTGGAACGGTATACCCGGATCGACGGAGCGGGGTTCGACGGGTTGCCCGGCGCCATCGAGCGCAGCCGGTTCCAGCCCGCTGCGCACGCCGGATTCGGCCAGCGGCCAGCGGTTGACCAGCAGGGCGTACAGCGCTGCGCCGATTCCCCGGATATCGTCCTCGGGGGTGGCATCGGGCATTGTCGCCGGGAAGGCCAGCGCGACATCGCCCTCGATGCTGACCCGCACCCGGCTGGGATGGTCGATCGACAGGGCGACGCCGGCGCGGTGAGCGGCCTCCGCCGCTGCCGCCAGGGACTGGATCGCGCGGGCTCCGCCGATCGGCGAGGGCGAGGTTGCCGCTACTTCCTGCAGCGACCCGCCGCGGATCCACTCCGACACCACCAGCCCGCCCACTCCGGTGTGGGCGACGTCGAGAACCCGGGCAATGCCCGGCATGTCGACTTTGCTCAGCCGAAGGGTGCGGGACAGGATCGCCTGCACCCGCTCGTCCGAAAGGGTTCCATCGGGGCCGACGAACGTCAGCGCAACCTGACGATCCAGCGCGGTGTCCAGCGCTTGCCAGAACTGCAGCGCGGGCGGACCGCCGTGGAATACCAGCAGTCGATAACGACCGCCGGCGATGCTGGCGCCGGGAATCAGATGAACATCGTCCTCGGGTGCGGCCGACTCCATCGCAGGCCCCCGGGGGGCGTCGAACGCGATGGGCTCGCGGCTGGGATCGCCCGCGAAGTCTGAGCGGGGACGCTTCGGTGGCAGCGGCGGTTGCACCGTGCCGACCTGAAGGTCAGCGGACACATCGGGCTGGAAGTCGTCCGGGGCCGGGCGTGGAATCTTGGCCGTCGCTTCTGCTGCAGGGCTGGGCGCGGATCTGCCCGAGGGTTCGTCGGTCACCGCCGGTCCTTTCCGCACCACAGCTCCGGCTACTGGTGCCGGAGGCGCACCGCGAGCGGGCTCGGGGGCCGACCACCGCCTTGGCGCGAACGAATTCGTCTGCTCAGGGTACGTGACGGGGGTGTAACGAGGTGGCGGGTCCGGTGTCCCACTTCGGGCGGCGGCTACCGTACCGCCCCGGCGGAGGCGGCGCCGGACGGCGCCCAGGGCGGCCTGCGCCTCAGGCACCCGGGCGGCGAGCATTACGGTCGCAACGATCGGAAGCATGATCACGCCGAGCACCAGGAGCCGCAGCAGCGAACCGGCGCCGCCGCCGCGGGCGGTCAGCGATTCCAGCCCCAGCAGTTGGTCCGCCGCCTGGCCGATGAGCCCGGCAAGCAACGACGCCGCAACGGTCACCACGATCGTCCGGACCACTTCCAGGCTGAGCAGCCGGCCGTCGGGTGGTCGCAGCGTGCGCCGCAGCAGCTGATAGCCCACGGCGGCGCCGGCGAGGAAGCCGAGGCCGTTGGCCAGGCCCAGGTAGCCCGCGACCAGTTCGGGGTCGTCGGTGAGATGCGGAGCAAGCACGGACGCGACGATCTTGACCGTGGTGATGACGACGATCACCACGATCGGGATCCAGGGTTGCTCGCGGGCGTAGAAGACGCGCAGCTGCAGCAGCACCAGGGCGTACGGGATCAAGGTGAACGCCGACAGCGCAATTGACCTGCCCAGATAACCGGCGTCGACCTCACCGAACTTGCCGTAGGCGAACAGTGCGCTACCGATGGCGGGACCGCCGACGGTCATGAACACCACGATCGGGATGAGCGTGACCATCGTCAACCGGGTGGCCAGCGACAGATCGGCCAGCACCGCCGGGGTGTCGTTCGCCGCGGCGTTTCGGCTCAGCCGCGGCATCACCACCGTCAGCACGGTCACGCCGATCATGCCGAATGGCAGCATCAGCACCAGCCAGGTGTAGTTGTAGATCGCGGGACCCGAAGCCGCTGCCGCACTGGCAACCCGGTTGCCGACCACCAGGCCGAGTTGGCTGATCAGCACATAGAGAACCATGGCCGCGGCCATCGTGCCGAAACGCTTGAGCCGCTCGTCGACACCCCACAGCGGCCGCAAACTGATCCGTTCACGCCGGATCGCCACCAGCAGCACCGCGGCCTGGGCGCACACGCCCAGTGTGGTTCCGATGCCCAGCACCAACAGCTTGGCGTTGCCCATCTGCACGGGGTCAACCGAAAGTTCTCCCGGCACAATCAGATACAGACCAAGGGTGGCGATCGCCACCAGGTTGTTGACGACGGGCGCCCACGCGGGTGCACCGAACACGTTGCGGTTGTTCAGGATCGCCATGAACACCGACGAAAGGCCATAGAAGATCACCTGCGGCAGCAGCAGATAGGCAAACGCAGTGGTCAACGGCTGGTTGACTTGCGGGTGGCTGCCCAACATCAGCCGAACGAGCAGCGGGGCGGCTGCCACGGACAGGACCGTGGCGACCAGCAGCAGCGTGGTGGCGAGCGTGACCAGGCGACGCACGAAGGCCGCCCCGCCGTCCGGATCGTCGCGTTCCGCGCGGGCGAGCACCGGCACGAATATCGCGGTGAACGTCGCCTCCAGCACCAGCGCGGCGACCAGGTTCGGCAGCTGGTTGGCCACCGTGAAGGCGCTGGACAGCGCAGCACCCAGGATCGCCGCGAGTAGCACGATCCGGGTGAAGCCGGTGATCCGGCTGACCAGCGTCGCGAACGCCATCGACCAGGACCGCGACACCACCGCGGCGTCGGAGAGCTCGGCGCGGACGTACGGTTGCGCCGGCGGAGGTACGCGCCGGCCGGGGGTGCTCATTTCAGCGGCTCTTCGCCCGGGCGACGGGGGCGGTCCAGATCGGCGGGGTCGGGCTGACCGCGGAAGCGATGCAACAGCCGCCGACTCGCCAGCGCCACCAGCACCGCGGCCGCCGCCAGCGTGATCAGGAACAGCACCTTGCCGTACGCATTGGAGTGCACCGACAGCCGCACCGGTTCACCGAGCGCTAACCCGTCCGGCGTGCGCAGCGTTACGTCGACCGCGACACGCTGGGTGAAGTGCACCTCGATCGGCACGCGTAACGGCAGGTAGCCAGGTGGCAGCTCCTGCTCCCCGATGTCGGTAACGGTCATCCCGGGCGGGGCGTCGACCTGGAGCCTGACCCGGATCGGAACGGCCAGATCGTTGCGCAGCGCCAGTGGCAGCGGGCTGCGTTCGGTGGCCAGCGTGTAGGAGCCGCCGGGGTTCACGATCGTTACCGCACCGAACAGGTCATTGATGGTGTTGCCGACCACCCCCAGCCGCTGCCGGGCCAGCCCGTTGCGGGTGTCGGGCGGTTCGGACTGGCTCAGCGCACGCAGCATGTCCTCGCGTAACGGTGCCGTGTACTGCGCACCGGTCAGCCCGGTGCGGGGGTCGGTGGTCAGTGCCGCGGTGAGGCCCCACAGCCGGCCCACCTGACCGGCGATATCGGACACGACGTCGTCGTCGAACGGCGCGCGCAAGGTGCCGTCCATCGACGGCTGCGGCGGCTCGGCAATCTCCGGCCCGATCGAGTCCGCCTCGGCGATCACCGCGGTCAGGGGCCGCGGCGTGGCCAAGCCCGAGCGGATCGTGGTCGAAAGCCCGGTCAGGATCGCCTGCGCGTCGTCGGACTGCAGGCTCCAGACCATCGGGGGCAGCAGGATCTGGGTGCGTGGCTCTATGTCGGGTTGCAGGCCGCGCCACAGCATCGAGCCGAGCGCGTCCTGTCGGCGCGCGGTCGCGGAATCATGTTTGAGCGGGACATCGAGGGAGGTGTCCAGATAGGTCGGTGCCCCCGGGTCGGTGCCCGCCGCGGCGAGCGCGGCGCCGACGGCCGGGTCGAACGGCGCGGCCACCACCTGCGGGGACAGTCGGCGCGGGGTGACATCCGCGGTGGCGGGTTCGCCGGTATCGTCCCGGGCCGCACCGTTGGCCGCCGCGATCGCCACGGTCTTGCCCTGCGCGCTGAGCAGCTCGACCGCGCGGCTGGTGAGTGGACCGTCCCCGATCAGCGTGGCACCACGGGTGGAGGTGATGCCGAGGATCTGGTCGACGATGTCGCTGGTGGCGTTGGTGGCGATGGAGCTCAGGCCGGGATCGCCGACGCGTTGCAGGGCGTCGAGGTCGGCCTGCGCGTACGGTGTTGGCGCCACGCACATCCGCCGGGCCAGTGTGCGGAGCCGATCCAGCCAGGCCGTGGCGGCGACCTGCCCGGTACCGGGGCGGGTCGCCGTCCCGAGGCCGTCGGCAGCATCGGACACGACGTAACCGCTCGTCATCGCGTTGACCGTGACCAGCAGGTCGGGGTCGACGGCCAGGCACAGTGCGCGGCCGACCTCGCCGCCCGGGTCGACGGCGGGACTGGTGGCGAAATCCGCAGCCGAGAGCAGGCCGTCCAGCCGCCCGCCTGAGGCCAGCGATGTCGCGAGATCGTCGTCCATCAGCCGGACCGGTGTCGTGCCGCCGGGCGCACCGGGGGCCAGCCGGGGCCGGTCGGCCAGCGGCCACAGCATGGTCACCTGCAGGGGCTTGGAGGTGTCCGGTGCGACGACGTCCGTCAGTGCGTCGGCGGACGGGTTGGCCGCGTCGGGCGGAACCCCGATCACCGGCAGCAGGAACCGGGCGTCGTCGAGGCGGGCGGGCTCGCCGTAGTCGGGGGTGCCGTTGACGTTGATCAGCACCGGGTAGATGCCGGGCCGGTCAATCTCCATCGACGGCTGCGCTTCCGACCGCATCGCGTAGGACAGGGTGAACCCGACGTCCTGCCCGCGCTGCAGTTCGGGTACCACCGTGATGAACTCGCCGACCGGCTGGAACTGGTCGCCTGCGCCGTCGAGGTTGGTGCGTAGCCCAGCTGACGAGGTGACGGCCGCGGCGTGCTCGAGGCGAACCACCACGTCGCGAACCGGGCGGTCGCCGACGTTGGTCACCGTTCCGGTGACGGTGAGGATCGGTGCGCTGGTGGTGGTGACCACATCCGGTGTGACGCGATCCACCCGCACCTGGACGAACGGCATCGCCCCCGGTTCGCCAGCGGCGGCAGGGGGTGCGGCGGTCAGCGGCGTGAGCAGGGCGATCACCATCACGATGCGCGGCAGCACCGCGGTGACGATGCCCGGCACCGCGCGCCGGCGTTCGCCGGTCACGGCCCCGGTCCGCAGCCGTTCGTCCGGCCCGCTGCGGGTCCGTCGGGACGACGGTTGCGGGTGCGCGAATGCGTCTGGGCCCGCCGGTGCGGCGAGGTCGGCGGCAGCGGCGGCAGCGCGGCGGGGCCGTCGGTCTGCAGCACGTCGATCAGTTCACCGGCCAGCTCGGCCAGCCGGCGTTCGTCGGCGTAGGCCAGCCGGGCCGGCAGTTCGTGCACCGGTACCCAGGCCACCTCGCTGACCTCGAGGTCCTCGTCGCAGAGTTCTCCGCCGGAGAACCGCAACAGGTAGTGGTGCACGGTCTTGTGCACCCGGCGGCCCTCGGTGACGAACCAGTAATCGATGCTGCCCAGCGCCGCGAGCACGCTGCCCTGGATACCGGTCTCCTCGGCGACCTCGCGGATAGCGGTCTGCTCAGCGGTCTCACCCTGCTCGATGTGGCCCTTCGGCAGTGACCACAGCGTCCGGCCGCGCCGGTCGACGCGTCCGATGAGCGCGGCGACCTGGGTTTCCCGGGGGCCGTCGATACCGTCGATGACCAGCCCGCCGGCCGAGGTCTCGTAAACGGTGCGCAGCCGTTGCGGCCTGCGTTGGCCCGGTTTTGCCGGGGTCGCGGCTGCCGCGGGGGAAGGCCATGCGGAAGCACTGTCCACCACGGCGTGATCCGCCGGACCGGCAGCCCGCCGACCACGGCGCCGGCTTCGCCGCCGTCGTGGTTTGGCCTGCTCGCCGTCCGACACCCAAGCGATAGTAGCTGGCACCCGGTGGGCGGCCCGGTGCACTCGCCGGTAGTCCGCTGCGCGCCCGCACATTAGGCTCATCGACCGTGCCCGAAGCCGCCCAGGACGCCGCGCTGCTGGCCGCCGCCGCGGTGGCGTTGAACCAGCACAGCGAGCTGCTGCGCGGCCTGGGTTCGCTGTTCGCTGCGGCGGGCCATGAGCTGTATCTGGTCGGTGGCAGCGTGCGGGACGCGGTGCTGGGCCGGCTTGGCGCCGATCTGGATTTTGCCACCGGCGCCCGGCCCGACGAAGTGCAGCGCGTCCTGCGGCCGTGGGCCGATGCGCTGTGGGACACCGGTATCGACTTCGGCACCGTCGGTGCGGGCAAGTTCGGAGAGCGGGTGGAGATCACCACGTTCCGCGCCGACAGCTATGACCAGGTATCCCGCAACCCGGAGGTGCGCTTCGGTGACCGTCTGGACGACGACCTGCTGCGCCGGGATTTCACCGTGAACGCGATGGCGGTGCGGATCACCCCCGACGGCCCGGGCGAATTCGTTGATCCACTGGATGGTCTGGCGGCACTGCGCGATCGCGTGCTGGACACGCCGGCGGCCCCGTCGGTGTCGTTCGGCGACGACCCGCTGCGCATGCTGCGCGCCGCCCGGTTCATCTCGCAGCTCGGTTTCACCGTCGCGCCCGGGGTGCGGACCGCGATCGAGGACATGGCGCCGCAGCTGGGCCGCATCACCGTGGAACGGGTGGCTGCCGAGCTGGACAAGCTGCTGCTGGGCCACGATCCGGTGGCCGGCATCGAGCTGATGGTGCAGACCGGGCTGGGCGAGGTGGTGCTGCCCGAGGTCGGCAACATGCGGATGGCCATCGATGAGCACCACCAGCACAAGGACGTCTACCAGCATTCGCTCACGGTGTTGCGGCAGGCGATCGAGTTGGAGGACCCAGTTCCGGAAGGTGGCCCGGACCTGGTGCTGCGCTGGGCCGCCCTGCTGCACGATATCGGCAAACCCGCCACCCGCCGCCACGAGCCCGACGGCGGCGTGAGCTTCCATCACCACGAGGTAGTCGGCGCCAAGATGACGCGCAAGCGGATGCGGGCGCTGAAGTTTTCCAAGCAGCGGGTCGACGACGTCTCGCAGCTGGTCTATCTGCACCTGCGTTTCCACGGCTACGGCGACGGCAAGTGGACCGACTCCGCTGTGCGTCGATACGTCACCGATGCCGGCCCGCTGCTGTCGCGGCTGCACAAGCTGGTGCGTGCCGACTGCACGACCCGCAACCGGCGGCGGGCGCAGCAGCTGCAGTCCAACTACGACCAGCTGGAGTCCCGGATCGCAGCCCTGGCCGCCAAGGAGGACCTGCAGCGGGTTCGCCCCGACCTCGACGGCAACGAGATCATGGAGCTGCTTGGTATACCGGCGGGCCCGCAGGTCGGCGAGGCGTGGCGGTACCTCAAGGAGCTGCGCCTGGACCGCGGGCCGCTGACCCGCGAGGAGGCGACCGCTGAGCTGCTGGCGTGGTGGAGTAGCCGGAACCAGTGACCCGCCGGTTTCGTCTGAGCAGGTATGGAGTACTGCTTTGGTGCCGGAGACGGGGCGGCGACGATGTGGGACGGGCCGCCCGATATCGACCTTGATGGGGACGGCCGTCTGGATGCGGTCGGACTGGACTTCGACGGGGACGGTATGCGCGACGACGCGCTGGCCGATCTCGACGGCGACGGCGTCGCCGACCACGCCGCGCTGGATCTCGACGATGACGGCGCGGCGGAGAGCTACTTCAGCGACGACGGCTCGGGAACGTGGGCGGTGACGGTGGACCGCGGTGGGCAACTGCGGTGGTTCGGCCTCGACGGTGTCGAGCACACCGGTGGCCCGCTCGTCGACTTCGACTCCGACGGCCGCTCCGATGACCGGGTGCTCGACACCGATGGCAACGGGCTGGCCGACCGCGCGATGTGCGGGGCCGGCCAGGGCGGGGATGCCGGCGGCTACGACACGGCATATGTCGACAGCGACGGCGACGGGCGCTGGAACGTGCGGCTGAGCGATACCGACGGTGACGGCGCCGCCGACGACGCGACCGCACTGTGAACCACCTTCACCACCCGCGAGCGTGCGTGTCGCGCCGGCGACACGCCGCAAATCCTGGCATTCTGCGCACTCTCGCGGAGAACGAGCGCAAGCGCTAGCGCCCAGGACCGGGCGGACCGGCGAACGCCTGGGCGATTTCCAGCCAGCGTTGCGCGTCGGCGCCGTGGGCGGTGATGTCCAGTGCGGCCAGCGGGCGCCGCCGGGTGACCAGGAAGCAGAAGTCCTCGGCCGAACCGGTGACCCGCTGTGCGGCGTCGGCCGGACCCCATGACCAGGTGTCGCCATCTGGAGCCGTTAGTTCCACCAGGAACGGCTCCGCCGGTGGGGTCAGGCCGTTGACCACGTAGGCGTAGTCGCGGGTGCGCACCCCGAGGTGTGCGATCGACCGCAACCGTGCGCTGGCGGCCCGCTTCACGCCGAGCGCGTCGGCCACGTCGAGGCCGTGCGCCCACGTCTCCATCAGCCGGGCCGTCGCCATCGACGCGGCGCTCATCGGCGGCCCGAACCACAGCAGCTTGCGGCGCTCCGGAACGGCCAGCAGCGCCTCGTGCAACTGGGCGCGGGTGCTGCGCCAGTCGGCGAGCAGCTCAGCCGGAGCCGTGCGCGCGAGCTGTTCGGCGGCGTCATCGACGAAACCCGTCGGATTGGCCGCGGCTGCGGTGAGCAGGTCGGCGAAGGCCGCTTCGTCGGTGATGGCGGTCAGCGCGACCCGGTCGGTCCACAGCAGATGGGCGATCTGATGGGCGATGGTCCACCCCGGCGCCGGGGTGGGCTTCGCCCAGCGCTCTATGGGCAGCGGTGCAACCAGCGCGTCGAGCTCGTCGCTCTCGGCACGCAGATCGGCGACGATGGGACCCGGACCGGCCATGCGCTGACCTTAACCGGCCGGTTGCCCGTGGCGGCCGACGACCGTGTGAACGGCCAGCCCGGCCAGGTAGATCACCGAGCCGGCCAGCACCAGCGCGGGGGCGTGCCCGTTAGCGGGTATCACGACCGCCGAGGCGGTTATGGCAGCGATGAACGACATCCAGAACAGCGAGTCCTGAACCGCGAATACGTGCCCGCGCAGCGCGTCGTCGACATCGATCTGCATCGCGGTGTCGGCGCACAGTTTGACCATCTGACCTGCCGTGCCGAGGAAGAACCCGCAGAGCACCATCACCGGCAGCTGCAATCCGGCGCCGGCGAGCTGAATGACCGCAGCTGCGACCAGCGCGCCGTTGGCCGTGGCGTAGCGGCCCCAGCGGCGTACCGCAGGCGGGGTCAGGACGGTGGCCAGGAATGATCCGCTGCCGGTTGCGGCGACGAATACCACCGCGGTGCCCAGGCCGGCGACGTTCTGGGCATCGCTGTGCCGGACGATGACCAGCACCAGCAGCGTGTTGATGCCCAGTACCATCCGGTGGGCGGCCAGCCCGGACAGGGTGGCGGCCACGGTGGGTGTGGTGAGCACCGTCCGGGCGCCGTGCAGCCAGCCGGTGGCGACCGCGTAGGCGACCGACCCGTGGATCGCGCGGGCGGTGTCGTCGGGGCCCAGCACGTGCGCCGGAAAGCGCAGCGACAGCAGCAGCGCGACCGACACCGGCACGGTGACGAGGGAGATGATCGATGCGGCACCGGTGTCACCGGTGCCGATCAGCCAGCGGGGCAGCAGCATGAAGTTGGCGCCCAGGAACGCCGCCGCCGCGCCGGTCGCGGTGGCCACCGCGTTCATGGTGACCACCTGTTCGCGCGGCACGACGTGCGGCAGGGCCGCGGATAGGCCGGAGGCCACGAACCGGGTGAATCCGTTGACGATCAGGGCACTGCACAGCACCGCCAGGTCGCTGGCGCCGGTGGCCAGCAACACCGCCACCCCGACCACCAGCACCAGCCGTCCCAGGTTCGCGCCGACCAGCACCAGACGCCGATCCCAGCGGTCCAGTAGCGCGCCGGCGAACGGGCCCAGCAGTGAGTAGGGCAGGAACAGTACAGCGAAGGCGCCGGCGACCGCCCAGGGATCGGCGGCCCTGTCGGGGTTGAACAACAACGCGCCGGCCAGCCCGGCCTGGAAGAGGCCGTCGCCGAACTGACTGACTGCCCGCAGTTCGAGGAGACGCCAGAATTCGGGCAGGCTGCGCACCGACCGCCAGACGGCGATGTGTGCGCCCGCGTGAACCACAGAGATCACTTCCTAGCGCGCAACAGGCAAGATTGATGGGCGACCCGACCCACAGTACAAATATGCTGGCGGGCCGCGCTTCTTCGCCACGGCCAACATGTGCTGATGACATGATGGTGAGGTGGCGCAGTCAGAGGATCCCGAGGAGTTCGTCGCACCGGTGGCGCATCGGGTGCGGGCCGGAACGCTGCTGCTGGCCAACACCGACCTACTGGAGCCGACGTTTCGGCGCAGCGTGATCTACGTCGTCGAGCACAACGACGGCGGCACACTGGGTGTGGTGCTCAACCGACCGAGCGAGACCGCGGTCTACAACGTGCTGCCGCAGTGGGCGAAGCTGGCCGCCAAGCCGAAAACGATGTTTGTCGGCGGACCCGTTAAGCGCGATGCCGCACTGTGCCTGTCGACGCTGCGGATCGGTACCGATCCCACGGGGATTCCGGGGCTACGGCACGTTGCCGGCCGCATGGTGATGGTGGACCTCGACGCCGACCCGGAGGCAATCGCGCCGCTGGTGGAAGGGGTGCGCATTTTCGCCGGGTACTCGGGCTGGACGATCGGTCAGCTCGAAGGTGAGATCGAACGCGACGACTGGATTGTGTTGTCGGCGCTGCCATCTGACGTTCTGGTGGAGCCGCGGGTGGATTTGTGGGCGCGGGTGCTGCGGCGTCAGCCGCTGCCGCTGTCGCTGTTGGCGACCCACCCCGTCGACATCAGCCGGAACTGACAGCCCGTTCGGGGGTTCCGGAAACGCGCGACAGCCGGCTTGCGATGACTGCGCAGACGAGCAGCTGGATCTGGTGAAAGATCATCAGCGGCAGCATGATCAGGCCCACCCCCGCGGCAGGGAACAACACCAGCGCCATCGGCAGGCCGGACGCCAGGCTCTTCTTCGATCCACAGAACAGCAGCACGACCGCGTCGCCTCGGTCCAGCC
>CAZDYH010000020.1:18716-26527 GCA_964509355.1 uncultured Mycobacterium sp.
GTGGTCGTCAGTTGCACGACAGGGTGCACGTCGCGCAGGCGCCGGTGCAGTCCCGGGCGGCTTCGCGCCGCATGACATAGCGGGCGCCCTGCCAGGAGCCGACGGCCACCGTGCTCACTGCGCCGATCACGCACACGATCAGGACCGGCAGCCCTATCTTCGGGACGGCGGCCAGTGCCACCGCCCCGCCGGCGGCCAGTATCACCGCCGCGGCGAGCTGCGTCGGCGCAACTGCCCGCAGGACCTGCTGGGTGACGTCCACGGCGCGGGGCCGGGTCAGGGCCCGGATTCCCAGTACAGCCGATGCCACGGCCGCGCACAGGCACAGCACGCCCGCAATCAGCATGGGGCCACAATAGGCGAGGCCCGCCGGCTAGTTCTGTGGGGCGGGCTCCAGGCCGGGCAGTGTCGCGAGCGGGCCGGGAGCGGGAGCCGGGGCGGGGCCGGCCGCGCTCACCCGGAATCCGTTGACGATCGCGTCGGTGGCGTTGGCGGCGGCGACGGCCTGGCTGGCGGCGGTCGTCACCGTGAGTGACACCAGGTAGCGGTCCGGCCCGGACTGCGCGATGACGTGGCGCCGGGACGTGTTCAAGGTCATGTCGTTGGAGCGGTACGTGCCCTCGATGACCGACGACGGGAAGCCGCCGAAATCGGCCAGTGAGGCGGAGGTGGACTGCCAAGCGAACAGCTTCTGACTATCGACATAGCCGTGGGTGATGGCCTCCTTCGGGTCGAAGTCACCGATCAGCCGGTACACCACCACCTGGGCGTTCGATGTGTACAGGCCGTCACCGCCAGCCCGGTCGGCGATCACGGCGAAGGCGTCGGGGACGTTGGGGTCGGGCACCTGGGTCCAGCCGGCCGGCATCGGCAGCGTGATGTTCAGCGCGGTGAAATCCTGCAGTTTCTGTGGTTCCAGCTGCACACCGTTGTCCTTGAAGAAGTCGGTGAGCGTTCCCGAGCTCGCCGGAACGAGCGTCGGTTGCGCCACCGTCGGGACGGCCGAGGTGGTGGTGGTCGAGGGCAGCGTGTCCGGCTGCGCGCCTGTCGAGGAGGCAACGGAACCGGCCGTGGGGGTCGGGGTCAGTTGCGTGGCTTGCCCTGCGGCTGTGGGCGCGACGGTGACGGTCTGGGTCACGGTCGCCGGCGCCGGAGCGGGTGGCACCGGGAGCACAGGTTCAGCCGAAGCGGTGACGCCGGCAAGACCGACCACGCCGGCCACGCCCGCGGCCACACCACCTGCCAGAACCCGCCAGCGGCGGGCGTTCTCCTTCATTGGCTGTCCTCCCAGAGATTCTTCTGGACGGCGGGGGGTGAACGGCAGCCCCCGCGTCAGGGGCCGACTGTATCCACAGCGCAGTGTTTGCCGCCAGGCTCCGAACCGAGCTGGAACCAAGCTCTGACCGGTCCGCAACGCAACCGAGACCAACCGTTCGCCGGCAGGGCCGGCCGAAGCGCCCTTATACCCTGTTTGGGTGACCGAATCCCCGACCACCGTGCCGGGCCTGCACCCCGAGGCCGCCGACGCGAACTCTGAGGCACCGCCGCACCGCTATACCGCGGAACTGGCGGGTCGGATCGAGCGGAACTGGCAGGACAACTGGGCCCGGCTGGGGACGTTCAATGTGCCCAACCCGGTCGGTTCGCTGGCGCCGACGGACGGTTCGCCGGTACCCGACGACAAGATGTTCGTCCAGGACATGTTCCCCTACCCGTCCGGTGAGGGTCTGCATGTCGGCCATCCGCTGGGCTATATCGCAACCGATGTCTATGCCCGGTTCTTCCGGATGACCGGACGCAATGTTCTGCACGCGTTGGGGTTCGACTCCTTCGGCTTGCCCGCTGAGCAGTACGCCGTGCAGACCGGCACTCATCCGCGCACCCGGACTGAGGCCAACATCGTCAACTTCCGGCGGCAATTGGGCCGCCTGGGTCTTGGCCACGACTCGCGCCGAAGCTTCTCGACCACCGATGTCGATTTCTACAAGTGGACGCAATGGATTTTCCTGCAGATCTACAACGCCTGGTTCGACACCGTGTCGAACCGGGCCCGCCCGATCGCGGAGCTGATCACCGAGTTCGATTCCGGCGCCAAGGTTCTCGACGATGGACGGCGGTGGTCGACGCTGTCCGCCGGTGAGCGCGCCGACGTGATCGACGGTCACCGGCTGGTCTACCGGTCCGATTCGATGGTGAACTGGTGCCCCGGACTGGGCACCGTGCTCGCCAACGAGGAGGTCACCTCTGACGGCCGAAGCGACCGTGGCAACTTTCCGGTATTCCGGAAACGGTTGCGGCAGTGGATGATGCGGATCACCGCCTATTCCGACCGGCTGCTCGACGATCTCGACGTGTTGGACTGGCCGGAGAAGGTCAAGACCATGCAGCGCAACTGGATCGGCCGGTCCACGGGCGCGTCGGTGCTGTTCTCGGCAGCCACCGCAGCGGGCGGCCCCGTTGACATCGAGGTGTTCACCACCCGGCCGGACACCCTGTTCGGCGCCACCTACCTGGTGTTGGCACCCGAGCACGACCTGGTCGACGGGCTGGTGGCAGATCAATGGCCCGAGGGGGTCGATCCGCGTTGGACGTTCGGCGCGGCGACACCCGCCGAGGCGGTGGCGTCCTATCGTCGGTCCATCGCGGCGAAGTCGGACCTGGAGCGCCAGGAGAACAAGACCAAGACCGGCGTGTTCCTGGGCGGCTACGCGATCAATCCGGCCAACGGGGAGCGTGCGCCGATCTTCATCGCCGACTACGTGCTGGCCGGGTACGGAACCGGGGCGATCATGGCGGTACCGGGCCACGACCAGCGGGACTGGGAATTCGCCCGCGAGTTCGGCCTGCCGATCGTCGAAGTCATTGCCGGCGGGGATATTTCGGAGGCGGCCTACGTCGGTGATGGTCTGGTGGTCAACTCGGGCTACCTGGACGGACTGGACATCGCGGCCGCCAAGGAGGCCATCACCGAACGGTTGCAGGCCGAAGGGCGCGGCCAGGCCCGGATCGAGTACAAGCTGCGGGACTGGCTTTTCGCCCGGCAGCGGTATTGGGGTGAGCCGTTTCCCATCGTCTACGACAGCGACGGGCGCGCGCATCCGTTGCCCGACAAGCTGTTACCGGTCGAACTGCCCGACGTGCCGGACTATTCTCCGGTGCTGTTCGACCCCGATGACGCCGACAGCGAGCCGTCGCCACCGTTGGCCAAGGCCACCGACTGGGTGCATGTCGACCTAGACCTCGGCGACGGGCTGCGGCCGTACACCCGCGATACCAACGTGATGCCGCAGTGGGCGGGCAGCTCCTGGTATGAGTTGCGCTACGCCGACCCGCATAACTCAGAAGAGTTGTGCGCCAAGGAGAATGAGGCGTACTGGATGGGGCCGCGGCCGGCTGAGCACGGTCCGCAGGACCCGGGCGGAGTCGACCTGTACGTCGGTGGCGTCGAGCACGCGGTGCTGCACCTGTTGTATTCCCGGTTCTGGCACAAGGTACTCCACGACCTGGGGTACGTCAGCTCCCGCGAGCCGTATCGCCGGCTGGTCAACCAGGGCTACATCCAGGCCTTCGCCTACACCGATTCCCGCGGCTCCTATGTGCCCGCCGCCGAGGTCGTCGAACGTGACGGCATGTTCGTCTACCCGGGGCCCGACGGCGAGGTCGAGGTGCACCAGGAGTTCGGCAAGATCGGCAAGAGTCTGAAGAACTCGGTGTCACCAGACGAGATCTGCGACAACTACGGCGCGGACACGCTGCGGGTGTACGAGATGTCGATGGGCCCGCTGGAGGCGTCGCGCCCGTGGGCCACCAAGGACGTCGTCGGGGCGTACCGGTTCTTACAACGGGTGTGGCGTCTTGTGGTCGACGAGCACACCGGCAAGGACCGGGTCGCCGAGCACGAGGCTCTCGAGCAGGACACACTGCGGTTGCTGCACCACACCATCGCGGGGGTCTCCGACGACTATGCGGCGCTGCGCAACAACACCGCGGCCGCCAAGCTCATCGAGTACACCAATCACCTGACCAAGCAGCACCCCGATTCGGTCCCCCGGGCGGCGGTCGAGCCGCTGGTGTTGATGGTGGCGCCGCTGGCGCCGCACCTGGCCGAGGAGCTGTGGCACCGCCTTGGCCATGACAGCTCGCTGGCGCACGGGCCGTTCCCGGTGGCCGACCCCGCCTATCTGGTGGAGGACACCGTCGAGTACCCGATCCAGGTCAACGGTAAGGTCCGAGGCCGGATCACGGTGGCGGCGGATGCGGATACGGACACCGTCGAAGCGGCCGCGCTGGCGGATGAGAAGGTGGCCGCGTTCCTGGCCGGCGCGTCACCGAAGAAGGTGATCGTCGTCGCCGGCCGGCTGGTCAATCTGGTCGTCTAGTCGGCCGGACGATGACCTGGTGGATGTGCGCGTCGGGTGGCGTCAGCACCGCGTCGGCGATCACCTTGGCCACCGTCTCCGGCCGCAGGTGGGCGGCGGGGTCGTAGTCGCCGCCCTCGAAGGCGACGAGGGCACGCTGCATAGCGGTGTCGATCCGGCCCGGATGCACCGACGTGACCCGCAGCGCGGGCTCCTCCTCGCGCAGGGATTCGGCGAACGCGCGCAGCGCGAACTTGCTGGCCGAGTAGGACGCCATCCCGTCGAGAACCTTCAGCCCGGCGCCGGAGTTGACGAACACCACCTGGCCACGGGATGCGCGCAGCACCGGCAGCAGCGCCTGGGTGAGTGCGACCGGCCCGATCACGTTGACGTCGAAGGTGGTTCGCCACTCGTCGACGGTCGATTCGGCGAGCTCGGCGGGAAAGGCCACGCCCGCGTTGTGGATCAGCACGTCCAGCTCGATGACCGAGGCCACGGCCGTCGGTATCGCTTCGATGTTCTGTATGTCCAGGGCCAACGTGACGGCACCCAGCCGCTGTGCGAGCTCACCGAGAAGGGCCGGGTTCCGGCCGGTGAGCAGTAGTTTGTGGGTGGGCGCCAGAGCGGTCGCAATAGCCTGGCCGAGACCGCCACCGGCCCCGGTGATCAGTGCGGTCGGCAGCGGAGCCGCCGGGTCGGCGACATTAGGCACAGCCGACACCCTACTTCCCGCACCGGGACGGCACCGGAGTCGCAGAATAGGGAACGTGGCACCGGATCCCAGTTTTGCTCCCACGCAGCTCGCGGCGCGCGCCGCCTACCTGCTGCGTGGCAATGACCTGGGTGTGATGACAACGGCGGCGCCGCTGCTGTACCCGCACATGTGGAGCTGGGACGCCGCGTTCGTCGCGGTCGGCCTGGCGCCGCTGAGCGTTGAGCGCGCCGTCGTCGAACTGGACACGCTGCTGTCGGCGCAGTGGACCAACGGGATGATCCCGCACATCGTCTTCGCCGGCGGCGCCGACGGATACTTTCCCGGACCGGCGCGCTGGGCCTGCTCGGCGCTGGCCGCAAACGCGCCGCGCACCCGGCACACATCGGGGATCATCCAGCCGCCGGTGCACGCGATAGCGGTGCAGCGCATCCTGGATCATGCCCGCACCCGGGGCCGCTCGACCCGCGCGGTGGCCGAGGCGTTCCTGGATCGGCGCTGGGGCGACCTGATGCGCTGGCACCGGTGGCTGGCTGAGGCCCGCGACCAGAACTCGCACGGCCGGATCACGCTGTATCACGGCTGGGAGTCGGGCATGGATAACTCGCCGAGGTGGGATGCCCCGTACGCCAACGTGATTCCCGGGGCGGTGCCGGAGTACCGGCGCGAGGACAACAACATCGTCACCGACGCCAGCCAGCGGCCCTCCGATGGCGAGTACGACCGGTACCTGTGGCTGCTCGAGGAGATGAAGGCGGCGCACTACGAGGACGACCTGCTGCCGAAGGTGATGAGCTTCGCGGTCGAGGACGTGTTCGTTTCGGCGATCTTCTCGGTGGCCTGCGATGTACTCGCCACCATCGGCGAGGATTACAAGCGTCCGCACGCCGACGTCCGTGATCTGTACGAATGGGCGGATCGCTTCCGCGCCGGGGTGGTTGAGATGGCAGATGAAAGAACCTGTGCTGCAAGGGATTACGATGTCAGAGCGGGTAGGTGGATTGCCACCGAGACGGTGGCGCAGTTCGCCCCGCTACTGTGCGGTGGGCTGGCCCACGACCGGGAACGCGCTCTGCTGCGGCTGCTCGATGGGCCACGATTCTGCGGGCACCCGGACCTGAAGTACGTGCTGATTCCGTCGACGTCGCCGGTGTCCCGAGACTTCCGCCCGCGCGAGTACTGGCGTGGCCCGGTGTGGCCCGTGATGACCTGGCTGTTCTCCTGGGCGTTCGCGCGCCGCGGCTGGGCCGAACGCTCACTTATGTTGCGGCGGGAGGGATTACGACAGGCCAGTGACGGCACGTTCGCCGAGTACTACGAACCGTTCACCGGTGAGCCGCTGGGCAGTATGCAGCAATCGTGGACCGCGGCGGCGGTGTTGGACTGGCTGGGCTGAGGTCACTGGTTGCCGGACTGGCCGGCCAGGCGTTCCAATGGGGCCAGCGCCTTGATGAGCGTGTCCAGGTCGGATTCGCTGAGCTGACTCAGCATCTGCGCCAGGGCAGCGCGCCGGTTGGCCAGCGATTCGCGATGCACGGCAAGGCCGCGTGGCGTGATGTCGACCAGGACGGCACGCAGATCAGATGGGTCGCGTGATCGCTTGACCAGGCCGAGCTTCTCCAGCCGGCGGATCGCGACCGTGGTCGTGGGGGTGCGGACCCGTTCATGGGCGGCCAGGTCGGTCATCCGGATCGGGCCCTGGTCGAGCAGCGTGAACAGGATCGACAGCTGGGCCAGCGTCAGATCGCCGGTGGCGACCCTGCTGGTGTCGCCGCGGCGCAGGATGGCGAACAGTTTGGACAGCGTGCGGTGCAGACCCTCGGCCAGTTCGGTGAGCTCAGGCGCGCTGGTGTCGCTGTCTGCCATGATTCGCCAGTCTAACCGGTTAGCGCTGCGCCGAGGGGAATGCCCGCCGACTCACGCAGAACAGCTGCGGATGGGGCTGTCGCTGATGTTCCCGCCGAGCTAGCGCGCGTCTCGCCAGCGGCACAGCGCCTGCGCGGCAGTGAGGTCGTAGTCGGGTCCGTTGCACCCGACGGTCAGCAGCGTGACACCAAGGCCGGCAAGGGCTTCCGCGTTGGCGATAAGCGCGTCGACTCCCTCGCGCCGAGCGACCCCGCTGTTGTCCTCGACACCGGCGGACCGTTCGATGGCGGCGGGATCCCGGCCTACGGCCGCGCAGTGTTCGGCCAACACGTCGGACTTGCCGGGGTAGGTCTCAGGCGTGGTGAACCCGTGCCACATGTCGGCGTGCTCGGCGACGAGCCGCAGCGTCTTCTGTTCGCCCTGACCGCCGATCAGGATGGGGATATCGCGGATGGGCGCCGGGTTGAGCTTGGCCAGCCGCGACCGGATACGGGGCAGTGCCGCGCCCAGGTCGTCGAGCCGGCTGCCGACCGTGCCGAACTCGTAACCGTATTCGCGGTAATCCTTGCGCTTCCAGCCCGAACCGACACCCAGGATCAACCGGCCGCCGGAGATGTGGTCGACGGTGCGGGCCATATCGGCGAGCAGCTCCGGGTTGCGATACGAGTTGCAGGTGACCAGTGCGCCGATCTCGATACGTGACGTCTGCTCGGCCCATGCGCCGAGCACGGTCCAGCATTCGAAGTGCGCGCCGTCCGGATCGCCGTAAAGCGGAAAGAAGTGATCCCAGGTGAAGGCCACGTCCACGCCGATGTCTTCGCATCGCCGGACCGCGTCGCGGATGTTGTTGTAGTGCGGGGAGTGTTGCGGCTGCA
>CAZDYH010000021.1:0-1755 GCA_964509355.1 uncultured Mycobacterium sp.
GGGCGAGAGCCCGGTGGTCTCGGCCTGCGCTTCGCGGCCAGGCTGATCGACGGGATCCTGGTCGGCATCGTGGCGTTCCTGCTGGCAATGATCTTCAATGCCGGCAGCAATATCCTTGTCACCGGGCTGTTTTCGGGACTGCTGACATTCATCTACTTCGTGGCGTTCGAGGTCACGCAGGGCTGGAGTCCGGCCAAGAAACTGCTCGGCCTCAGCGTGCACGGACCGGGCGGGGCGGCTAAGCCGACCCTGCAGCAGTCCGCGATCCGCAACTCCTTCACCCTGCTGGCGATCATCCCCTACATCGGTGGCCTGCTCGGGGTCATCGCCTACATCGTCATCGCGGTGACCATCAACAACAGCCCGACCAAACAGGGCAAGCACGATGAACTGGCCGGCGGCACCCAGGTGGTGAAGGGCTGACCTGACAGCCTGGTCAGATCACCGTCCCTAAGGCCAGCAGATCACACACATATCTGACTTATCATCAGACTATTTCATCTGACGATCGGAAAGATATGTTGTAAGACTCGCGATAGCGGCCTATGGGAAGATGTATAGGTGACCCCGGAGCCATCTGTCAGCGAGCTGCACAGCAGTTTGCTGACGGCGCTCGGTACCGGCATCGTGTCCGGGCGCTACCCGCCGGGTGACGTGCTTACCCTCGAGGGGGTGAGCGCCGCACACGGCGTCTCGCGCAGCGTTGCCCGTGAGGCCATCCGGGTGTTGGAGTCGATGGGCATGGTGGCACCCCGCCGACGGGTCGGTATCACGATCCAGCCGCCGGCGAAGTGGAATGTGTTCGACCCCAGGCTGATCCGCTGGCGACTTGACGCGGGTGATCGCGCCGCGCAACTCGTGTCGCTGTCGGAACTGCGACGCGGCATCGAACCCGTGGCCGCCGCGCTCGCCGCGCGGCGAGCCGACCCGGACCAGTGCCGGATCATGGCAGCGGCGGTTTCTGATCTGGTCGTACACGGCCGCTCCGGGGATCTCGAGGCATACCTGTTGGCGGACAAGGTCTTTCACAGCACTCTGCTTGAGGCGACCGGCAACGAGATGTTCCGCGCGCTCAACGACGTCGTCGCCGAAGTGCCCACCGGCCGCGACCATCACCCCATGATGCCGATTCGGCCCAATCCCGCTGCGATCGAGTTGCACGAACAGGTTGCACACGCGATCCGGCTGGGCGATGAAGTGGCCGCCGAACGCGCCATGCGGGCGATCGTCGACGGGGAGTTCGGCGCACCAGCACCGGCGGGTTAGAGCCCGATGTCGCCTTCGGCCGCGGTGACGGTCAGGGTGAAGTCCCGGGTGTCAGCACCGGCACGATGTTGAAGTTCATCATCAGGCCCTCGACCTTGTTGACCTCGACTTTCCGCCGCACGGTGACACCACCAGCATCGACGTCGCAGTAGGCAACCGTGCCGACCTCGCCCTCGAGCCCGGACTCGCACAAGACCG
Source organism: uncultured Mycobacterium sp. (assembly GCA_964509355.1). Taxonomy (GTDB): domain Bacteria; phylum Actinomycetota; class Actinomycetes; order Mycobacteriales; family Mycobacteriaceae; genus Mycobacterium. The sequence continues at coordinate 1,465 of CAZDYH010000021.1, forward strand.
ATTCGACCTGCAGTCCAGTTGCCTTTGCAACCAGACCGGACACCGACTTCTCCAGTTGCTCCTTGGACACGGCCGGAGTCATGTCGTAGCTGACTGTTGTGCCGTCGACTTTGGTCACGGTGACGACCGGCTCGAAGCTGTTCGTCGCGCTCAGGACGACCTCGCAACGGGTGGTCTTGCCGACCTCGCCTTCCAGGTCGTCCTTACACGTGACCGACTGCGGCTTCTCGCCGGCCTTCGACAACCGGTCGGAGATGTCATTCTGCAGATCGTTCCTGGACACCGTGGGCT
>CAZDYH010000021.1:1855-5958 GCA_964509355.1 uncultured Mycobacterium sp.
CCACCGCCCTTCCGGGGTGTGGTGACATTGTTGAGTCATGAGTACTCCGGATGGCGCCATGGATGCGTCGGCAGGCGAATACAGCGTGGATGACGACGACCAACTTCAGCCAGAGGACACCCTCGTCGACCGCGGTGTCGACGACGTACTCGACGAGGGATATTCGCCGCCCGAGCGCCCCTACGGGGGTCGCTCCTTCGGCTCGATGCCCGAAAGCCTGGACCAGCTGCTTGCCGAGGAAGAGCCGGATCCGGCAATGCAGATATACGACCCGTTCGACAAGGACGAACAGCAACGCTCCGACGAAGCCGAGCGCGAGACCGAGTTTCCGCGGCGACATGAGGTTGGACGTGCGCGGGCAGGTCGACTTGTCGCGCCGGACCAGGGGGTTGGCGAAGACGTAGACGCAGAACTGTGGGCTGACGACGTCGGTATCGACGGCGGCGCAGCCTCCGCCGAGGAGGCCGCGGTTCACATCATCGACGATGAGGAGTAGCCGGCCTCGCTCGCAGCGTTGGCAACAGGTCAAGGCGGCGGCTGGTGGCGGTTCCATTCCACCCAGCCGGCGCCGCGGCGCCCATCGGCGGTGGTGACGGTCACCCAGGCTCGCGGGAACTGGCTTACCCGCCCATCGCCGGCAACCAGCAGGACCGGGGCATGGCCATGCGGCTCGATCGTCGCGGTGATATCCCCCGGGTTGAGGGTGAGCACGGTGGTCAGCGGTAATCCGTTGTCGCCGAACGTCTCCCGCGCCGTCACCGCCTGGAGCTCGATCAGCGGCTCGCCCGGTCGTTGGATGTAGCCGACGCCGATCGGCGGTGCACCAGGTATGCGCAGATCCACCCCATGCAGGTGAGTGCCGTCCTCGAGGTGCAGCGCACTCCAGACCCAGTCCATGCTCCACCAGTCACGCACCCCCCAGGAGTGGTCGCGCTGACCCGCGACCGCGTCCAGCGCATAGCTGTGGCCGTCGGCGGTGATGGTGCCCGATACGGTGCACGCAATCTCATACCGGGGCGTCAGCCGGTACTGGTACGGCGTGCCGTCGGTGGCCCACACCAGGTCCATCGACAACTCGACGGGCCGGCCCCGCTCCCCCCGCAGCAGGGCCGACGGGTCCGCGTGAGCCTCGCCCCGGCCGCGCAGCCTGATGCGGTAGGACTGCAGGGGCACCGTGGCTTCGTGGCTGAACTCAACGCTGTCGGTGTGCACGACGCCGGGATCCTCGGGCAGCGCGGCCGCGAGGTCGACGACGGCGATGGTCGGCAGGTCCGGCCCGCACACCAGGGCTGTGATCCACGCGGTGTTCCGGTTGGGGATCAGGCCCAGCCGCACCCACCCGCCGATCCGCTGCCCCGGATCGACGAAGTCGCAGTACCAGCTTTCACTCCACAGCGGCTCGTCACCGGCCGGGTGCCCGGTTTCGTCCGTGGCGGACGGCCGCAGCGGCTCGACAGCGACCGCATCCGGCAGCAACGCCAGCGCGTCGGTGTCGAGCACATGCTGGCAGTGCCGCTCCAGCATCGTCATGAACATCTCGTCACCGCGCTCGGTGCGTTCCACCAGCATCGACGAGATGATCGCCATCATCACCCCGAAGAAGCTCGCTCGGCGCACCCCCTCGCGGACATCGTCGAAGCTGATCGGGGCCTCCGGGCCGAGTCCGTCGTAGTAGGCGCGCAGCAACTCGTCTTGCTGGGCCCGGCGTTCTTCGACCGGCAGCGCACACCCGAGGAAGTAGGCGAGGTCGGTCATCGCCGGACCCCAGGTCACGGTCTGCCAGTCGACCACCGTCAGCGGGCGTTCGGCGCCCTCCGTGCCGAAGAGCATGTTGTCGAGGCGGTAATCGCCGTGCACCAGACCCTGGGGCCGGTTCGCCGCCACCTCATCGGCGCGATAGGCGTCGAAGCCGGCCACCAGTCGCTCGCACACCATCCGGTGCCGGGGGGCGATCCGGTCGCGATAGCGATCGGCGAAGCCGGCGTAGAGCTGCGTGATCAGTGCCTGGTTGACTGGCGTGTCGCGGTTGAGCCAGTGCGCCTCGGCCAGACTGGTGTCGCCCAGCAGCGGGCCGTGCAGGCGGGCCAACTCCACCACCGCGAGATTCGCCTGTTCCCTTGTGGCCCCGAGGATCTCGTCGCCGACCGTCGCGGGCCCGGCATCGCCGAGCAATAGGGTGAACGTCCCCTTCGTGCCGTCGAAGCCGGCGTGGTAGCACGGCGCGATCGGCCCTGCGAGGACTGGGGCGATGTCGGTGTAGAAGCGGACCTCGCGCTCGTAGAGACCGAGGGCCGCCCCGGTCTGGCGGCTCATCGGGTCGGTGGCGGCGACCTTGAGCACAACCGAATGCGGCCCGCTGTTCGGATCGGCGTAGGTCAGCTCGACGCGATAGCTGTCGCTCATCTGACCGGTGCCGATGCGTTGGGTGGTGAAGCCGCTCACCGTCCCGGCGCCGATCGTCGCGGTCAGCCAGTCGGCGGTGAGGTCGGTCGGGCTTTCGATGACGGCCCCATGGTCGGCCGCTCGGTCGGTGTGCATACGCCCAACGTAGGACACCCGCGCCGGGCCCTAACGTGAGATGAGCGAGAAGCCCTCCCACGCCGTCCTGCGGTGCGCGTGCGGATCGAGTTCGACGCGGGAGCGCTTGTCGAAGACCATCACCGCGCGGTCGGCGCTCGTATAGGCCGGCCAGTCGTCGCCCGGCGTCCCGCTGTGGCTGAAGGACCGCCAACGCCGCTGAATGTCGTTGCTGACGCGGAGCGCCGATCGCCGATCGGCGGCCGCCGTCAGCAGCGCGCCCAACCTGCTGCGGTAGACGTCGAAGACCGCCAGCAACTCGGTGGCGTGCGTGGCGCCCAGGCCCGACCAGTGCAGTGTGCGCGGCGCATAGTCATAGCGGTACAGGTGGGCCGGCGCATGTGTGCCGTGGGCCTCGGCGATCTGCCAGGCCGCGGAGCCGAACGCGAAGTCACCGCCGAGCCGGATACACGCGGCCCGCGCGGGATAATCCGGGTAGGCGGCGGTGATACGTTCGCGTGCACCAGGTTCCGCGGCGGCCAGCAGCCGCTCGATCATCGGTTCCGTCGTCGGCAGGTGCTTGAGGAAGCGGGTGAACAGCCTGCCCTCGTCGGCGTTGGTGCCCACGATCAGCGGCACCCGATGCGCCTCGCCGCGCCGCATCGCCTCGACGGGATCGCGCGGCAGGTAGTCGCCGCCGTAGGCGGGCCCGACCGGGAAGGCGCCGAGCATGTCCCGACTGTTGTCGGCGATCAGTCCGTCCAGCGCGCGCACCAGATCGGCCGACGGTGCCCGCATCAGCGCATGGGCGGCGTCCTGGCTGCGTGCACCGAGCAGGCCGGCGAACCGCTCGGCGAACTCGGCCGCGGTGTCCGACGAGCGCACCATGCCCGACGCCGGGCTTTCCGAGATCGCCCGGGCGAACAGACCCTCGGCCGCCGGCACCGCCAGCAGGGTGGCCACGGCATGCGCACCGGCGCTTTCACCGAATATGGTGACGTTGCCCGGATCGCCGCCGAACGCGGCGATATTGTCCCGCACCCAGCTCAGGGCCATCACCAGGTCACGCAGGAACAGGTTGCTGTCGATGGTGACGTCGGAATTCGACAGCGATGACAGGTCGAGGCACCCCAGCGCACCGAGCCGGTAGTTGACCGAGACGTACACACAGCCGCGGCGGGCCATGGCCGCACCGTCGTATAGCGGGGTGGCCGAACTGCCCAGCATGTAGCCGCCGCCGTGGACGAAGACCATGACTGGCAGTGGTTCATCCAGGGCGACCGATTCGGGTGCCACCACGTTCAGGGTGAGGCAGTCCTCGCTCATCGGCTGGTACTTGCCGACGCCGACCATCGTGTAGCGGCGCTGCTGCGGCGCACAGTTGGCGAACCCGTGGCCGTGGCGCACACCCCGCCACGGCTCGGGCGGCCGCGGCGCCTGGAACCGCAGCGGGCCCACCGGCGGGCGGGCGTACGGGATGGAGCGCCAACGGTTCACGCCGTGCCGGGTGAACCCTTCCACCGTGCCACTGGCGATGGTGGTACGGACGGTGCGTTCATGCATGACCCCGACGGTAGCGAACAAGT
>CAZDYH010000021.1:6058-26496 GCA_964509355.1 uncultured Mycobacterium sp.
TTTATCGAGGCCGGCAGACCGGCCGATCCCGCCGGCTTCCACAGTGCGACCCGGGATGGCACCACCACCCAGTTGGCCGACGACGTCGCGTTCACCATGCCGTCAGGTACCGGTTCGGACGCGACGACGTGCATGACGGACGCGAAGTACAGCGGTGGGGCGCTGGCCTGTCTGGTCGACCTGACCGATCCCCCGCCGCGGCCGCAAGACGCCTATGGCGAGTGGCAGGGCGGCTGGGTCGACTTCGACGGTTCGAGCGTCCTGGTCGGATCGATCCACGGTGACCCGGGACGCTTCACCAACGGCCACGGACCCGAACTGCCCTACGGCGAGTCACTGGCCTTCGGTGACTACCGTTGCCGCGCGGACCCGGTCGGCCTGTACTGCGTGAACTACGCCCATCAGTCCGCGGTCAGGTTCAGCGAGACCGGTATCGCGACATACGCCTGTGCGAAGCAGATCACCCCGCCCGCCGACATTGGCCAAAAGTTCGTCTGCTGAAGGTTATTCGCTTTCCCGCAGTAACGCGCGCGTACGAGCACGAACCTCTGCGGACTTGTCGAAAGGTATGGCGGCAAACTCGTCGACGCCTCCGGCGCGCAGCTCGTCGATCCGCTCCGACACCGTCTTCTCGTCGCCGATGAGCGCGGCGTCCTCCGGGCCGGCGAAACCCTCGCGGTCGAGCATCGCCCGGTAGGAGGGCATGTGTCCGTACATCGCGAACTGCTCGGCGGCCTGGGCCCGTGCGCCGTCGACATCGTCGGTGACGCTGATGGGCAGGGCGGCGACCACCCGTACCGCGCCCTCCGGTCGGCCCGCCGCCGCCGCCGCGTCGCGCAGGGTCGGCCCGATGTGCCGGGCCAGTGTTTTCGGTCCGGTCATCCAGGTGACGGTTCCCGCCGAACGCCGGCCCGCGAGTCGCAGCATCTGCGGGCCCAGTGCGGCGATGTACACCTCCGGCGCCGGTGCCCCGGGGATGCGGACGACCCCGCGGGTGGTGACCGTCTCACCGGCCGCATCGGCCCGCTCCCCGGCCAGCAGCGGCAGCAACCCGTCGAGGTACTCGCCGAGCCGGCGCACCGGCTTGTCCCACGAAATCCCCCACATGCCCTCGGTCACCACACGGTGGCTCATCCCCAGGCCCAGCGCGAGTCGGCCGCCGGCGATCAGGTTGACCGTCAGGGCGCGCTGCGCCAACAGCATCGGATGCTGCACCTGGATCGGCAGCACGCCGGTCCCGACCTCGATGGTGTCCACTTCCCGCAGCGCCACCGCGAGTACGGTGAGCAGATCGGACTCCCACGGGAGCTGGGTCATCCAGATACGCCGAAACCCCTCGTCGCGGATCCGGGCGAGTTTCTCGACGAACGCGTCGACCGGCGAGCGGCCCGCCCCGTCACCAACGGAACCCACCAGACTGACCTGCACGGCACTCACCCTCCTACGTCGTTTCGGGACCCGGTGAGCATGACACGGGCGTGACGCCGCCCCCACTTGCCGCATGATGCAAAGCCCACCGGAGTCGGCTTACCGCCAGCCGTCCGCCGCTCTGGCGGCCCGCATCAGCGCGCCACACAGCTCACGCAGCTCGGTGGCCTCGGCCCCTTCATCGATGGCGGTAGCGACATCCTCGGCAGCGCATCGGACCTGGTAGACGCGGTCCGACAACTCCGCCGCCTCGTCGGGTGACAGCACCACCGCGTCCGGCGGTAAGGCGGTGCCCTTGACCAGCGCACGCTGCTCGTAGGCGCGTTGGCGGCAGGATTGTCTGCAGTACTGGCGGCGGCGGCCAATGCCGACATCGGCGACTTCGCGTCCGCACCACCGACACGGCTGCGGACGGGTACGACGTCCCACGGATCACGACTGTAGACCGCCGGGTGCCCGGATCCCGGTATCATCAGGTGGGTGGGTCGTTCTTCGCGCAAGTGGCTCATCGGTAGCGGTTCATCGAAGGATCGGGAACCGCGCGTCGCAATCTTGCGTTGAACAACCTGGCAATTTGCATCCAAGAGGAGTGTTGACGATGGCTGATCGTGTCCTGAGAGGCAGTCGCCTCGGAGCCGTGAGCTACGAGACCGACCGCAACCACGACCTGGCGCCACGTCAGATCGCGCGGTACCGCACCGAGAACGGCGAGGAGTTCGACGTCCCGTTCGCCGACGACGCCGAGATTCCCGGCACCTGGCAGTGCCGCAACGGCATGGAGGGCACCCTGATCGAGGGTGACCTGCCCGAGCCCAAGAAGGTGAAGCCGCCGCGCACGCACTGGGACATGCTGCTGGAGCGCCGGTCGGTCGAGGAACTCGACGAACTACTCAAGGAACGACTCGACATCATCAAGGCCAAGCGCCGCGGCAGCTGACCGCGAGCGTGCGCCGATGTACGGCCGCAGCGGCGTGTCGCTGTCTTGACACGCACGCTCGCGGCAAGAGGTCAGCTGACGGCGGCTAGTAGGGCACCTTGCCGCGGGCCCGGTCCAGGCGCCCGCCGATCCCCCACTGCGCGACCTTCGCCATCGCCTCGCGGATATTGGATCCGCTCATCTTGGACTCACCCAGCTCGCGTTCGGTGAAGGTGATCGGCACCTCGACCACCACGAAGCCGTTGTTGATCGTGCGCCAGGTCAGATCGATCTGGAAGCAGTAGCCCTTGGAGTCCACCGCGCCGAGGTCGATCTTCTCCAGCACCTCCCGCCGGTAGGCGCGGTAACCCGCCGTGATGTCGTGGATGCCCACGCCGAGCAGCACCCGGGAGTAGGTGTTGGCCGTCTTGGACAGCGCCAGACGCCGCCGGGGCCAGTTCCGGACCGTCCCACCCTCGACATAGCGCGAGCCGATGGCCAGGTCGGCGCCGGCGTCGACGGCGTCGAGTAACCGGTGGAGCTGCTCGGGCGCGTGGCTGCCGTCGGCGTCCATCTCGACGAGCACCGAGTACTGGCGGTTGAGACCCCACGCGAACCCGGCGAGGTAGGCCGCCCCCAGACCGTCCTTGGTGGCGCGATGCATCACATGCACCCGATCGGGATCGGCCAGCGCCAGGCTGTCGGCGAGCTCGCCGGTGCCGTCGGGGCTGCTGTCGTCCACCACCAGGACATGCACGTCGGGTCGGGCCTCGTGCACCCGTCCCAGGATGAGCGGCAGGTTCTCCAGCTCGTTGAAGGTCGGGATGATCACCAGGGTGCGCCGGCTGGGGCGTTCCTGCCCTCCGGGAGACTGCGACGCCGGCTCGCCGGTGGTCATGTGGCTCCTCTGTGCTGCTGCCCGGTCGACCGGGGCCGGTCGCGACGAATCGGACGCATGAACCCTCCATTGTGCAGTATCGCGGCCAGAAGAACCGCGATACCAGCTCCGACCAGCACCCATTGCACGATCGGGCCCCAGCGGGTGGCCGGTGTCAACTCCGTCTTGAGCCGTACCTGGGTATCCAGGTAGGCAGGCTCGAAGAAGTTGGTGCGGGCCAGTTCGCGCCCGTCGGGTGCGATCACCGCGCTGATCCCCGTCGTCCCGGCCACGACCACGTAGCGGTCATGTTCCACCGCACGCGCCTTGGCGAAGGCCAGCTGCTGCTCGCTCATCGCCTCGTCGAAGGTCGCGTTGTTGGTCGGGACGGCGAGCAGCTGTGCACCGTTGCGGACCGATTCGCGGGCGGCGCGATCGAAGATCACCTCCCAACAGGTGGTGATCCCCACCGGCACGCCGGCGACGCGCAGCACGCCGGTGCCGTTGCCCGGTACGAAGTACCCGGCGCGGTCGGCATACGCCGACAGGTGCCGGAAGAACCCCCGCCAGGGCAGATACTCGCCGAACGGCTGCACGATCTGCTTGTCGTGGCGTTCGCCGGCGCCGGTGACGGGATCCCACACGATCACGGAGTTCGACGCCGCCGGGTTCTGCGGTGTCCAATCCGGCCGGGCCAGCACGCCGCCGACCAGGATCGGTGCCCCGATCGACTCGGCCGCCACCGCGATCTGCTGCGCGGCGTCCGGATTGGCCAGCGGGTCGATATCCGACGAGTTCTCCGGCCAGATCACGAACTGCGGTTGCGGGGCACGGCCCGCGCGCACGTCGTCTGCGAGGCGAATCGTCTCCCGCACGTGGTAGTCCAGCACGGCCCGTCGCTGGGCGTTGAAGTCCAGACCCAGGCGCGGCACATTGCCCTGCACGGCGGCCACGGTGACGGTGGGTTCGCCGCCCGACCCCGCCCCGGCATGCCGCACCTGGGGCGCGACCACGGCCGTGGTCAGCAGCACCAGGCAGACGCAGATACCGGGCAGCACCACGGCCGGCGGCGCTCCGGTATCGCGCGCCTCGCCGGCGCCGCCAACCGTGGCGTGGCTGCCGCGCCGCCACCACCTGCTGATCTCCAACGCGATAGCTGCCGCACTGCAGCCGGTCAGCACGATCGCGAACGACAGCAGCGGAACACCACCAAGGTGCACAAGCGGCAGGAATGGGCCATTGGTCTGGCCGAAAGCAACAGCACCCCAGGGGAATCCGCCGAACGGGAAGATGGATTTCACCCATTCCTGCGCCGCCCACAGCACCGCGAACCAGATCGGCCACCCGGGCAGCCGGCGGACCGTGACGGCCAGCAGTCCGAACAGGCCGGGGAAAACAGCCTGCACCACGGCCAGCACGAGCCAGGGCATGACGCCGACCAGCCCGCTGATCCAGGGCAGCAACGGCACATAGAACGCCAGCCCGAACACCAATCCGTACCCGAGACCGCCCACCGCGGTGGTCGATGGGCGTATCAGCACCCAGGCCAGCAGCGCGAACGCCGGGACAGCGGTGAACCACCAGGCGAACGGCGGGAAGCTGACGCACAGCAGCAGACCGCCAGCGACGGTGACCGACAGCTGCGGCAGCCGGGGCAGCACCGCGGTGCGCAGCCAGCGCAGTGCGGCGTCGAAGCCGTTGGCCTCGCTAGCCATAGAGGACGGCACCTCGATGCACGGTTTGACGGCAGGACGGCAAGGCGTCGGTCGGGCCAAGCCGTGGCAGCGCCGGTACGCGCGAACGGGGATCGGTCGACCAGCGCTGGACGGTGTCGGCAGGTGCGCTGACTTCAAGCTCCTCGGCGTCCCAGACGGCGTAGGAGGCGGGCGCCCCGGGTACCAGGGTGCCGGTGACGCCGTCGCGGACGCCACCGGCCCGCCACGCACCGCGGGTCGCGGCGGCGAAAGCTGCCCGCATCGACACCGCGCTGCCGGGTGTGTGATGGGCGGTCGCCGCACGTACCGTGGCCCACGGATTGATGCCGGTAACCGGGGTATCGGAACCAAAGGCGAGGGGCACGCCTTGGGATGCTAACAGCGCAAGCGGATTGAGCTGGTGGGCCCGGTCGATGCCGAGACGCCGCGCATACATGCCGTTGCGGCCGCCCCAGAGCGCATCGAAGTTGGGCTGCACGCTGGCGATGACACCCCACGATCCCAGTTTGGCTGCCTCGTCGGCCGTCACCATTTCCAGGTGTTCGAGGCGATGCCCGCAGCGGGCCACCGCCGGCACCCCGAGCCGGTCGACGACCCGTTCGAACGCCTCGACGACCGTTGCGACGGCGGCGTCGCCGATGACGTGAAACCCGGCCGTGACACCCGCCCCGGTACAGGCCAGCAGATGGGTGGTGATCGCCTCGACATCCAGGTAGCAGTTTCCGGTCCGATCCGGGGCGTCGGTGTACGGCTCGTGCAGCCACGCGGTGCGCGACCCCAGCGCGCCGTCGACGAACAGATCACCGGCCAGCCCGCGGGCGCCGGTGGCAGCCACCAGGGCGCGGGCCTGCGCCGCGCTGGTGACCGCCTCGCCCCAGTAGCCGACCACTTCGACGCCGTGGCCGGCGTCGCGCAGTTCCTGCCAGTCGTCGAGTCCGCCGATCTGGGGGCCCGCGCACTCGTGCACCGCGACGATGCCCGCCGCGGCCGCGGCGTCAAGAGCCGCGGATCTGGCTTCGGCGCGCTGCCGCCAGGTCAGCAGTCCGCGGGCTTGCGCCCGCACCAGGTGGTGCGCGTCGGCGGACAGTGGCTGCTGGTCGCTGAACCCGGCGGTCGCCGCAAGCCCGGGCACCAGCCGGCGCAACGCGGTGGAAGCGAGCGCGGAGTGCACGTCGACACGTGCGAGGTAGGCGGGGCGATCCCCCAGCACCGCGTCGAGGTCGGCGGTGCCCGGCGCAGCGTCGCCGTCGGGCCACGACGATTCGTCCCAGCCGTGTGCCCACAGCGGGCTGCCCGGGTGGGCGGCCGCATAGTCGGCAATCATCCGCAGGCAGTGCCGTCGCGAGGTCGCGGGACGCAAGTCGAGCCCGGTGAGCATCAGGCCGGTGGCGGTGACGTGGACGTGGCTGTCGACGAACGCCGGTGCGACGAAGCCGCCGCGCAGGTCGATGATCTCGGCATCGGGGAACTGTGCGCGGCCCACATCGTCGCCACCCAGCCATGCGACAATCCCGCCTTGGCTGCCGTCCCGGACCGCCATCGCGGTGGCGTCAGGATGGGTCGGGCTGTGCACCCGACCGTTGAGCAGTAGCGTCGTCACGACAGCGTCCGACCCGATGGCACAGAAACTACGGCTTCCGCTGTTCGGGCCGGCTATTCGGGCTTACCCGGGACGGCTTGCGGCTCGGCTTCGGTGACGTCGATGACCTCGCCGTCGATGTAGTCGCCGGCCTGCCAACTGCGGGCACCGGGCTGCATGACGGTGATCAGCGATGCGCGCCGGCCGATGGCGCGCGCCGCCATCGCCGTGACGGCCGGGCGGGCGACGACCCGTGTCGGCGGCAGCAGCAGCAGCAGACCGAGAGCGCTCGTGATGAGCCCGGGGATGACGACCAGCACGGTGCCCAGCGCGACCAGCGCGCTGTCGGTGACCGCGCCCTGCGGCGTGGTCAGGCGGCCGGACTGCAGTAGCCGGGCCTGCCGCTTGACCTGTGAGCCGGCCAGGGCGACGCCGACCACGAACGTCGCCAGCAGCAGCAGAAAGGTCCAACCGAAGCCGATCGTCGACGCCAGCGCGACCAGCACCGCCAACTCGAGGACGGCGTAGCCGAGGAACAGCCGCATCACCATGTCATGCCAACGAAGCGGCCACCGGCAGGGTTCCTAGACCGCGGCCCTGAGTTCGAGCCCGATGTTGTTCTTTTCACCGCCGCGTAGCTTGCTGAACAGGCTGAACACCCGGCCGGCGATCCCGTACCGCTTGATGATCGCCTGGTAGATGCGGTCGTTCTCGGACTTGTCGAGGATGGCCGCTGTCGCCTCGACGGCCTCGCTCTTGGGCCGCCCGCGCATATCGCAGACCGCCAGCGTGACGCGCGGGGTGTTGCGGATGCGCTTGACCTTCCACGCGTCCGCCTCGGTGATGACGATCAGGCGGTCACCGTCGGGCGCGGCCCAGATGGGGGTCGGCTTGGGCCGGCCGTCCTTGGTGAACGTGGTCAGCAGGATGTACTTGGCCTTGGAGACCTCTGCGAATGTCGGCGCCATGGTTCAAACCTAGGCCATCCCGGGGTCGTCAGCCTTCCAGGTCGCCCTCGGTTTCCAGGAGCACCTGGCGCAACCCGTCAACGGTGGCGGCGTCGGGTTCGGCCCACATGCCGCGGCCCACCGCCTCCAGCAGCCGCTCCGCCATGCCGTGCAGCGCCCACGGGTTGGACTCCGCCATGAACTTGCGGTTCTCCGGGTCGAGGACGTACTGCTGCGTGAGCTGCTCGTACATCCAGTCGGCCAGCACCCCGGTGGTGGCGTCGTACCCGAACAGGTAGTCGACGGTCGCGGCCATCTCGAAGGCGCCCTTGTAGCCGTGCCGGCGCATCGCGGTCATCCACCGCGGGTTGACCACGCGGGCACGGAACACCCGGGTGGTTTCCTCGGACAGCGTGCGGGTGCGGACCGCGTCGGGCCGGGTGTTGTCGCCGATGTAGGCGGCGGGGGCCTGGCCGGTGAGCGCGCGGACAGTGGCCACCATGCCGCCGTGGTACTGGAAGTAGTCGTCGGAGTCAGCGATATCGTGCTCGCGGGTGTCGGTGTTCTTGGCGGCCACCGCGATGCGGCGGTACTGCCGGTTCATATCGTCCGCGGCCGGTGCGCCGTCGAGGCCCCGGCCGTAGGCGAAGCCGCCCCACGCGGTGTAGACCTGCGCCAGATCAGCATCGTCGCGCCAGTTGCGGCTGTCGATGAGCTGTAGCAGACCGGCACCGTAGGTTCCCGGCTTGGATCCGAAAATTCTTGTGGTGGAACGTCTTTGGTCGCCGTGCTCGGCCATGTCGGCCTGGGCGTGGGCCCGCACGTAGTTGTCCTCGGCGGCCTCGTCGCGGGCCGCGACCAGTTGCACCGCGTCGTCGAGCATCGTGACCACGTGCGGGAACGCGTCGCGGAAGAAGCCCGAGATGCGCACCGTCACGTCGATGCGAGGGCGGCCGAGATCGGTGAGCGCGATCGGCTCCAGGTCGACGACGCGGCGTGACGCGTCGTCCCAGACCGGCCGGACACCCAGCAGCGCAAGGACTTCGGCGATATCGTCGCCGGAGGTCCGCATCGCCGACGTGCCCCAGACGGACAGGCCGACCGACTGTGGCCAGCGACCGTAGTCGTCGCGGTACCGGGCCAGCAGCGAATCCGCCATCGCCACACCGGTTTCCCACGCCAGCCGGGACGGCACCGCCTTGGGGTCGACCGAGTAGAAGTTGCGCCCGGTGGGCAGCACGTTGACCAGTCCCCGCAGCGGCGAGCCCGACGGCCCGGCCGCGATGAACCGGCCGTCCAGCGCCCGCAGCACCTGCTCGATTTCACCGGACGTGCCCGCCAGCCGCGGCACCACCTCGGTCGCGGCGAACCGCAGCACCTTGGCGACATCGGGGTTGTCGGTCAGCCGGCCGGCGTGATCGGGATCCCAGCCGGACTCCTGCAGCGCCGTGACGAGTTTGCGCGCCTCGTCCTCGGCGGCATCGACGGATGCCCGGTCATCGGTGCCGTCCTCGGCCAGTCCGAGCGCCTGACGCAGGCCGGGCACCGAGCGGTCGCCGCCGAACAGTTGACGGGCGCGCAGGATCGCCAGCACCAGGTCGAGCTGGTGCTCGCCGGCGGGGGCCTGGCCGAGGATATGCAGTCCGTCGCGGATCTGGACGTCCTTGATCTCACACAGCCAGCCGTCGACGTGCAGCAGCATGTCGTCGAACGAATCGTCCTCGGGGCGTTCGGCCAGCCCCAGATCGTGGTCCATCTTGGCCGCCCGCATCAGAGTCCAGATCTGCTGGCGGATGGCCGGCAGCTTGACCGGGTCGAGCGCGGCGATGGAGGCGTGCTCGTCGAGCAACTGCTCAAGGCGGGCGATGTCGCCGTAGCTCTCGGCGCGCGCCATCGGCGGGATGAGGTGATCGACCAGGGTGGCGTGCGCACGGCGCTTGGCCTGGGTGCCCTCGCCGGGATCGTTGACCAGGAACGGGTAGATCAGCGGCAGATCGCCCAGCGCGGCGTCGGTGCCGCACGCCGCGGACATGCCCAGCGTCTTACCGGGCAGCCATTCCAGGTTGCCGTGCTTGCCGAGGTGCACCACGGCGTCGGCGCCGAAACCGCCGTCGGCCGCAGGGGTGCGCAGCCAGTGGTAGGCGGCCAGATAGTGATGGCTCGGCGGCAGGTCAGGGTCGTGGTAGATCGCCACCGGGTTCTCGCCGAAGCCGCGCGGCGGCTGCACCATCAGCACGACGTTCCCCGCCGCCATGGCGGCGATGACGATGTCGCCGTCGGGGTCGCTGGTGCGGTCGACGAACAACTCCCCCGGCGGTGCGCCCCAATGCTTGCCGATCGCGTCCGTCAGTCGCGTCGGCAGGGTGGCGAACCACTCGCGGTACTGCGCGGCGGGCATCCGGACGGGGTTGCCGGCCAGTTGCCCCTCGGTGAGCCAGTCGGCGTCCTGGCCACCGCGCTCGATCAGCGCGTGCACCAGGGCGTCACCGTCTTCGGCGTCCAGGCCGGGGACTTCGCCGACCTGGTAACCGGCGTCGCGCATCGCCCGGAGCAGCGCGACCGCGCTGGCCGGGGTGTCCAGACCGACCGCGTTACCGATACGGGCGTGCTTGGTCGGATAAGCCGAGAACACCACAGCGACCCGCTTGTCGGCCGGTGCGATGCGTCGCAGCCGGGCATGGCGCACCGCCAGACCGGCAACGCGCGCGCAGCGCTCCGGGTCAGGGCCGTAGGAGATCAGTCCCTCGTCGTCAATCTCCTTGAACGAGAACGGAACTGTGATGATGCGGCCGTCGAACTCGGGAACCGCCACCTGGGTGGCGACGTCGAGCGGGCTGAGCCCGTCGTCATTGGCGTTCCACTGATCGCGCGAACTGGTCAGGCAGAGACCCTGCAGGATCGGGACATCCAGCGCTGCCAGGTGCGCGACATTCCAGCCGTCGTCGTCGCCACCGGCCGAGACGGTCGCCGGTGTCGCTCCCCCGGCGGCAAGCACCGTGACCACCATGGCGTCGGCGGTCGCCAGGGTGGCCAGCAGATCGGGTTCGGCGGTGCGCAGGGACGCGCAGTACACCGGCAACGCGCGCCCGCCGGCGGCCTCGATCGCGCGGCACAGTGCCTCGACATACGCGGTGTTACCGGCCAGCTGCTGGGCGCGGTAGTAGAGCACCGCGATCGTCGGTCCGAGATTGCCGGTGTCCTTTCGTTCCAGGACGCCCCAGGTCGGTGTCGCCGCCGGCGGGGCGAAGCCGAAGCCGGTCATCAACACGGTGTCGGACAGGAAGGCGTGCAGCTGGCGCAGGTTGTCGACGCCGCCCTGCGCGAGGTAGGCGTGCGCCTGCAGGGCGATGCCTGCGGGCACGGTGGACTGGCCCATCAACTCGGCGTCCGGGGCCTGCTCCCCGCTGACCACCACCGCCGGAACTCCGCTGCCGATGATCGCATCGATACCGTCCTGCCAGGCGCGATAACCGCCGAGAATGCGGACGACGACGATGTCGACCCCGGTCAGCAACGCGGCGAGATCGTCGGGCAGCAGCCGTGACGGGTTGGCCCACCGGTAGGCCGCGCCGCTGGCGCGGGCGGTGATCAGGTCGGTGTCCGACGTCGACAGCATCAGGACGGTGGGAGCGGGCACCCGTCATTCGTACCGCACCAGGGGGCCGGCGCGCGGGCGGCATGGGCCGATCGGACCGCGCCGACACTGGCCGCGGTGACCAATCCGATCGCCAGATAGCCCAGCAGGCCGAGCTGCTGCTCGAGGACGATCCATCCGGCCAGGGCGGCGACCACCGGGGACAGACAGGTCAGGATCGCGAACGTCGCCGGCGGCAGCCGCCGCAGGGACAGCAGTTCCAGCGAGTACGGAATAACCGACGACAGCACCCCCACCGTCACGGCGAGAACAAGCACGCGCCACGTCGCGGCCTGTGCGTGATCGATGGACACCAGCGCGATGGGTGCAGTCGCGGCGGCCCCCAACATCGTGGCCACGGCCAGGCCGTCAACCCTGCGGAACTCGGCGGCAGCGCGCGAGGACGCCAGAATGTAGGCCGCCCAACTCACGCCGGCGGCAACGGCGAACGCGCACCCAACCGGGTCGATGCCACCGGCCCGCTGCTGGCTCAGTCCGAGGAGCACCACCCCCGAGAACGCCAGCACAGCCCACAGCCAGGCGATCCTGCGCGCACTCACGGCAACCGA
Organism: uncultured Mycobacterium sp.; assembly: GCA_964509355.1. Lineage (GTDB taxonomy): Bacteria > Actinomycetota > Actinomycetes > Mycobacteriales > Mycobacteriaceae > Mycobacterium. The sequence continues at coordinate 17,724 of CAZDYH010000021.1, forward strand.
AAGCACCAGCGGACCAAGGGCTTCGATGGTCACGGCGACACCAAGCGGAATCCGGCTCAGTGCGCTGTAGAAGCACAGATTCATCACGGTGAGCGTGGCCGCCAGCGCGGCCGCCGAACCCCAGGCGCGCCGCGACAGACCCCGCAGCCGGGGCCGCACCGCGATTCCCAGGATGACCCCGGCGACCAGGGATCGAGTGAACACCGCGCCGATCGCGCCGAGGGCGGCGAACAGTCCGACGGCGTACGCCGCACCCACTTCCTGGCTGATCGCCGCACCGACGACCAGCAGCGCCGCACCGATCGGTGCCCGTTGTCCCGCGAGTTCCCGACGTTGCCACGTCATGGGCATCGTCTGGGCTCGGGCGCGAACTCGACCACGGACATGCAGCCTAGAACGGCCTGCTCCCGCAGGATCGCCAGCCGCCAGGGTGCGCCGTACCGTGGACGGGTGGCCAGATCCCGCGACCAGGACGCCTGCCCGGGCGCGTTGACACTGCACCGGGCCGCCGACGGTGCGGTGGCCAGGGTGCGGCTGCCCGGCGGCATGCTCACCGCCGGACAGCTCGAGGGGCTGGCGCAGGCTGCGACGGGCTTCGGCTCGGGCGCGCTCGAGCTGACAGCGCGCGGCAACATCCAGCTGCGCGGTATCACCGACACCTCGGCCGTCGCCGACGCGGTGGCCGCCGCCGGTCTGCTGCCGTCGGCCGGCCACGAGCGGGTCCGCAACATCGTCGCGTCGCCGCTGTCCGGACGGGTCGGCGGTCTGGCCGACGTGCGCGCATGGGTCGGCGACCTGGACGCCAGAATTCAGGCCAGTCCGGCGCTGGCAGACCTGCCGGGCCGGTTCTGGTTCAGCATCGACGACGGCCGCGCCGATGTGTCGGGGCTGAGCGCCGACGTGGGCGTCCACGTTCTCGGAGATTCCGTCGCGTTGCTGCTTGCCGGACGCGACACCGGCATCCGGCTGGACCCCGCAGACGCGACGGCAGCGCTGGCGGCGGTGGCGGCCCGGTTCCTGGATATCCGCGGACAGGCCTGGCGGGTCAGCGAATTGGCGGATCCGGTCGAGCTGGTCAAGGACTTCTCGCCGACCGCACCGGCGGGCGCCACCTTTGCGCCCGTCACCCGGGGGCCGGTGGGCTGGATCGAGCAGGACGACGGCGCTGTCAGTCTGGGCGCGGCGGTACCGCTGGGCGTATTGCAGGCCCGGCCGGCCGAGTATCTCGCGGCGATCAACACGCCGCTGGTGGTCACGCCCTGGCGGTCGGTGCTGGTCTGCGACCTCGACGAGGGTGTCGCCGACGTCGCGCTGCGAGTGCTGGCGCCGATGGGGCTGGTGTTCGACGACAACTCGCCCTGGCTGGACGTGAGCGCGTGCGTCGGCAGTCCCGGCTGCGAGCGTTCGGCCGCCGATGTCCGCGCCGACGCGGCACAGGCGACCGGCACGGCGGCTGGACATCATCGGCACTTCGTCGGCTGCGAACGGGCCTGCGGCAGCCCGGCCGCCGGTGCGGTCCTGGTGGCCACCGGAGAGGGATACGAGCTGCGCAGGGCCCACCCGTAGGGTGAATCGGGTGCTGGACTACATCCGCGACGCCGCCGAGATCTACCGGCAGTCGTTCGCGACGATCCGCGCCGAAGCCGACCTGGCGAGATTTCCCGACGATGTCGCGCGGGTGGTGGTCCGGCTGATCCACACCTGCGGGCAGGTCGACGTCGCCGGGCAGGTGGCCTACACCGACGATGTCGTCACCGTCACCCACGCGGCCCTGGCCGCCGGCGCACCGGTGCTCTGTGACTCGTCGATGGTGGCCGCGGGCATCACCGCGGCCCGGCTGCCCGCAGGCAACGAGGTGGTGTCGCTGGTGGCCGATCCGCGCGCCTCCGAGCTGGCCGGGCGGCGGGCGACCACCCGTTCGGCTGCCGGGCTGGAACTGTGGGCCGACCGGCTCGATGGCGCGGTGCTGGCCATCGGCAACGCGCCGACGGCGCTCTTCCGGCTGCTGGAACTCATCGACGAGGGCACGCCGGCGCCGGTAGCGGTGCTGGGCGGTCCGGTCGGGTTCGTCGGGTCCGCACAGTCCAAGCAGGAACTCATCGACCGCCCGCGCGGGATGTCCTACCTGGTGGTGCGGGGCCGGCGCGGTGGCAGCGCGATGGCGGCCGCCGCGGTCAACGCGATCGCCAGTAGTCGCGAATGACTGCCCGCGGCACACTGTGGGGCGTCGGGCTGGGACCGGGCGATCCCGAACTGGTGACGGTCAAGGCCGCCCGGCTGATCGGCGAGGCCGACGTGGTCGCCTACCACAGTGCCCGCCACGGCCGCAGCATCGCGCGCGGCATCGCCGCGCCCTACCTGCGGCCGGGCCAGATCGAGGAGCACCTGGTCTATCCGGTCACCACCGGGACCACTGACCATCCCGGCGGCTATGCGGGCGCGATGGAGGACTTCTACCGCGAGGCCGCCGACCGCATCGCCGGTCATCTCCAGGCCGGGCGCAATGTCGCGCTGCTCGCCGAGGGCGACCCGCTGTTCTACAGCTCGTACATGCACATGCACACCCGGCTGACGCAGCGGTTCGATGCGGTGATCGTGCCGGGTGTGACGTCGGTCAGCGCCGCGTCGGCGGCGACCGGGATACCGCTGGTACAGGGTGACGAGGTGTTGTCGATTCTTCCGGGCACCCTGCCGGTCGACGAGCTGACCCGTCGGCTGGCCGATGCCGACGCCGCCGTGGTGCTCAAGCTGGGGCGGTCGTATCCCGCTGTGCGGGAAGCACTGTCGGCCAGCGGCCGGCTCGATGACGCGTTCTATGTGGAGCGGGCCAGCAGCACCGACCAGCGGGTGCTGCCGGCCGCCGAGGTCGATGCCGCGGGCGTGCCGTACTTCTCGCTGGCGTTGGTGCCGGGCGGGCGGCGACGGGAATCGCAGACCGGCACCGTCGCGGTGGTGGGCCTGGGACCCGGCACCGACGACTGGATGACCCCGCAGAGCCGCCGCGAGTTGGCCGCGGCGACCGACCTGATCGGCTACGGCCCCTACCTGGATCGGGTGCCGGCCCGCGACGGCCAGCGGCGCCACCCCAGCGATAACACCGACGAACCGGCCCGGGCGCGGCTGGCGTGCGCGCTGGCCGAGGCGGGTCGCGCGGTCGCGGTGGTGTCGTCGGGCGATCCGGGCGTCTTCGCCATGGCGACCGCCGTTCTGGAGGAGGCCAAGCAGTGGCCGGGTGTGGCGGTGCGGGTGATCCCGGCCATGACTGCGGCCCAGGCCGTGGCGAGCCGGGTCGGCGCTCCGCTGGGCCACGACTATGCCGTGATCTCGCTCTCCGACCGGCTCAAGCCGTGGGATGTCATCGCCGCGCGGCTGACCGCGGCGGCCGCCGCCGACCTGGTGCTGGCGATCTACAACCCGGCGTCGCGGTCCCGCAGCTGGCAGGTGGGAGCGATGCGGGATCTGCTGCTCGAACACCGGGATCCCGGAACCCCGGTGGTGATAGGCCGCGATGTGTCAGGTGCCCGCGAAGAGGTCCGGGTGGTGCGATTGGCCGACCTGGATCCGGCCGAGGTCGACATGCGCTGTCTGCTCATCGTGGGCTCGTCGCAGACGCAATGGTATGACGACCGGGTCTTCACACCCCGGCGCTATCCAATCTGACCGCGAATGTGGACTTATGGCACGTTCTTCGCGCGATCACGTGCCATAAGTCCACGCTCGGCGAGCCAATCGACGGCCTCGTCGGGCGTGCTGACTGTGCTCACCCCGTGCGGCAGCGGTGGACGGTCGATCATCACCACCGCCACGCCCAGCGCCGCAGCCGCGTCCAGCTTGGGTTGCGTCATCGCTCCCCCGCTGTTCTTGGTGACCAGCGCGTCGATGCGGCGCTCGCGCAGCAGGGCGTACTCGTCGTCGTAGCGGTAGGGCCCGCGGCTGAGCACCAGTTGGTGGCGGCGCGGCAGTGTTTCCGGATCCGGTGCGGTGACCGCGCGGATCAGAAACCACGCGTCGCTCTGCGCGAACGCCGCGATACCCGATCGTCCGGTGGTCAGGAATACCCGCGAATAGCGTTGATGGGCAACGGTATCCGCGGCCTCGCGGTCGGATCGCACCAGGGTGGCGTCATCGACCTGCCATGCCGGACGGGCCAGCACCAGATATGGCAGCCCGAGCTCGCGGCAAACCTGCGCGGCGTGCGCGGTCATGGTGGCCGCGAACGGGTGGGTGGCATCCACAACAGCGCCGATGCGTTCGTCTCGCAGCCACTGGCGTAGCCCGTCGGCACCACCGAATCCGCCGACCCGTACCGGACCGACCGGCAGCGCCGGATCGGGCACCCGCCCGGCCAGCGAGCTGATGATCTCGATCTCGGGATGCAGTTGCGCGGCCAGTGCCCGCGCCTCGGCAGTGCCGCCGAGCAGCAGTACCCGCATCAGTGCCCGCCCCGGCGCAGCCGCCCGGCCGAATAGAGGTAACTGTCCGAGAACCCTTCGGCGGCAAGCACATCGCCGACGACGATCACCGCGGTACGGGTGATACCGGTCGCATGCATCTGCCCGGCGATATCGGCCAGCGTGCCGCGCAGCACAGCCTGCTGTGGCCAACTGGCGAAAGCCACCACCGCAGCGGGTGTTTCGGGCCGGTAGCCGCCGGCCAGCAGCTGCGGAACGATGGCGTCGATCTGCGCGGCGGCCAGGTGCAGCACGAGCGTGCCACCGGATCCCGCCAGCGTGGTCAGGTCTTCACCGGGTGGCATCGCGGTGGACAACGTCGCCACCCGGGTCAGCGTCACCGTCTGCGCCACCCCGGGAACGGTCAGCTCACGACCCAGCGCGGCGGCCGCCGCGGCGAAGGCGGGAACACCGGGCACGACCTGGTAGCCGATCTCCAGCGCGTCCAGCCGTCGGCACTGCTCGGCCAGCGCGCTGTACAGCGACGGGTCACCGGAGTGCAGCCGGGCCACATCGTGGCCGGCGGCGTCGGCATCGGCCATCTCGCCGACGATCTGCTCCAGCGTCAGCGGCCCGGTGTCGACCACCCGCGCACCGGGCGGACACAGCGCCAGCAGGCCGTCGGGCATGATCGAGCCGGCGTACAGGCAGACCATGCAGCGGCTGAGCAGGCGCTGGCCGCGGACGGTGATGAGATCGACCGCCCCCGGGCCGGCGCCGATGAAGTGGACCGTCATGGCCTGGTCACCAGCCACTGGGTGACGGGCATGGCGGGTCGCCAGCCGGTGAAGGCGCCGACGGGCTCGCCCCGATAGTGCTGAAAGCGCCGCAGCTCACCGCCACAACGTGAATACCATTGTGCCAGAACAGCTTCAGATTCCACGGTGACGGCATTGGCAGCCAACCGACCGCCGGCGGGCAGACGATCAAGGCACGCGTCGAGCAGACCGGCCTGGGTAAGGCCTCCGCCGACGAAGATCACCGACGGCTCGGGTGTGCCGGCGAACGACCCGGGCGCGGCACCCCGCACGTCCACGCCCACACCGAACGCGACGATGTTCGTGGCGATCCGTGCGCGGCGCTGCTCGTCGCGTTCGAATGCCACCGCTGTGCAGCCGAATCCGCTGCGACACCATTCGACGGCAATGCTGCCGGACCCGGAGCCGACATCCCACAACAGCTCCCCGGGCCGCGGCGCCAGGGCCGCCAGTGTCACCGCACGCATCGCCTGCTTGGTGATCTGCCCGTCGTGGGCGAACGCACTGTCGGGCAGCACCTGGGCGACCCGCTCGTCGGGCAGATAGCGCACCGCGACCACGTTGAGGTCATCGACGTCGTCGGGCGGGTCGGCCGCCCAGTCGTGGGCGGTGGCGGCACGGCGGCGCTCGGCGGGACCGCCGAGCTGCTCGAGGACACAGAGCTGCGAGTCGCCGCGACCGGTGTCGACAAGCAGTCGCGCCAGGGTCGCGGGCCCGGCCGCGTCCCGGGACAGCACGATGGCCTGGCCGCCGCGGCGCACCGCGGTGTGCGGCTCGGCGGTGACCAGGCTGATCACCTCGGTGTCCTGCGCGGTCCAGCCCATCGCGGCGCAAGCCAGCGCCACGCATGAGACATGCGGCAGCACGCTCACCCGCTGCGACCCGAACAGCCCGATCAGGGTGCCGCCGATACCGTGCAGCAGTGGGTCGCCGCTGGCCACCACATGCACATCCCCCGGGGGCGCGTCGTCGAGCAACGCGCGCAGCGCAGGCAGCATCGGCGACGGCCACTCCTTCCGTGCTGCGGCCACGCTGCCGTCCAGCAGATCGAGTTGACGGCGCGATCCGTAAATTGTTGTGGCCCTGTCTAATTCATCGCGTGCGGCCGGCGACAGCCCCGCCGTCCCGTCAGCGCCGATGCCGATCACCACGATGCGGCTCATCGGGGAAGTCTCCGCCACACCGCCTGCGGCAGCAGCCGCATCCCGAAGAACACCGGCCGCAACGCCCACGGGATCCACACCGTGCGCCGGCCCTTGGCCAGCGCGCGGGCGGTCGCCGCGGCGACCTGCGCCGGGGTACTCGACAGCGGGGCCGGCGCCATGCCTGCCGTCATCCGACCGATGACAAAGCCCGGCCGCGCGATCAGCAGCCGCACACCCGAGCCGTGCAGCGCGTCGGTCAGCCCGCTGGCGAACCCGTCCAGGCCGGCCTTGGCGGAGCCGTAGACGTAGTTGGCCCGGCGCACCCGGACCCCGGCCACCGACGAGAACACCACCAGAGTCCCCCCTCCCGCCGCCCGCATCGCCGTGGCGAGATGGGTCAGCAGGCTTACCTGCGCGACATAGTCGGTGTGCACGACGGCAACGGCATGGGCCGCATCCTTCTCCGCGCGGGCCTGGTCGCCGAGTATCCCGAAGGCGAGCACCGCGGTGCCGATCGGGCCGTGTTCGGCGACGATCGAGCCGACCAGCGGACCATGTGAGACGAGGTCGTCGGCGTCGAACTCGCTGGTGTGAACGGCTACGGCGCCGGCGGCGCGCAGCGCCGCGACCTGCTCGTCGAGCCGGTCTGCGGCCCGGGCCGCCAAGACCACCGTCGCCCCGGGAGCCAGCCGTACGGCGAGTTCGGTGCCGATCTCGCTGCGGCCGCCGAAAATCACGACCAGCCCCGCGCCCGTGTCATCCACGACAGTGATTATCTCCTGCGCTAGCGTGGGCGGTGATGGCGAACACGACGACACGGCTCACCGATGACGCGCTGGCGTTTCTCACCGAACGCCATTTGGCGATGCTGACCACGCTGCGCGCCGACAATTCACCCCATGTGGTGGCCGTGGGTTTCACCTACGACCCCAAGACGCATATCGCCCGGGTCATCACCAACGGCGGCTCCCAGAAGGCCGTCAACGCCGAGCGCGGCGGGGTGGCTGTGCTCAGTCAGGTCGACGGCGCCCGCTGGCTGTCCCTGGAAGGCCAGGCCAGTGTGAACTCCGAGGCCGACGCGGTGCGCGATGCCGAACTCCGCTACGCCCAGCGCTATCGCACCCCGCGAGTCAACCCGCGGCGCGTGGTGATCGAGGTGCATGTGGATCGGGTGCTCGGATCCTCGGATCTGTTGGAGCTCGGCAGCGACTAGGTTCCGACGCTGCCCGACCTCGACTAGCCGCCCTTTGAACTTCCCGACAAGTCGACGTTCGGCAGGAACTAGACAGGCACCACCGTCAGCTCGTGTGGCCGGTTGTTCACGGCCACAGCGCCGTCGGATGTGACGATGACGATGTCCTCGATCCGCGCGCCCCACTGTCCCGGGAAGTAGATTCCCGGCTCGACGGAGAACGCCATGCCCTCGGCCAGGGGCAGGTCGTTGCCCGCGACGATGTAGGGCTCCTCGTGCACCGACAGTCCGATGCCGTGCCCGGTCCGGTGCACGAAGTACTCGGCGAGACCGGCTTCGGCCAGCACATCACGCGCGGCGGCGTCCACGGTTTCGGCGGTCACACCTGGACGCACCGCGTCGACCGCCGCGCGCTGAGCCCGTTGAAGTATCGAATACTGTTGCGCCACTTCTGGACTCGGTTCGCCGATGCTGTAGGTCCGGGTCGAGTCGGAGTTGTAGCCCGGCTCGTAGGGCCCGCCGATATCAACGACCACGATATCGCCGGCTCTCAGTTCACGGTCGGACCACTCGTGGTGCGGGTCGGCGCCGTGCGGGCCGGAGCCGACGATGATGAAAGCCACCTCCGAATGCCCTTCGGCGACAATCGCTTCAGCGATATCGGCGGCGACGTCGGCCTCGGTACGGCCGGGCGCCAGGAAGTCCGGCACCCGGGCGTGCACCCGGTCGATGGCCGCGCCGGCCTTGCGCAGCGCGTCGATCTCGCCGGCGTCCTTGATCATCCGCAGCTCGCGCAGCACTTCGGTGGCCAGCACCGGCACCACGCCGAGCACCCCTGCCAGCGGCAGCAGGTGCAGCGCCGGCATCGAATCAGTGACGGCAGTCGCGATCGGGGTACCCCCGAGAGCGGTCGCCACCAGCTGATACGGGTCCTCGCCGTCGACCCAGTCACGCACCGGCAGGCCGAGATCCACCACGGCAGAGTCCCTGAGCGACGCCAACTCCAGCCGCGGCACCACCACCGTCGGTTCGCCGGAGATGGGCAGTACCAGCGCCGTGAGCCGCTCGAACGTCTGCGCCCGCGAACCGACCAGATAACGCAGGTCATAACCAGGGGTGACCACCAGCCCGGCCAGTCCGGCATCGGCGGTGGCGGCCGCGGCCGCGTGCAGCCGATGGGCGTAGACCGAGCTGGCGAACCGACTGGAGCTCATGGGAATCAGGCTA
>CAZDYH010000022.1:0-4712 GCA_964509355.1 uncultured Mycobacterium sp.
TCTGGCAGTGCGACCCGATGCACGGCAACACCCACGAGTCGTCGACCGGCTACAAGACACGCCACTTCGACCGGATCGTCGACGAGGTGCAGGGATTCTTCGAGGTGCACCGGGCCCTGGGCACCCACCCGGGTGGTATCCATGTCGAGATCACCGGCGAGAACGTCACCGAGTGTCTCGGTGGTGCGCAAGACATCTCCGACTCCGATCTGGCCGGGCGTTACGAGACCGCGTGCGACCCACGCCTGAACACCCAGCAGTCGCTGGAGTTGGCCTTCCTGGTCGCCGAGATGCTGCGCGACTGACAATGTCCGGCGGGCGGGGAAGAGCGACCTAGATCAGGCCGGAGAGGTTACTGCCGATCGTCCACCCCGCGACGGCGGCCAACCCAGTGATGATCAGCACTGCGGCCACCCAGCACAGCAGCATGCGGCGTGCGTGCTGACGCGCCCAGACGAACTCGCTTATCTCGATTCCGGCAAACTGCCCTGACACGCTGCGGTGTTCGTCGGTGTGTGCGGGATCGGAGTCCGCGGAATGCCAGTCCTGCGGGCCCCGTGTCAGTTCGCGAGTAGGGTGGCGCGCCGGCCTGGCTATGGGTAGGAGCTGTTTCTGATCGGTGGTTCGCTGTTCGAGGACTCGGCTGTGGTAGAGCGCAGCGGACGCATGCTGGGCCGAATTGCGCGGCGCCGGAACCCGAAAATCCGGCAAGGCCAGTTCGTCGGCGATCGCGTCCAGTTCGGCGCCCATGTCCAGCGCATCGGCATACCGGCCGGCGGGATCGCGGGCGGTGGCGCGCCGGACCAGCTCGTCGAACTGTGGTGGCACACCGCCGATCACGGTGCTCGGTGGCGGCACGTCGTGGTCCATCCGCTGATAGGCCACCGCCAGCGGGGTGTCGCCGGTGAACGGAGTGACCCCGGTCAGCAGCTCGTAGGTCAGAATCCCGATGGCGTACACGTCGCTGCGCGGGCCGGCGTTTCCGCTGCTCACCTGTTCGGGGGACAGGTAGGCCGCGGTGCCGAGAATGACGCTGGTGGAGGTGATTCCGGCTTCGGCAATCGCACGCACCAGCCCGAAGTCGGCCAGCTTCACGTCGCCGTCGTCGGAGATCAAGACGTTCTCGGGTTTGATGTCGCGGTGCACCAGGCCGGCACGATGTGCCACCGCAAGCCCGCCCAGGACGGGACGCAGTGCGGCTGCGACGGCGTGCGGCGGCATCGGACCGCGTTCCCGCAGCAGTTCACGCAGGGTGCCGCCGTCGACAAGTTCCATCACGAGGAACGGGTGGCGGGCATCCATGCCCTGGTCATAGACGGCGACCAGGCCGGGGTCCGTCAGCCGGGCGACGGCACGGGCCTCGAGCCGGAAGCGGGTGAGGAACTGGCTGTCACCGGCGTAGCGGGAGTCCATCACCTTCAGCGCGACCGGACGGTCGAGGCGGATGTCGAGGCCGCGGTACACCGTCGACATGCCGCCGGTGGCGATCTTGGCCTCGACGCGGTACCGACCGTCGAGCAACGCTCCGTCCAGTGGGTCCGACGTCACCGACACATGGTATGCCTCAGCGAATTCGGCGCGGTCCCGCGCGGTGCAAGCGTGTCACCGCGCCCACATCGGACCTAGACTGGGCGCGGTGAGCAGCATTCCTGCCGGTGACGACGTGCTCGATCCCGACGAGCCGGTGTACGACCTACCCAGAGTCGCCGAGTTGCTCGGGGTGCCGGTGACCAAGGTGCATCAGCAGTTGCGCGACGGCCAGCTCGTCGCGGTGCGCCGGACGGGTGTCGTGGTGGTGCCACAGGTTTTCTTCACCGACTCCGGAGAGGTGGTCAAGAGCCTGCCGGGGTTACTGGCTGTGCTGCGGGACGGCGGCTACCACGACACCGAGATCATGCGCTGGCTGTTCACCGCGGACCCGTCGTTGACCCTCACCCGGGACGGCGTGCGGGAAGCGAAGAGCAACGCCCGGCCGGTGGACGCACTGCATGCGCACCAGGCCCGCGAGGTGGTGCGCCGGGCGCAGGCTATGGCGTACTGACTTCCCCGCGCCCGTCCGGGGCGCACTTGACGGGCTCCGGCGCACGGTACAGCGAATACCAGGCGGCCACGGCGCACGCCGTCGCCAGCAGAACGTGAATCCACGAGTACATGCCGTGCGATCCGTCGGGCTTGAATATCACCATGATCCAGGTGGAAAAGCCGGCGATAGCTGCGATCGACGCCCGCGACTGGGCCAGCGCCGACACCACCGCCAACGGCCAGCTGTAGTACCAGGGCAGTGCGGCTGGGACGAATAACACCACCACGACCATCGCCCAGGCGATTCCCGTCAGCGCCTCGCGGTCGTCATCCCGGAAGCGCCACCACAGCAGCGGCAGCGACACCGCAATGATCACGAGGCCGGCGATCCTGGTCGTTTCGAGCACAGCGTAGAAATTGACGGGGAAGAGCAGGCCGCCGAAGACATTCACCAGGTTGGCAGTCGCCGTCGGTACGGTCAACCAGTTGATGATCTTCACCGAGCCGGCCAACGCAGTCAGCCAGCCGAGCCCTACCCCGGCCAGCCAGGACAGCACCGCGAAGACCGCGACGAGTATCACCAGCGATGCCGCCGTGGCCAGCAGGAAGGCGGGTAACTTCGCTCTGCCGCGCGAGCGGGTGGGGGTACCTCCCGCGGGCGGGGGAGCGCCCCCAGCCCGCCGGTCCAGCAGATGGCGCATCCACACCCAGACCAAGAACGGCAGGGCCAGGACCGCGGTCGCCTTGACCGCCACCGCGACCGCGACCAGCACGGTGCCCGCGACATGGTGGCGCTCCAACATCAGCGCGATACCGGCCATCATCATGCCGACCATCAGCATTTCGTTGTGCACGCCACCCATCAGATGAATGATCACCAACGGATTGAGCACACAGATCCACAGTGCCGTAGCGCCGCTTGCGCCGACGTGCCGGGCCACCCGCGGCGCGGCCCAGATCAGCAACACCAGGCCTGGCAGCATGCACAGCCGCAACACCATGGTTCCGGCCACCACGTTATTGCCCACCAGCATCGTGATGAACTTCACGACCAGAATGAACGCCGGCCCGTACGGGGCGGTGGTCGTCGTCCAGATCGGACTTACGTTGTCCAGCAACGGATTCGGATTCTCGATCGGGCCCACCAGGTAGGGGTCGAAGCCGTCGCGCAACAGCGCGCCCTGGGCCAGGTACGAATAGGTATCGCGGCTGAAGACGGGCACTGACAGCAGCAGGGGTGCCAGCCAGAACCCGGTTGTCGCCACCATGGTGTACTCGGCGGCGCTGCCGTCGATCACGCGCCGACCCAGCCAGAGCCACGCAGAAAGCATCAGAGCGACACCGAGCCACAACAGCGCCGAGGACACCACCAGCCCGTGACCGAAACGCAGCCACGACAGGTGCAGGGACTCCAGCAAGGGGTCGTGCAGCCGGGTGCTGCCCGCGCCCAGTCCACCCGCGGTGATGAGCATCGCGCCCAGCGCGCCCAGCAGTGCCGGTCGGGCTTCGTCTGTCGTGATGAAGTCCTTTAGGCGCGAGACGTGTTGGGCCAGGACGGTGGACATGGCCTCAGGCGGACCGGTTGGCGGCCAATCTGGCCAGCTCGGCGAGGCCCACCTTCGCCTGCACGTTGATAGGTGCGGCGTTGAGGATGTCGAGCGCGCGGCGGGTGAGCATGTCGATATGGTCCTCCACCGCGGCCAGTGCGCCCACCGACTCGATCACCAGGCACAGCTCGTGGACCTGCTCATCGGTCAACTCGGTGCCGATCGAGCTGCGCAACAGCTTGGCGGCCAACGGATCTGACTTGTCGGCCAGCTGCACGGCCTCGGCCAGCAGCACCGTGCGCTTGCCGGAGCGCAGGTCGTCACCGGACGGCTTGCCGGTGAGGGCGGGATCGCCGAAGACACCGAGGACATCGTCGCGCAGCTGGAACGCCACACCAAGGTCGGTGCCCAGCTGATGGAACGTTGCCTGCACATCGGGCCGGTCCGCGGCGGCGGCCGCCCCCAGCTGCAGGGGCCGCGACACCGTGTACGACGCGGTCTTGTAGGTGTTGACCGTCATCGCCGACGCGATCGAGTCCGTGCCGCTGGATTCGGCGACGATGTCGAGGTACTGCCCGCCCAGCACCTCGGTGCGGATATCGGCCCACACCTGCTGCACCCGGCGTTGCGCGTCGAGTGGGAGGTCGACGCCGGCGACGATGTCGTCGGCCCACGCCAGGGCCAGATCACCGAGCAGGATGGCGGCCGAGATGCCGAACTGGTCCGGAGACCCGCGCCAACCCCGCCCGCGGTGCAGCGCGGCGAACTGCATGTGGGCCGTCGGCATGCCGCGCCGGGTCGCCGACTCGTCGATGACATCGTCATGCACGAGCGCGCAGGCATGCAGCAGTTCAAGGGCGGAGAACAGCCGCAGCACCTCGGGGTGGGCGTCCTCGGTTGCCACCGCCCGCCAGCCCCAGTAGGCGAATGCCGGGCGAAGCCGTTTGCCGCCGCCCAGCACGAACTGTTCGAGCACGGCGATCAGCCCGTCGTAGTCGCCGCCGATATAGGCGGCGTCGCCGCGGCGGCCACGTAGATACCCACGCAGTTGATCGGTGACGGCGCTGGCCAACTCGACGGCTGACGGTGCCGCTGCTTCGACGCTCAGGCCTGCGCCCCCTTCTGTGTTCATGTCGGCCCCCG
>CAZDYH010000022.1:4812-10415 GCA_964509355.1 uncultured Mycobacterium sp.
ATCTCGCAACTATGCTGTCGTGGTGACGAGCGTAAGTTCGCCGGGCAGCCACACGTTATCGGTCGTGGACCGGATCTCCGAGATCGGCAAGGACCGGGTGCCGTTCTCCGTCGAGTTTTTTCCACCCCGCGACGAGGCGGGCGAAGCGCAGCTGTGGCGTGCGGCGCGGGTGTTCGAGCGACTGCAGCCGGCGTTCGTGTCCGTCACCTATGGCGCCGGCGGATCGACCCGGGACCGCACGGTACGCATCGTCGGCCAACTGGCCAGCGACACCACCCTGCTGCCGCTGGCGCACCTGACCGCGGTTGGGCACAGCGTCGACGAGCTGCGCGCGATGATCGGCGCCTTCGCCGACCGCGGGATCACTAATGTGCTTGCGCTGCGCGGAGACCCGCAGGGCGGTGTGCACGAAGAGTGGCACAAGCATCCGGCCGGCCTGGAATACGCGGTGGAGCTGGTGGAGCTGGTGCGTGGTCTGGGCGATTTCCACGTCGGCGTGGCGTCCTTCCCCGAGGGCCATCCGCGCGCCGTTGACCTCGAGCACGACACCGCCAACCTGGTGGCCAAGCTTCGTGCCGGTGCGGAGTACTCGATCAGCCAGATGTTCTTCGACGTCGAGGACTACCTCCGGCTGCGGGACCGCGTTCGGGCCGCCGATCCCGAGCAGGGCGCCAAACCACTGATCCCGGGTCTGATGCCGATCACGTCGCTGCAGACGGTGCGCCGCCAGGCGGAGCTGTCCGGCTCGGTGATTCCGCCGCAGGTACTGGAGCGGTTGACGACGGCCGCGGGAGACGGACCGGAGGAGAACCGCGACGAGGTCCGCAAGGTCGGGATCGAACTGGCCACCGAGATGAGCGCACGGCTGATCGCCGAGGGCGCACCGTGTCTGCACTTCTGCACGTTGAACTTCTCCCGGGCCACCAGCGAGGTGCTGGCCAACCTGGGTATGACCGTTCCCGCCTGACCCGTTCTATCAGCCCGGCGACTCGTCATGGGGTCCGGCGAACCGGGGGGACCGGTCGCGGCTCAGCCAGGCCAGCCACGCCACCAGCCCCGCGACCGCGAACGACGCGATGCCCAGCACGAGGGCGCCGCCGGTGAAGGAACGCGTACTGGGATCGGTGAATCGGGCCTGGGCGCTCATGGTGCTGACCACGCCGGGCTTGAGCTTCCACATCACGATCTCGGTGTCGACACGGTCACCGTTGGTGGAGGTCACTTCGCCGGGAAATGACACGGTCAATTCGACGTCGGCGTCGGGGTCGGTGAGCGAGGTCAAGTCCACACGCCCCTCCAGAATCACCAGGTTGCCGGCGCGTCGCAGCGACAAGTCCACCCCGGCGGCGTCCCGGTTCATGTTCGCCAGCTGCGGCAACTCGGCGAAGGTCAGGTTGGAGAACACCGCCTCCGAGCCGACATAGCCGTCCTGGTCGTAGTTCGAGATCGCCACCTTCTGGCTGAACGGCAGGTTGGCGTCGAACTGCGGCCCGGCGTCGTCGTCGCGACGCGGCTTGGCCGCCGCGATGATCTGACCGGATACCTCGTCGTTCGGAGACACCGTGATCGAGGCCCTGATCCGCACGCAGCCGACAGCCATCGGCGCCAGAACGACGATCAGCAACACCATCGCCATCACTCGGATGCGACGAGGTCGATCGATTCGCATCGTGGACGGCGCGCGCACGAGGACATCGTGCCAGACCTGCTTTGCGGGCGCGGCCTTGTCGGCAACCCAGCGTTCAGAGCGGCAACGCGCGGCCGAGTATCGCGAACGCACGCGGGTCGCCGGCGAAGTGATAGCCGCGAATGATGTCGGTGAACCCCAGCCGACGGTACAGCCGCCACGCCCGGTTGGCTTCGCCGTTGGTCTCGGGCGTCGAGAGCAGCACATTCGCCTCGGCACGGCCGCCGAGCAACCGGCGGGCCAACGCCTCGCCGAGGCCGCGGCCCTGGGCCCGCGGATGAATGTGTAGTTCGGTCAGTTCGAAGTAGCTGGTCATCAGCCTGGCGATCTCTGCGCCCGGCACGCCGCAGCGCTGCAAACCTTGCACCACCTGCTGTTGCCACCACTGGTCGGGCGCACCGCAGTAGCCGTAGGCCACGCCCAGCAACGGTGCCCGGTTGAGCTGAGCAGGCGACGGCGCGTCACCGGAACGCGCGTCAACCTCGACGGCGGCCACCGCCTGCCAGCCCCTGCGGCGGGTGTGCTCCAGCCACATCGACGCTCGTTGGTCCTCGGTGCCGCGGGGGTAGCGCATGGCGTCCACGTAGACGCCCAGGGCGTCACCGAGGCGGCACTGCATATCGTGCGGCGACAGATCGATGAGGAATGTCGCCAACTCCCGGTGCCCCTTCTCGGTGAAGACTTGTCGATGGGTTCGACCGCCATTATCGGGGTCCGCGCCATCCGCATCCCGGCCGCCGGACGTCGCGGCTGCCGCCGTGTGGTTCGTACGCTGTTCCCCGCCCCGGCGCCGGTGTGCCGGCAGGTGGCCGGACGCGGCTACAATCGGCTTGCGATCTAGGTGGTACGGCGCAGATTCACCTCGTATCATCATTGTCAGTTGCCCGGGAAATCGGGCAGCCAAGACCTATCGGAATGACCTGTACCGGCCGTGTCGGCAAGGAGGGATATATGCCACTCTCCGATCATGAGCAGCGGATGCTCGACCAGATCGAGAGCGCTCTCTATGCCGAGGACCCCAAGTTTGCCTCCAGTGTCCGGGGCGGCGGTATGCAGGCACCGTCTGCGCGGCGACGCCTGCAGGGTGCGGCGCTCTTTGTGCTCGGCCTGGCGATGCTGGTGTCAGGTGTGGCGTTCAAGGCCACGATGATCGGGGGTTTCCCGGTCCTCAGCGTGGTCGGATTCGTCGTCATGTTCGGGGGCGTCGTGTTCGCCATCATGGGTCCCAGAGTGTCGGGCCGCAAGGACCGTTCCGGGTCGTCGTCGCAGGGCGCATCGCCTCGGCAGCGTCGCGCCAAAGGCTCCAGCGGCTCGTTCACCAGCCGCATGGAGGATCGTTTCCGGCGCCGCTTCGACGAGTAGCGCCCGCGGCGCCGACAACGGGGTAGCCACCAGCTGCCCCGTTTTTCTTGCACTCGGCGGCCGCCTGCCCCGGCCGGTGCCGGATTGAGCCGGGCAATTGTGCGCCCAGCACCCCATGGGTAGTCGTGCTGGCAGCCGCCTGGGATCGCAACGCCCTGAAAGTGGGGAAAACTACCCTTCCTGTGACCTGTGAATGGCGCAAAGTGGGGGATTGTGGGGTATGGTGGCGAGTATCCGGAGCGAAGGAGACTCCGGAGTGTGGCGGGAGGTGTCGCGATGTTTCTCGGCACCTACACGCCCAAGCTCGACGACAAGGGGCGGCTGACGCTGCCCGCCAAGTTCCGTGACGCGCTGGCAGGAGGGTTGATGGTCACGAAGAGCCAGGACCACAGCCTCGCTGTCTACCCGCGAGCGGAGTTCGAACAACTGGCCGGCCGGGCCGCCAAGGCGTCGCGGAGCAACCCCGGGGCGCGGGCGTTCCTGCGTAACCTCGCGGCCGCCACGGATGAACAGCATCCCGATGCCCAGGGCCGCATCACACTGTCGGCCGATCATCGGCGCTATGCGAACCTCTCCAAGGATTGCGTGGTAATCGGATCCGTGGACTACCTCGAGATCTGGGACGCGCAAGCCTGGCAGGACTACCAGCAGACCCACGAAGAGAACTTCTCCGCGGCCAGCGATGAAGCACTCAGCGACATCATCTGACCGGCGTGCCCGCGCATCGTGGTCTCTGCCCGATCCGACCCTGGCGTACTTCCCCAACGCCAGGTTCGCGATATCGGACAGGGACCTCGGTGCGCGGGTGCCCGGAATGAGTATTGCGCTCGGAGGTGCTGCGGTGTCCGACGATTACGGCCATGTCCCGGTCCTGCTCGACCGTTGCGTGGAGCTTCTCAGGCCGGCACTGACCCGGCGCCATTCCGACGGAACCGGCGCCCTGCTCGTCGACGCCACCACGGGTGCCGGCGGCCACGCCGAGCGATTCCTGACCGAACTGCCCGGGCTGCGGCTGATCGGCATAGACCGCGACCCGACCGCCCTGGAGATCGCCGGCAGTCGGCTGGCGCGGTTCGCCGACCGGATCACGCTGGTCCGGACGCGATACGACGGGATCGCGTCGGCGCTGACCGAATTCGGTCATCCGGCATCAGGATCCGTTGACGGTGTGCTGTTCGATCTCGGTGTCTCGTCCATGCAGATCGACCGAGTCGAGCGGGGGTTCTCCTACGCCAACGACGCACCGCTGGACATGCGGATGGATCCCGACTCGCCGCTGACCGCGGCCGATATCCTCAACACTTACGATCGGCCCGCGCTGACCGGCATCCTGCGCCAGTTCGGCGAGGAGCGCTTCGCGCATCGCATCGCCGGGTACATCGTCACGCGACGCGAACGTAAACCGTTCACGACGACGGGCGAGCTGGTCGAGCTGCTCTATGACGCCATCCCGGCGCCGGCCAGACGCACGGGCGGTCACCCCGCCAAGCGCACCTTCCAGGCGCTGCGCATCGCGGTGAACAGCGAGCTTGATTCGCTGCGTACGGCTCTTCCGGCCGCGCTGGATGCGCTCACCCCCGGTGGGCGCATCGTGGTGATGGCCTACCAGTCGCTGGAGGACCGCATCGTGAAGGAACTGTTCGCGGCGGCTGTCGCATCCCGCAGCCCGGCGGGTCTACCGGTTGAGCTTCCGGGCTACGAAGCGGAGTTCGCATATGTGACGCGCGGCGCCGAGCGCGCCGACACCGCCGAGATCGAGCACAACCCGCGCAGCGCCGCGGTACGCCTGCGGGCCCTGCAGCGAGTGGCACCGGGGCGGAAAGCAGCAGGGAGGAATGCGTCATGAAGGCCAAACGCGAGGTTCCGGCGGGCAGAAGCGCAGCGAACCGGGAAAAGACACCCCCGGGGAGGGGGCGCATCGCGCGCGCGGGGGAGAGCGCGGGGATCCCGGGACGGGCGAACGTGCGTGACCGTCATCGTGGATCCGACGGCCGGGCCCGCACCGCCGCGCGCCGGCCAGCTGACGCGCCTGCGCGTCGCGGCGGCCCCCGCAGCGGGAAGGCTGCCGCGCCCGCCCGCGAACCACGCACGGTGCGCCCGGGGCCACCGACCACACCCATCAAGCGTCAGGCCCGCCCCAAGAACACCGACCAGGCCAAGGCGCGTGCTAAGGCGCGAAAGGCCAAGGCACCCAAGATCGTTCGGGTTCCACTCCGCGAGCGGCTGATTGCCCGGCTGGCCTCGATCGACCTGCGGCCGCGCACCCTGGCCGCCAAGGTGCCGTTTGTCGTGCTGGTGATCGGCTCACTGGGAGTCGGCCTGGCTGTCACCCTGTGGCTGTCGACCGATGCCGCCGAGCGCTCATACCAGCTGGGGAACGCCCGGGAGGCCAATCAGGCGCTGATGCAGCAGAAGGAGGCGCTCGAGCGCGACGTGCTCAAGGCACAGGCTGCGCCGGCCCTGGCTGAGGCCGCCCGGAACCTGGGCATGATCCCGTCGAAGGACACCGCGCACCTGGTACAGGATCCGGCCGGCAACTGGATCGTCGTCGGCA
>CAZDYH010000022.1:10515-23185 GCA_964509355.1 uncultured Mycobacterium sp.
AAGGACACCGCGCACCTGGTACAGGATCCGGCCGGCAACTGGATCGTCGTCGGCACACCCAAACCGGCCGAGGGTGCGCCGCCGCCCCCGCTGAACACCAAGCTGCCCGAGCCGGGACCGGCCGCGCCGGTGACCACGGCTCCCGGACCCAGGCCGCCGAACCCGGTCGAGGTCCCCGTCCGGGTGCCCCCGGGCACCGGTGCAGCGGCCGCGGCACCCGGTGCAGAGGTCCCGGTCCGTGCGCCCGCGCCACCGGGTGGTGCCACCCCGTTGGATACCCGGCACGCTCCCGGTGTGCCAGCCGATGCCGCTGCGGTGCCCGCGACCGGGCCGGCACCCGGTCCGGTGGAAGCACCACCGGCGATTCCCGCCCCGCCGACGGCGGACGCACCGCAGGCTGTCGTGCCCGCGCCCGAGCAGGTCATCCCGGTGCCAACCGCGACCCCCGGCGCTCCGCAGTGAGCCGCGCTGACCGGCAGGAGCGGCGGGCAGCCCGGCGGGTAAGGCAGCCGCGCGATGTTTCCGGGCGGAAGAAGCAGACACGATCGGACATGCCCAAGCCGCAGGGCCGCTCGGCGCACGCCCGACGCACCCGGGAGCCGGCCGAGGACGGCATGCGCACCGCCTCGTTCGCCTTCCGTCACCGGGCCGGCAACGCCGTCATCTTCCTTGCGCTGATCGTGGCGGCGGCGCAGCTGTTCAACCTGCAGGTCCCGCGCGCTGCCGGGCTGCGGGCCGAGGCTGCGGGCCAACTCAAGGTCACCGATGTGGAAAAGGCGGTCCGCGGCAGCATCGTCGACCGCAACAGCGACAAGTTGGCGTTCACCACCGAAGCGCGCGCGCTGACATTCCAGCCAGTCAAGATCCGCAAGCAACTGGCGGAGGCCAAACAGAAGTCACCGAGCGCCCCCGATCCCCAGCAGCGGCTGCGCGATATCGCCAGGGAGGTGTCCGCGCGGCTGGATAACCGGCCCGACACCGCCACCGTGCTGAAGAAGTTGCTGAGCGATGAAACGTTCGTCTACCTGGCCCGCGCCGTGGACCCGGCCGTCGCGAACGCGATCGCCAGGAAGTATCCCGAAGTCGGTGCCGAGCGGCAGGACCTGCGCCAGTACCCGGGCGGATCGCTGGCGGCCAATATCGTCGGCGGAATCGACTGGGACGGGCACGGTCTGCTGGGACTCGAGGACTCCCTCGACAGTGTGCTGGCCGGAACCGACGGCTCCATCACTTACGACCGCGGCTCCGACGGCGTGGTGATCCCGGGCAGCTACCGAAACCGCCACGACGCTGTCGACGGCTCCACGGTCGAGCTGACCATCGACACCGACATCCAGTTCTACGTTCAGCAACAGGTGCAGCAGGCCAAGGACCTCTCCGGGGCGCGAAACGTCTCGGCCGTGGTGCTGGACGCCAAGACCGGTGAAGTGCTGGCCATGTCCAATGACAACACCTTCGACCCGTCGCAGGACATCGGACGCCAGCAGGACAGGCAGATCGGCAACCTTTCCGTCTCGTCGCCGTTCGAACCGGGCTCGGTGAACAAGATCGTCACCGCCTCGTCGGTCATCGAGTTCGGGTTGAGCAATCCCGACGAGGTGCTGTCGGTACCCGGCTCGATCGACATGGGTGGCGTCAACGTGCACGACGCCTGGAACCACGGTGTGATGCCCTACACCACCACCGGTGTGTTCGGGAAGTCGTCCAACGTGGGCACGCTGATGCTGGCGCAGCGCGTCGGTCCGGAGCGCTATGCCGACATGTTGACGAAGTTCGGTCTGGGCCAGCGCACCGGCGTCGGCCTGCCCGGGGAGAGCGCCGGGCTGGTGCCGCCGATCGACCAATGGTCGGGCAGCACGTTCTCCAATCTGCCTATCGGCCAGGGTCTTTCGATGACGCTTCTGCAGATGACCGGTATGTACCAGACCATCGCCAATGACGGGCTGCGCATACCGCCGCGCATCATCAAGGCGACGGTCGCACCCGACGGAACCCGCACCGAAGAGCCGCGGCCACGCGGTGTTCGGGTGGTGTCCCCGCAGACGGCGCAGACCGTGCGCGGCATGCTGCGCGCCGTCGTGCAGCGCGACCCGATGGGCGCCCAGCAGGGCACCGGGCCGCAGGCCGCGGTGGACGGCTATCAGATCGCCGGCAAGACGGGGACCGCGCAACAGATCAACCCGGCCTGCGGTTGCTACTACGACAACGTCTACTGGATCACGTTCACCGGTATGGCCACCGTCGACGATCCGCGCTATGTGGTCGGCATGATGATGGACAACCCCCAGCGCGCCGCCGACGGCAAGCCCGGCTCGTCGGCCGCCCCGTTGTTCCACAACATCGCGGGCTGGCTGCTGCAGCGCGAGAACGTCCCGCTGTCACCGGACCCCGGGCCGCCGCTCACGCTTCAGGCCACCTGAGAGGCGGTCAGCGCACCGGCCGCTCGGTACATTGTCAAGGCCGATCAAGGCGGTCTGACAGTGCTGCGCGGAAGGGTGGTGATGGCGGTGCCCACTGCACTGCGCCCCAGTACCACCACGGGCCTGCCGCTGGCGGAACTGGCAGCGCAGGTCGGCGCGGTGCCGGCCGGGGGCGGCGTGATCCCCGAAGTCAGGGTCACCGGAGTCACCCTGCGGGCCCAGGACGCGGAGCCCGGCGATCTGTTCGCCGCTCTGCCGGGGTCGTCCGCACATGGCGGCTCCTATGCCCGCGACGCGGTCGAGCGCGGGGCCGTGGCGGTGCTCACCGACACGGCCGGGCTCGCCGAGATCGCCGGCCGGCCGGTTCCGGTGCCGGTTATCGTGCATCCCGATCCGCGCTCGGTGCTGGGCCGGCTCGCTTCCGCCGTGTACGGGCATCCCTCGGACCGGGTCGTCGTCATCGGGGTGACCGGAACCTCCGGTAAGACGACCACCACCTACCTGGTGGAGGCCGGACTGCGGTCCGCGGGACGATCGGCGGCACTGATCGGCACCGTCGGCGTCCGCATCGACGGCGCCGACATTCCCAGCGCGCTGACCACGCCGGAGGCGCCCGCGCTGCAGGCACTGCTCGCTGTGATGGCCGAACGCGGCGTGGACACCGCGGTGATGGAGGTGTCCAGCCACGCCCTCACCCTGGGCCGCGTCGACGGTGTCAGCTTCGCGGTCGGCGGCTTCACCAACCTGTCCCGCGACCACCTCGACTTCCACCCGACCATGCAGGACTACTTCGAAGCCAAGGCGCGCCTGTTCGACCCGGCATCGCCGCTGCACGCCCGCACCGCCGTGGTATGCGTCGATGATGACGCCGGCCGGGCGATGGCCGCCCGCGCCGGCAGCGCCGTCACCGTCAGTGCCGCCGGGCAACCTGCGCACTGGCGCGCCGAGGATGTGCTCCCGCTGCCCGGCGGCGCGCAGGAGTTCACCGCCGTGGACGCCGCCGGCGTGCATCACCGACTGCGTGTCCGGCTGCCGGGACGCTATAACATCGCCAATTGCCTTGTCGCGCTGGCGATTCTGGACGCCGTCGGAGTTTCTCCCGAGCAGGCGTCGCCCGGACTGCGAGCAGCCCAGGTGCCCGGGCGGCTGGAGCCGGTCGACCGTGGCCAGGACTTCCTGGCCCTGGTCGACTACGCCCACAAACCCGGTGCGTTACAGGCCGTGCTGGAGACACTGCGTCGGCCCGGCAGCCGGCTGGCGGTGGTCTTCGGCGCCGGCGGCAACCGCGACCCGGGGAAGCGGGCGCCGATGGGGCGGATCGCCGCCGAGTTGGCCGACCTCGTCGTCGTCACCGACGACAACCCGCGCGACGAGGATCCCGCCGCCATCCGCAGCGCCATCCTGGCCGGGGCCAGCGAGGCATTGGGGCCGGCGGGCAGTTCGGCGCGGCTGGTCGAGATCGGTGACCGGCGCGCGGCGATCGCGCACGCGGTCGGCTGGGCGCGCCCGGGTGATGTGGTGCTGGTCGCCGGGAAAGGCCACGAGACCGGGCAGACCAGCGGCGGGCACACCCGCCCGTTCGATGATCGGCAGGAGCTCGCGGCGGCCCTGGAGGCGTGCTCATGATCGACCTGACCGTCGCGCGGATCGCCGAGATCGTCGGCGGCGAACTGGCCGACATCTCACCGGCGGATGCCGCTGCGCTGCACGTCACCGGGACCGTCGAGTTCGACTCGCGGGCCATCACCCCCGGTGGGCTGTTCCTGGCGTTGCCGGGGGCGCGCTCCGACGGACACGACCACGCGCATGCGGCCGTGCAGGCCGGCGCCGTTGCTGTGCTGGCCGCGCGGCCGGTCGGCGTCCCGGCCATCATCGTGCGGCCCGGCCGCGCCGCACCCGGTGACGCGGGTGCCAGCGTTCTCGAACACGACACCGACGGCTCCGGTGCGGCGGTGCTGGCCGCGCTGGCCAGGCTGGCTTCGGCGGTCGCCGCGCAGTTGGTGGCGGACGGGCTGACCATCGTCGGGGTCACCGGGTCGTCGGGGAAAACCTCGACCAAGGACCTGCTGGCCGCGGTACTCGCCCCGCTCGGTGAGGTGGTGGCCCCGCCCGGTTCGTTCAACAACGAGCTCGGCCATCCGTGGACGGTGCTGCGGGCCGGCGAAAGCACCGACTACCTGATCCTGGAGATGTCGGCGCGCCACCCAGGTAACATCGCGGCGCTCGCCGCCATCGCACCCCCGGCCGTTGCCGTCGTGCTCAATGTGGGCACTGCGCACCTCGGCGAATTCGGCTCACGTCAGGCCATCGCTGAAACCAAAGCCGAACTACCGCAATCGGTTCCGGCATCCGGAGTGGTGATACTGAATGTCGACGATCCCGCCGTCGCGGCGATGGCGGACAAGACCGCCGCCCGGGTGGTGCGGGTCAGCCGGGCCGAACGCTCTGAGAGCGGGCCCAGTGATGTCTGGGCCGGCCCGGTATCGCTCGATGAGCTGGCCCAGCCGCGTTTCACGCTGCACGCGGGCGATATGGCGGTCGACGTCCAGCTGGCCGTGCACGGCGACCATCAGGTGAGCAATGCGCTCTGCGCGGCCGCCGTCGCGCTGGAATGCGGCGCCAGCGGCGAGCAGGTCGCGACCGCGCTGGCCGCCGCCGGCCCGGTATCGCGGCACCGGATGCAGGTGGTCACCCGCGCGGACGGCGTGACCGTGATCAACGACGCCTATAACGCCAACCCCGACTCGATGCGGGCCGGGTTGAAGGCGCTGGCCTGGATGGCGCGGCAGGAGCGCCGCAGCTGGGCGGTGCTCGGCGAGATGGCCGAGCTGGGCGACGACGCAATAACCGAACACGATCGCATCGGCCGGTTGGCGGTGCGATTAGATGTCAGTCGACTCATCGTTGTCGGAACCGGGAGGTCTATGAGCGCCATGCACCACGGCGCGGTCATGGAAGGGTCGTGGGGTGCGGAGGCCACCATGGTCGACGACGCCGACGCCGCCCTGGCGTTGTTGCGGGCCGAATTGCAGCCCGGGGATGTGGTGCTGGTCAAGGCGTCCAACTCGGCCGGACTGGGCGCGCTGGCCGACGCCCTGATTTCCGATCACTCAGGCGGCGGGGACGTTCGCCGATGAGACAGATTCTCATCGCCGTCGGCATCGCGCTGGCGGTGTCGATCCTGCTGACCCCGGTGCTGATCCGGCTGTTCACCCGGCAGGGCTTCGGCCAAGAGATTCGCGAAGACGGCCCGCCCAGCCACAAGACGAAGCGCGGCACGCCGTCGATGGGCGGGGTGGCGATCCTGGCCGGCATCTGGGCCGGCTACCTGGGCACCCATATCGTCGGGCTGGCTTTCGACGCCGACGGCCCATCGGCGTCCGGCTTGCTGGTGCTGGGGCTGGCCACCGTGCTGGGCGGCGTCGGGTTCGTCGACGACCTGATCAAGATCCGCAGGTCGCGCAATCTCGGACTGAACAAGACCACCAAGACGGTCGGGCAGATCACCGCGGCCGTGCTTTTCGGTGTGCTCGTCCTGCAGTTCCGCAATGCCGACGGCCTGACACCGGGTAGCGCCGAACTGTCCTATGTGCGCGAAATCGCCACCGTCACACTGGTGCCCGCGCTGTTCGTGCTGTTCTGCGTGGTCATCATCAGCGCCTGGTCCAACGCGGTCAACTTCACCGACGGCCTGGACGGACTGGCTGGCGGCAGCATGGCCATGGTGACCGCCGCCTACGTGGTGATCACCTTCTGGCAGTACCGTAACGCGTGCGCGACCGCACCGGGCGTGGGCTGCTACAACGTGCGCGATCCACTGGACCTGGCGCTCATCGCCGCTGCGACCACCGGCGCCTGCATCGGTTTTCTGTGGTGGAACGCCCCACCGGCCAGGATCTTCATGGGCGACACCGGGTCGTTGGCGCTGGGCGGCATCATCGCCGGCCTGTCGGTGACCAGCCGCACCGAAATGCTCGCGGTGGTGCTGGGCGCGCTTTTCGTCGCTGAGGTCACCTCGGTCGTGGTGCAGATCCTGGCCTTCCGGACCACCGGCCGCCGGGTGTTCCGGATGGCGCCGTTCCATCACCACTTCGAACTTGTCGGCTGGGCCGAGACCACGGTGATCATCCGGTTCTGGCTGCTCACCGCAATCGCGTGCGGTCTGGGAGTGGCACTGTTCTACGGTGAGTGGCTCGCCGTGATCGGTGACTGACGTGGCTTCCCTCGAGCCGCTGGCCGCCGGCGCGCGGGTTCTGGTCACCGGCGCCGGCGTCACCGGTCGCGCCGCGCTGACCGCGCTGGCCTCGTTGGACGTGCGGGCCACGCTGTGCGACGACGATCCGGAGGCGCTGCAGCGGCACGCTGACGGCGGGGTGGCGACGGCCGAGGCGGCCGAGCGCATCGCCGACTACGCGCTGGTGGTCACCAGCCCCGGCTTTCCGCCCACGGCCCCGGTGCTGCTGGCCGCCGCCGCGGCCGGGGTTCCAGTGTGGGGCGACGTGGAGCTGGCCTGGCGGCTCGACGCGTCCGGCCGTTACGGGCCGCCACGCCGCTGGCTGGTCGTCACCGGAACCAACGGCAAGACGACCACGACGTCGATGCTGCACGCGATGCTGACCGCTGCGGGCCGGCGCAGCGTGTTGTGCGGCAATATCGGCAGCCCGGTCCTCGACGTGCTTGCCGAGCCTGCCGAACTGCTGGCGGTCGAGTTGTCGAGCTTTCAGCTGTACTGGTCGTCGTCACTGCGGCCCGAGGCGGGCGCGGTGCTCAACGTCGCCGAAGACCACCTCGACTGGCACGGCAGCCTTGCCGCCTACACCGCCGCCAAGGCGCGCGCGCTGAACGGGCGGGTGGCGGTGGTCGGGCTGGACGACCCGATCGCGGGCGGGCTGCTGGACACCGCGGCAGCGCCGGTACGGGTGGGATTCCGGCTTGGGGAGCCGGCGGCCGGTGAGCTGGGTGTGCACGCCGGGATGCTGGTTGACCGCGCCTTCGCCGAGAACCTGCCGCTGGCACCGGTGGCGTCCATCCCGGTGGTCGGGCCGGTCGGGGTGCTCGACGCGCTGGCCGCCTCGGCGCTGGCCCGCTCCGTTGGTGTGCCCGCGGAGGCCATCGCGGCGGCCCTGTCGTCGTTCCACGTGGGCCGCCACCGTGCCGAGGTGGTCGCCGTCGCCGACGGGATCACCTACGTTGACGATTCCAAAGCGACCAACCCGCATGCCGCCGAGGCATCCGCCATGGCATACCCGCGGATCGTCTGGGTGGCCGGTGGCCTGTTGAAAGGTGCCTCCGTCGACGAGATGGTCGGCCGGATCGCCAACCGGCTGGTCGGCGCGGTGCTGATCGGGCGGGACCGTGCGGAGGTTGCCAAGGCGTTATCACGACACGCGCCCGATGTTCCCGTCGTAGAGGTTGTGACGCGGGAGGATGCTGTGGTGCATGAGACTATTGAGTCGGTCGATACGTATGTGACTCGAGTGATTGATGTGTCGGGGGAGGGGGTCGGTGCTCGTGTCATGGCGGAGGTCGTTGCCGCGGCCCGCGGCTTGGCGCGACCTGGTGACACGGTGCTGCTGGCTCCGGCCGGCGCATCGTTCGACCAGTTCACCGGCTATGCGAACCGCGGCGACGCGTTCGCGGCCGCCGTGCGCGCAGCGACTCGGTAATCCCCATGCGCAATGTGCTGACCCGACTGATGAAACGGGCAGAGCAGTCCGGCGACATAGGCGCGAAGGCCGGCGAAGAGGCAACGGCTCCGGTCGCCCTGCCGGAATCGGGCGCCCCGAAGCCGCCCGGTCCGCGCGGCCGATTCGGCGCCTGGCTGGGCCGCCCGATGACCTCGTTTCACCTGATCGTCGCTGTCGCCGCGCTGCTGACGACCCTGGGCCTGATCATGGTGCTGTCCGCGTCCGGGGTGCGCTCCTACGACGACGACGGCTCGGCGTGGACCATCTTCGGCCGGCAGCTGCTGTGGACGGTCGTCGGGCTGATCGCGTTCTACCTGGCGCTGCGGATGCCGGTGCGAGTCATGCGGCGGATGGCGTTCCCCGGCTTCGCCTTCAGCATAATTCTGCTGGTGCTCGTCCTCGTCCCGGGAATCGGCAAGGAGGCCAACGGATCTCGCGGATGGTTCGTGGTCGGTGGCTTATCAATGCAGCCCTCGGAAGTTGCCAAGATGGCTTTCGCCATCTGGGGTGCACACCTGCTGGCCGCCCGGCGCATGGAGCGCGCGTCACTGCGCGAGATGCTGATTCCGCTGGTGCCCGCGGCCGTAGTCGCGCTGGCCCTGATCGTCGCGCAGCCCGACCTCGGACAGACGGTGTCGCTGGGCATCATTCTGCTGGCCCTGCTGTGGTATGCCGGCCTGCCGCTGCGGGTGTTCGTCAGTTCGCTGATCGCGGTGATGGGTGCCGCCGCGGTACTGGCGGTTTCTGAAGGTTACCGCTCCGACCGGGTGCGATCCTGGCTGAATCCCGGCGCCGACCCGCAGGACTCGGGCTATCAGGCTCGGCAGGCCAAGTTCGCCCTGGCCAACGGTGGCGTTTTCGGCGACGGCCTGGGTCAGGGCACCGCCAAGTGGAACTATCTGCCCAACGCGCACAACGACTTCATCTTCGCGATCATCGGAGAGGAGCTCGGCTTTGTCGGCGCGGCTGCACTGCTGGCGCTTTTCGGACTGTTCGCCTACACCGGGATGCGAATCGCCCGCCGATCGGCCGATCCGTTCCTGCGTCTGCTCACCGCCACGGCAACACTGTGGGTGATGGGTCAGGTCTTCATCAACGTCGGCTATGTGATCGGACTGCTGCCGGTGACCGGTCTTCAGCTTCCGCTGATCTCCGCGGGTGGAACATCTACGGCGACAACACTTCTCATAATCGGGGTGATCGCCAATGCGGCGCGCCACGAACCGGAGGCGGTCGCCACGCTGCGGGCCGGCCGCGACGACCGGATGAACCGGCTGCTGCGGTTGCCGCTGCCCGAGCCGTACGCGCCCACCAAGGTCGAGGCGCTGCGCGACCGACTGCGCTCGCGTCCGCAGGCGGCGAAGCCAGCGGTCAAGTCCCAGCGCACGTCCGTCCCGAAGGCGACGCCGAAGCGGCCCGCGAAAACCCCGACAGCTGATCGGTCGGGACGGCGGTCAGGGCATCATGGAGGCGGCCAGCGTAATGTCGGCCAGCGCCATGCACGGGGCGGGCGCGCACTGGAAGGTCAGCGTTACGGGTGAACGACTCGGTCTGGGGCCCTGCCGGAGGGCTGGGGACCCCTCCCGCTTGCGGGCGAGAGCGAAGCGACCCCGGAATCGATGCCTCCACGCTTTCGGTGGTCCTCGCCGGTGGCGGCACGGCCGGCCACGTCGAGCCCGCGATGGCGGTCGCCGACGCACTGACCGCTCTGGATCCGCACGTCCGCATCACCGCACTGGGCACGCACCGCGGGTTGGAGACCAGGTTGGTGCCCAAGCGTGGCTACCACCTGGAGCTCATCACGCCGGTGCCGCTACCGCGCAAGCCGAGCGCAGACCTGGTCCGGCTGCCGCTGCGGGTGCGCCGGGCGGTCCGGCAGACCAGGGCGGTGCTTGACGACGTCGATGCCGACGTGGTCATCGGTTTCGGCGGCTACGTCGCGCTGCCCGCCTATCTCGCCGCCCTCGGCGGCCCCGTGCACCGGCGCGTCCCGGTAGTGATCCACGAAGCCAACGCCAGCGCCGGACTGGCCAACCGGGTCGGTGCGTGCACCGCGCGACGGGTGCTGTCCGCGGTGCCGGACTCCGGCCTGCGGCACGCCGAAGTGGTCGGCGTGCCGGTGCGGGCGGCAATCACCGCGCTGGACCGCGCCGCGCTGCGGGCGGAGGCGCGGGCCCACTTCGGTTTCGCCGACGACGCGCTGGTGCTGCTGGTGTTCGGCGGGTCGCAGGGCGCGGAATCGATCAACCGGGCGGTCGCGGCAGCCGCGGGTGACCTGGCCGCCGCCGGGATCGCCGTGCTGCATGCCCACGGCCCGAAGAACACGCTCGACCTGCGCACGCCCGACGACGGCGATCCGCCGTACGTGGCGGTGCCCTACCTGGACCGCATGGAGCTGGCGTACGCCGCGGCCGACCTGGCGATCTGCCGATCCGGGGCGATGACGGTGGCCGAGGTGTCCGCGGTCGGGCTGCCTGCGGTGTACGTGCCGCTGCCGATCGGCAACGGCGAGCAGCGGCTGAACGCGTTGCCCGTGGTCAACGCCGGCGGTGGGCTACTGGTCGCCGACGCCGACCTCACGCCCGGCTTGGTGGCCGGCACCGTGGCCGGGCTGCTCACCGATGGGCCCCGCTTGGCCGCGATGACGGCCGCCGCCGAACAGGTCGGGCACCGTGACGCGGCGCAGCGGGTCGCCAGGGTCGCGTTGGACGTCGCGCGCGCAGCGCGCGAGGGCCGGCCGACCAAGAAGAGGTGGGTCGCGTTGGACGTCGCGCGCGCAGCGCGCGAGGGCCGGCCGACCAAGAAGAGGTGGGTCGCGTTGGACGTCGCGCGCGCAGCGCGCGAGGGCCGGGCCCGACGGCGGGGCAGCCGGTGAACACCGGGCCGCTGCCCCCCGAGCTGTGGCGGGTGCACATGGTCGGGATCGGGGGAGCCGGGATGTCCGGTATCGCGCGCATCCTGCTGGATCGCGGCGCGATGGTGTCGGGTTCGGACGCCAAGGAGTCGCGGGGTGTGCTCGCACTGCGGGCCCGCGGCGCCCTGATCCGCATCGGCCACGATGCGTCATCGCTGGATCTGCTGCCCGGCGGCGCGACCGCGGTCATCACCACCCATGCCGCGATCCCCAAGACCAACCCGGAACTCGTCGAGGCCCGCCGCCGCGGCGTCCCGGTCGTGCTGCGGCCGGTGGTGCTGGCCAAACTGATGGCCGGTCACACGACGTTGATGGTCACCGGCACCCACGGCAAGACGACGACGACCTCCATGCTCATCGTGGCCCTGCAGCACAGCGGGCTGGATCCGTCCTTCGCCGTCGGTGGTGAACTGGGCGAGGCAGGCACCAACGCCCACCACGGCAGCGGCAACTGCTTCGTCGCCGAGGCCGACGAAAGCGACGGCTCACTTCTGGAGTACACCCCGAATGTCGCCGTGGTCACCAACATCGAGGCCGACCACCTGGACTTCTTCGGCAGCGCCGACGCCTACAGCGCGGTCTTCGACGCCTTTGTCGAGCGGATAGCTCCGGGCGGCGCGCTGGTGGTGTGCACCGATGACCCCGGGGCTGCCGCACTGGCCGAACGCAGCACGGCCATGGGGATACGGGTGCTGTGCTACGGCAGCTCGGGGGGGATGCCGTTGGCGGGCGCACTGCTGGACTGGGAGCAGCAGGGCACCGGGGCGGTAGCGCATATCCAGCTCGCCGGCGAAGCCCTCCCGCGGGCGATGCGGCTGTCCGTGCCGGGCCGGCACATGGCACTCAACGCACTCGGCGCGCTGCTGGCGGCGATCGAGGTCGGTGCTCCCGTGGATTCGGTGCTCGACGGGCTGGCCGGGTTCGAGGGCGTTCGACGGCGCTTCGAGCTGGTCGGCACCGCCCACGGCGTGCGGGTGATCGACGACTATGCGCATCATCCGACCGAGGTTCGTGCCGCGTTGACGGCGGTGCGCACCGTGGTGGAGCAGAGTGGCAGCGGCCGCAGCCTGGTGGTGTTCCAACCGCACTTGTATTCGCGGACAAAGGCTTTCGCTAGGGAGTTCGGCGCGGCGCTGGATAGCGCCGACGAGGTGTTCGTGCTCGATGTATACGCCGCCCGCGAGCAGCCACTGACCGGGGTGAGCGGGGCGACCATCGCGGACCACGTCGGCGTTCCGGTGCACTACGTGCCGGATTTCTCTGCCGTCGCCGATGAGGTGGCCGATGTCGCCCGGCCGGGCGATGTCGTCGTCACGATGGGCGCCGGCGATGTGAACATGCTGGGTCCGGAGATCCTGACGGCGCTGCGGGTCAGGGCCAATCGCAGCGCGCCGGGCAGGCCGGGGGGCTCATAGTGACCGAGCCCAACAGCGACCTGCCGCCCGGCGACCCGGCGCCGACCGACGCGATGACCAACAGCGACCTGCCGCCCGGCGACCCGGCATCGACCGACGCGATGACCGAGCCAATACCGGTTGAGGGCGCGCCGGCCGTGCAGGAGGCCGACATCGAAGGGCCCCGCAGACGCGCCCGACGTGAGCGGGCCGAGCGTCGCTCCGCGCAGGCGCGGGCGACGGCGATCGAACAGG
>CAZDYH010000022.1:23285-25034 GCA_964509355.1 uncultured Mycobacterium sp.
CGTGAGCGGGCCGAGCGTCGCTCCGCGCAGGCGCGGGCGACGGCGATCGAACAGGCTCGCCGCGAGGCCAAGCGCAGAGCCAAGGGTCAGCCTGCCGATGCGCCCAAAGCCCTTGGGCGCGGCGCTGTCCGGGGTCTGAAGCTGGTGTTGTGGACCGTGCTGCTGGTGCTGGCCGCGATCGCGCTCGGTCTGGTTCTCTACTTCACGCCGGTGATGTCCGCGCGCAGCATCGTCGTCACCGGTATCGGCGCGGTGACCCGTGACGAGGTCATCGACGCGGCGAAGGTGCAGCCCGGAACCCCGCTGCTGCAGATCAACACCGACCAGGTCGCCGACCGGGTGGCCGCGATCCCCCGGGTCGCCAGCACCAGGGTGCAGCGTGAGTACCCGTCGACGCTGCGGATCACGATCTTCGAGCGGATTCCGGTCGTGGTGAAGGACTTTCCGGACGGACCGCACCTCTACGACCGTGACGGGGTCGATTTCGCGACGGCTCCGCCGCCGCCGGGTCTGCCCTATATCGACGCCGACAATCCCGGGCCGAACGACCCGCCGACAAAGGCCGCGCTGCAGGTGCTGACGGCCTTGCGGCCCGAGGTCGCCGGTCAGGTGGGCCGCGTCGCCGCCCCGTCGGTCGCGTCGATCACGCTCACGCTGACCGATGGACGGGTCGTGGTCTGGGGGACCACCGACCGCACCCAAGAGAAAGCGGAGAAACTCGCGGCGCTGCTGACCCAGCCGGGGCGGACATACGACGTTTCCAGTCCGGATTTGCCCACAGTCAAATAGCGGCGGGGCGGTTCATACCCCGTACTCGGTGAAAAATGTTGCGCCGTGCCTCGGCGCGCCTGCATGGATACCTCCCGCCGCGGCCATACCGTTCTGGTTGCGCGGAACTACTTGACATAACTCTAAGCCTCTGGTTTAGGTTGAGAGTTTGCCAGGGGGTTCTGCACCACCTCAAGTCCCTCAGGGAGGAAGACAACCGATGACCCCCCCGCATAACTACCTCGCCGTCATCAAAGTCGTTGGCATCGGTGGCGGCGGCGTGAACGCCGTCAACCGGATGATCGAGCAGGGCCTGAAGGGCGTGGAATTCATCGCCATCAACACCGATGCCCAGGCGCTGCTGATGAGCGATGCCGACGTCAAGCTGGACGTCGGACGCGACTCCACCCGTGGGCTGGGTGCCGGCGCTGATCCCGACGTCGGCCGCAAGGCCGCCGAGGACGCCAAGGACGAGATCGAAGAGCTGCTTCGGGGGGCCGATATGGTCTTCGTCACCGCAGGTGAGGGCGGCGGCACGGGCACCGGCGGGGCTCCGGTGGTGGCCACCATCGCCCGCAAGCTCGGCGCGCTGACAGTCGGCGTGGTGACCCGACCGTTCTCGTTCGAGGGCAAGCGGCGCAGCAACCAGGCCGAGGCCGGTATCGCGGGACTGCGGGAAAGCTGCGACACCCTGATCGTGATCCCCAACGACCGGCTGCTGCAGATGGGTGACGCCGCGGTATCGCTGATGGACGCCTTCCGCAGCGCCGATGAGGTGCTGCTCAACGGCGTGCAGGGCATCACCGACCTGATCACCACTCCCGGCCTGATCAATGTCGACTTCGCCGACGTCAAGGGCATCATGTCCGGCGCGGGTACCGCGCTGATGGGCATCGGCGCCGCCCGCGGTGACGGCCGGGCGCTCAAGGCCGCGGAAGTCGCGATCAACTCGCCGCTGCTGGAGGCCTCGATGGAGGGCGC
>CAZDYH010000023.1:0-21582 GCA_964509355.1 uncultured Mycobacterium sp.
TGCGAGATGACCGCCCCGTCGGTTTTCGAGGTCGGCGCCGACGGGCAGGCACATGTGCTGCAGGAAGAACCCTCTGCCGAGGAGATGAGTGTGGTGGAGGAGGCGGTGGGGAACTGCCCTACCGGAGCGCTGACGATCGAGCTCTGACAGGGCACGCTGATCGAAATGAGCGATCCGAGTGAAGTGCGGTCAATGCGGACCGCCGGAGACAGCTGGGGTATCACCGACAGCGTCGGCACGACCGCGCTGGGTGTCGCGGCTTCTCGTGCCGCTGAGACGGCGCAGGCCAACCCCCTGATTCGCGACGAGTTCGCCCACGTGCTGGTGTCGTCGGCAGGCCCGGCCTGGGCCCAGCTGGCCAGCGGCAGTCTCGATTGGCTCGAACCCGACGAGCACGGTCGACGGGTGCGCCAACTGTTCCGGGACTATGTGGCGGTACGGACGCATTTCTTCGACGAGTACTTCCACAGCGCTTGCCGGGCGGGTATCCGTCAGGTGGTGATTCTGGCGGCGGGGCTGGACTCGCGCGCCTACCGGCTGGATTGGCCGGCCGGGACCACGGTCTATGAGATCGATCAGCCCGGGGTTCTCGAGTACAAGTCGGCCACCCTGGAATCCCATGGAGCGGTTCCGGCGGCGCACCGGCGCGCGGTGGCGGTGGATCTGCGTGACGACTGGCCCGCCGCGCTGATCGATGCGGGCTTCGATCGCGACCAGCCGACGGCCTGGCTGGCCGAAGGCCTGCTGCCCTATCTCCCGGCCGACGCCCAGGACCGGCTCCTCGACCTGCTCACCTCTCTCAGCGCGCCCGGGAGTCAGGTTGCCGTCGAGGTGTTCACTACGGACAGCTCGAGCTTCAGCGAGAATCGCCGCGCCGCATGGCGCGAGAGGTCCGCACGGCTGCGGCTGCGGCTGGGCCTCGATATCGACGTCGAGACGCTGACCTACCACGACGAGGAGCGCGCCGACGCCGCCCGGTCGCTCGCCGAGCATGGCTGGCAGGTGCATGCGGTGAGCAGCAGTGATGAGATGGCCAGGCTGGGTCGCCCGGTGCCCGACGACCTGTCCGAAGAGGCCGTCAGCAGCACGCTGCTGAGCGGCCGCCTCGGCACGCCGTAGTCTCCTGAGGCCGCGTGAGCGTGCGCATAATGCCAGCCGCACCGGCGTGTCCGTGTGCAGACACGCACGCTCGCGGAGGTGGCGGTATACAGAGAAGGTTGCGAACAAGGAAGGAATCTCATGACCGGAGTGCAGGATCGTGTCATCGTCGTCACCGGAGCCGGCGGGGGACTGGGCCGCGAGTACGCGCTGACCCTGGCGCGGGAGGGCGCCTGTGTCGTGGTCAACGACCTCGGTGGCGCCCGTGACGGAACCGGGGCCGGATCGGCGATGGCCGACCAGGTGGTCGCCGAGATCCGTGCTGCGGGTGGGCGAGCCGTCGCGAACTACGACAGCGTAGCCACCGAGGAGGGTGCCGCCGGCATCATCAAGACGGCGCTCGACGAGTTCGGCGCGGTGCACGGGGTGGTGAGCAATGCCGGGATCCTGCGCGACGGCACGTTCCACAAGATGACGCTGGAGAGCTTCAACGCCGTCCTGCAGGTGCACCTGTTCGGCGGCTACAACGTCATCCGCGCCGCCTGGCCGCACTTCCGCGAGCAGAGCTTCGGGCGCGTCGTGGTCGCCACCTCGACCAGCGGCCTGTTCGGCAACTTCGGGCAGGCCAACTACGGGGCGGCCAAGCTGGGCCTGGTCGGCCTGATCAACACGTTGGCCATCGAGGGCGCCAAGTACAACATTCATGCCAACGCGATCGCGCCGATCGCGGCAACCCGGATGACGCAGGACATCCTGCCGCCGGAGGTCTTCGAAAAGCTGACACCCGAGTTCGTCGCGCCGGTGGTGGCCTACCTGTGCACCGAGGAGTCGACCGACACCGCATCGGTGTTCATCGTCGGTGGCGGAAGAGTCCAGCGCACCGCGCTGTTCCAGAACGAAGGCGCCACCTTCCAGAACCCGCCGTCGGTCGCCGACATCGCGGCGCAGTGGTCGGAGATCACCGACCTGTCCGCTGCCAAGCCTGCCAGCTTCAAGCTGGGGTGACCGAGCCCTCATGAAAGCCTGTGTCGTTCAAGAACTCTCGGGCCCATCAGGTCTGGTCTACACCGACATCGACGATATCTCCGCCGGTGCCGACGACGTCGTCATCGACGTCCGGGCCGCCGGTGTGGTCTTCCCCGATCTGCTGCTCAGCAGGGGCGAATACCAGCTGAAGATGCCGCCGCCGTTCGTGCCCGGGATGGAGACCGCGGGTGTGGTGCACTCCGCGCCGGCCGAATCGGGCTTCACGCCGGGCGACCGGGTGTCGGCGTTCGGAGTCCTCGGCGGCTACGCGGAGCAGGTCGCGGTTCCGGTGGCCAACGTGACGCGCAGCCCCGACGGACTCGACGATGCCGAAGCGGTGTCGCTGCTGGTGAACTACAACACGATGTACTTCGCGCTGGCGCGCCGTGCAGCGCTGCGGCAGGGCGAGACGGTGCTGGTGCTGGGCTCGGCCGGCGGGGTCGGAACGGCGGCGATCCAGGTTGCCAAGGCGATGGGCGCGCGGGTGATCGCAGTGGTCCATCGCGAGGGCGCTTTCGAGTTCGTCTCATCGCTGGGCGCCGACGTGGTGCTGCAGTTGGCGGAGGGCTGGGTTCAGGCGGTGCGCGACCACACCGACGGCAAGGGTGTGGATATCGTCGTCGACCCCATCGGCGGCCCGGCATTCGATGACGCGGTACGCGTCCTGGCGAGCGAGGGCCGGTTACTGGTCATCGGCTTCGCGGCGGGCGGTATCCCGACGGTCAAGGTCAACAGGCTGCTGCTGCGCAATGTCGGTGTGCTCGGCGTCGCGTGGGGCGAGTTCCTGAGCCGCAATCCGACTGCGGGGCCGTTGTACGCCTGGGGTGTCGGCCAACTGGTCGCCGCCGGTCTGAAACCGCCACCGCCGGTGCGCTACCCGCTTTCGGAAGGCCGGGCCGCGCTGCAGAGTCTGGCCGACGGTGGAGTGTTCGGCAAGGTCGTCCTGGAG
This sequence comes from uncultured Mycobacterium sp., assembly GCA_964509355.1. Lineage (GTDB taxonomy): Bacteria > Actinomycetota > Actinomycetes > Mycobacteriales > Mycobacteriaceae > Mycobacterium. Next base: position 3,074 of record CAZDYH010000023.1, read on the forward strand.
CCTGGCCGATGAGCTCGTGAGCACCGGCGGGATCGTCCTGTGCGCGCTGGTGATCGCCGTCGGCCTGGTCGGCATCATCGTGCCGCTGCTGCCCGGGGTGGTGCTGGTGTTCGGGGCGATCGCGGTGTGGGCCGTCGTCGAGCACACGGTCGTGTCGTGGGTGACGCTCGGCATCGCGACCGTGCTGCTGGGGGCCAGCACGGGAATCAAGTACGTGTGGCCGATGCGGCGGATGCGTCGCGCCGAGGTGGGTTCCACGAGTCTGGTGGCCGGCGCGGTGCTGGGCATCATCGGGTTCTTCGTCATCCCGGTGCTGGGCCTGCTGGTCGGGTTCGTGCTGGGTGTCTACCTGGCCGAGCTCGCGCATCGACGCAACCAGCGGCAGGCGTGGGCGTCGACGGTGCATGCGCTGAAGGGCGTCGCGCTGTCGGTCGGCGTGGAGCTGGCCGGCGCGCTGCTGGCCACCATCGCGTGGGCGGTCGCGATCACGTTCTTCTAGGAGAGCAGTGCGGCGCGCAACTTCTCGATATCGTCTGCGGTCACGGCCGCCGCACGCAGGTAGCCGCCCAGTGAGCCGTAGGTCTCGTCTATCGTCTGCCAGGCCGCCGCGAGATACTCTTCGCGAACGCCGAGGACCTCATCGGAGAGCCGCGCCTCGGTGAACGTCAACACTTCGGGCGTGAGCGCGACGGAGGATCGCTGCTTGATCATCTCCAGAATATGTGTCCGCAATTCCGTTGCGGCAGCGTTGCTTCGGAGGTAGTCGGCCAGGATGGCATCCCGACTGACGCCGATCGACTCGAGTACCACCGCGACGGTGAAGCCGGTGCGATCCTTGCCGGCGAAGCAGTGTGCGAGCACCGGCCGGCCCATCGCCAGCAGCGAGATCACCCGGTGCACCGCGCGCTGCGCTCCCTTGAGCTCGGGGAATCGCCGGTACTCGTCGGTCATGAAGTGGGCCGCGGCGTCGTTGACCGATTCGTCTTCGGGGTGCTCGGTCACCAGACGCGTGAACGCATACTCGTGTGGTGACTCGCCGTCGGTCGCCGACAAGTCGGGGAAGGGCAGCAGATGGACGTCGACGCCGTCGGGAACCAGGCCGGGCCCGCGGCGCTGCACCTCGCGGGGTGAGCGCAGGTCTGCGATATCGGCGACTCCGAGTCGACGCAGTTGCTCCCGGCCGTCGTCGGCGAGGCGGCTCAGTTCGCTGGACCGGAACAACCGGCCGGGCCGCAGCGTCGCACCCGCCGACTCGGCGACATCACGAAAGTTCCACGCTCCGGCCAACTCCTGCACACCGGCGGCCACGATTACGTGACCGCCGCGGCGAACGCCGACTTCTCGCGGCCGATTTCGGCGCGCGCGATGGTTCGCATGTGCACCTCGTCGGGACCGTCGAAGATCCGCATCGCGCGGTGCCAGCCGTACATCCGCGCCAGCGGGAAGTCGTCGCTGACTCCGGCCGCGCCGTGCACCTGGATGGCCCGGTCGATGACGTTGCAGGCCATCTGCGGTGCCACGGCCTTGATCTGGGCGACCAGGTGGCGGGCCTCCTTGTTACCGTGCTCGTCGATGGTCCAGGCGGCCTTCTCACAAAGCAGCCGCGCCTGGTCGATCTCGTTGCGCGACTGCGCGATTGACTGCTGGATCACGCCCTGCTCAGCGAGTGGTCTGCCGAAGGCCACCCGGTTGCGGGCGCGCTCGACCATCAGCGCCAGCGCACGCTCGGCGACACCGATGGCCCGCATGCAGTGGTGGATTCGGCCCGGGCCCAGCCGGGCCTGCGCGATCGCGAAGCCCGATCCTTCCTCGTCGAGCAGGTTGGTGGCCGGCACCCGCACATTGTCGTAGGTCACCTCGCAGTGCCCGTGCTGGTCCTGCCAGCCGAACACCGGCGTCGACCGCACGATCGTCACCCCGGGGGTGTCGACCGGCACCAGGATCATCGACTGCTGCTGGTGGGACGCTGCGTCGGGATTGGTCCGGCCCATCACGATCAGGAGCTTGCAGCGGGGGTCGGCCGCCCCGGAGGTCCACCACTTGCGGCCGTTGATGACGTAGTCGGCGCCGTCGCGGGTGATCAGCGTCTCGATGTTACGGGCATCGCTGCTGGCCACCGCCGGTTCGGTCATCGAGAACGCGCTGCGGATCTCACCGTCAAGCAGCGGTTGTAACCACTGCTTGCGCTGCTTCTCAGTGGCGAACAGATGCAGGGTCTCCATATTGCCGGTGTCCGGCGCCGCGCAGTTGAGCGCTTCCGGAGCGATCTCCATGCTCCAGCCGGACAGCTCCGCCAGCGGCGCGTACTCGAGATTCGTCAGCCCCGATTCGGCCGGCAGGAACAGGTTCCACAGGCCGCGTTCTTTGGCCAGGGCCTTCAGTTCCTCGATGATCGGCGGCACAGTGTGATCTCCTCCGCCGGCCTGGACGCGGTAATGCTCGTAGTCGGCTTCGGCCGGGAAGACGAACTCGGTCATGAACGCGCTGAGCCGGTTCTGGTAGTCCTGAGCTTTGGCCGACATCGCGAAGTCCATGCCCGCCACGATAGGGCACTCGACGGCAGCTGGATTCTCCGCCCGATTAGGGTGAGCGGGCACACAGTCCAACGGTAGGGAAGCAGACGTACGCGTCATGACAGATACGAAGACGACGGTCGGCGTCGTCCGGGAGTCGGGAGCCGACGAGCGGCGGGTGGCGCTGGTGCCCAAGGCAGTGGCATCCCTGGTCAACGGCGGCGTTGCGGTCGTGGTGGAGTCGGGTGCGGGGGCGCGCGCGCTGCTGCCCGACGAGCTGTACACCGCGGCGGGTGCCACGATCGGTGACGCGTGGGCGGCCGATGTCGTGGTCAAGGTTGCGCCACCGACCGCCGAGGAGGTAGCCGGGCTGCACCGCGGACAGACCCTGGTCGGTTTTCTGGCGCCGCGCAACGCGCACAATTCGATCGGCGCGCTGGCCGCGGCGGGGGTGCAGGCCTTCGCGGTGGAGGCCATTCCGCGCATCTCCCGCGCGCAGGTGATGGATGCGTTGTCCTCGCAGGCCAACGTGTCCGGTTACAAGGCCGTGCTGTTGGCCGCGTCGGAGTCGACCCGGTTCTTCCCGATGCTGACCACGGCGGCGGGCACCGTGAAACCGGCCAGCGTGCTGGTGCTCGGCGTCGGCGTGGCCGGGTTGCAGGCGCTGGCCACCGCCAAGCGGCTGGGCGCGCGCACCACCGGTTACGACGTGCGGCCGGAAGTGGCCGATCAGGTCCAGTCGGTGGGTGCGCACTGGCTGGACTTGGGTGGTGGGGCCGGGATCTCCGCCGCCGGTGCGGGCGGGTACGCCCGCGAGCTCACCGAGGAGGAACGCGCGCAGCAGCAGAAGGCCCTCGAGGAGGCGATCACCGGGTTCGACATCGTGATCACCACCGCGCTGGTGCCGGGCCGGCCGGCACCGCGGCTGGTGACCGCCGCCGCGGTGGAGGGTATGAAGCCGGGCAGTGTGGTGGTCGATCTGGCCGGCGAGACCGGCGGCAACTGTGAGCTGACCGAGCCCGGCCAGACCGTCGTCAAGCACGGCGTGATGATCGCCTCGCCGCTGAACCTGCCTTCGACGATGCCCGAGCATGCCAGCGAGCTGTACTCCAAGAACATCACCGCGCTGCTGGATCTGCTGCTGACCGACGGGGTGCTGGCCCCGGACTTCGACGACGAGGTGGTTGCCGCGGCGTGCGTGACCCGGACCGTCGCGCCCACCACTGAAGCGGAGGACTCCTGATGTATGACCAGTTGCTGGCCAACCTGGCGATCCTGGTGCTGTCCGGCTTCGTCGGGTTCGCCGTCATCTCGAAGGTCCCCAACACCCTGCACACCCCGTTGATGTCGGGCACCAACGCGATCCACGGCATCGTGGTGATCGGCGCGCTGGTGGTGTTCGGCCGGGTGGAGAATCCGTCGATCGCGGTGCAGATCATCCTGTTCGTGGCGGTGGTGTTCGGCACGCTGAACGTCGTCGGCGGCTTCGTGGTCACCGACCGGATGCTCGGCATGTTCAAGGGCAAGGCCAAGCGACCGGTGGCGGCCAAGGCCGAGACGAACGTAGCCGGCCGATGAACAGCGAAACGCTGAACAACGTTGTCGCCGCGCTCTACATCGTCGCGTTCGCGATGTTCATCTACGGCCTGATGGGGTTGACCGGGCCTAAGACCGCAGTGCGCGGCAACTGGATCGCCGCGGCCGGTATGGCGCTCGCGGTGATCGCGACGCTGGTCGCCATCCGCCACACCACGAACTGGCCGCTGATCATCGCGGGTCTGCTGGTCGGCGTGGTGCTCGGTGTGCCGCCGGCCCGGCTGACGAAGATGACGGCGATGCCGCAGCTGGTTGCGCTGTTCAACGGTGTCGGCGGCGGCACGGTCGCACTGATCGCCCTCTCGGAATTCATTGATACCGAAGGTTTCTCGGCCTTCAAGCACGGTGAGTCGCCCACCGCCCACATCGTGGTGGCGTCATTGTTCGCCGCGATCATCGGGTCGATCTCGTTCTGGGGTTCGATCATCGCGTTCGGCAAGCTGCAGGAGATCCTGCCGGGCCGACCGATCGGCATCGGCAAGGCGCAGCAGCCGCTGAACCTGCTGCTGCTGGTAGCCGCGGTCGTCGCCGCGGTGGTGATCGGGCTGGCTGCGCATCCGGGAAGTGGCGGTGCGTCGCTGTGGTGGATGGTCGGGCTGCTGGTCGCCGCCGGTGTGCTGGGACTCCTGGTGGTGCTGCCGATCGGCGGCGCCGATATGCCGGTGGTCATCTCCCTGCTCAATGCGTTGACCGGGTTGTCCGCCGCCGCAGCCGGTTTGGCGCTGAACAACACCGCGATGATTGTCGCGGGCATGATCGTCGGTGCGTCGGGCTCGATCCTGACGAACCTGATGGCCAAGGCGATGAACCGGTCCATCCCCGCGATCGTCGCCGGCGGCTTCGGCGGTGGTGGCGTGCCGGCCGGCGGCGACGAAGGTGGCGACAAACACGTCAAGGCCACGTCGGCCGCCGACGCCGCCATCCAGATGGCCTACGCCAACCAGGTGATCGTGGTTCCGGGCTACGGCCTGGCCGTCGCCCAGGCTCAGCACGCGGTCAAGGACCTGGCCTCGCTGCTCGAAGACCGCGGTGTGCCGGTGAAGTACGCGATCCATCCGGTCGCGGGCCGGATGCCGGGCCATATGAACGTGCTGCTCGCCGAGGCCGACGTCGAGTACGACGTGATGAAGGAAATGGACGATATCAACGACGAGTTCGCCCGGACCGACGTCACCATCGTCATCGGTGCCAACGACGTCACCAACCCGGCCGCGCGCAGCGACCCGAGCTCACCCATCTACGGTATGCCGATCCTCAACGTGGACAAGTCGCGGTCGGTGATCGTGTTGAAGCGCTCGATGAACTCCGGCTTCGCCGGCATCGACAACCCGTTGTTCTACGCCGACGGCACCACCATGCTGTTCGGCGACGCCAAGAAGTCGGTCTCGGAGGTCTCCGAGGAGCTCAAGGCGCTCTAGACCGGCGGGTAGGCGGGCGGAGGATACGTCGCGTTGCGCAGAATCCAGGCCCACCAGGCTATGCCGTACTCGATCTCATCCGACGCGTCGTAGTCCGGATTCGGATCCATCAGCCAACCTCCCAGTGCCACCGACTGTCGGCAGTGTAGCCCGGGAGCCGTCCCCACAACACCGGTAAGCGGCATTGCCTAAACTGGACCAACCAGTTGATCGATGGCCGGACCCGTCCGGCACTGCCGACAGAGAGGCGCCATGCCACCGGAGAACGGGATGACCCGCCGCGAGGAGCTGCTGGCGGTGGCTACCAAGCTGTTCGCCGCGCGCGGCTATCACGGCACCCGGATGGACGATGTCGCCGATGTCGTCGGACTCAACAAGGCCACCGTGTACCACTACTACGCGAGCAAGTCGCTCATCCTCTACGACATCTACCGCCGCGCCGCCGAGGGCACGTTGGCAGCGGTGCATGACGATCCGTCCTGGACCGCGCGGGAGGCGCTGTACCAGTACACGATCCGCTTGCTCACGGGTATCGCCGGCAACCCTGAGCAGGCAGCCGTCTACTTCCAGGAACAGCCCTACATCACCGAATGGTTCACCGAGGACCAGGTCGCCGATGTCCGCGAGAAGGAGAGCCAGGTCTACGAGCACGTGCACGGTGTCATCGACCGCGGCATCGCCAGCGGCGAGTTCTACGAATGCGACTCGCATGTGGTGGCGCTGGGCTATATCGGGATGACCCTGGGCAGCTATCGCTGGTTGCGGCCGAGCGGACGGCGCACCGCGCAGGAGATCGCCGCCGAGTTCAGCACCGCACTGCTGCGTGGTCTTATTCGCGACGAGTCGGTACGCGCGGAGTCGCCGTTGGGCATGGCCTTCGCCGCGATATCACGGGCGGAGGGGACCACCGCCTGACCGATATGATCGGCCAATGCCGATCGTGAGCAAGACCGTCGAGGTCGCCGCCGACGCCGGCTCGATCATGGCCATCGTCGCCGACTTCGAGGCCTATCCGCAGTGGAACGCCGAGGTCAAGGCGGTTCACGTGCTGGCCCGCTATGACGACGGCCGCCCCAGCCAGCTGCGGCTCGACACCGTGATCCAGGGCATCGAGGGCACCTATATCCAGGCGGTCTACTATCCGAGCCCCATTCAGATTCAGACCGTCATGCAGCAGGGTGACCTGTTCGCCAAGCAGGAGCAGCTGTTCTCGGTCGTGGAGATGGGACCGACGTCATTGCTGACCGTCGACATGGATGTGGAGACCGCGATGGCCCTCCCCAAGCCGATGGTCAAGAAGGTGGTCAACAACGCCCTGGACTACCTCGCCGATAACCTCAAGACACGCGCCGAACGGCTGGCCGCCGGCTCCTAGCGCCCTCCACGCAAGCCTGGAACGAGCAGAGAGGGGAATCGGTCGTTGACCGCACAGCTGACCAGCCAAGAAGCATCCGCCACTGAGCAGCCCTACCTGGCCCGTCGGCAGAACTGGACCAACCAGCTCGCACGGCACGCGTTGATGCAGCCCGACGCGACCGCACTGAGGTTTATGGGACGCACCCTCACCTGGGCCGACCTCGACCGTCGCGTCACAGCGCTGGCCGATGCCCTGAGCCGTCGCGGCGTCGGCTTCGGCGACCGGGTGATGATTCTGATGCTCAACCGCACCGAGTTCATCGAGTCGTTCCTGGCGGCCAACCTGCTCGGCGCCATCGCCGTCCCGGTGAACTTCCGGCTGACCCCGCCGGAGATCGCCTTGCTCGTTGCGGACTGCGAGGCGCGTGCGGTGATCACCGAACCCGTGCTGGCCTCGGTGGCCACCGGCGTTCGCGACATTGCGCCCATGCTGTCCACGGTCATCGTCGCCGGCGCTCCCACCGACGACGGCGTGCTCGGGTACGAGGACCTCGTCGACGAGCAGGGCGATCCGCACGAAATCGTGGATATCCCGAACGACACGCCGGCCCTGATCATGTACACCTCGGGCACCACCGGGCGACCCAAGGGCGCGGTGCTGACCCACACCAACCTCACCGGGCAGGCGATGACGGGGCTGTACACCAATGGCGCCGATATCAACAACGATGTCGGGTTCATCGGTGTCCCGCTGTTCCACATCGCCGGACTCGCCAAAATGCTGACCGGGCTGCTACTGGGCATCCCGACCGTGATCCACCCACTCGGGGCGTTCGATCCCGGCCAGTTACTGGACGTCCTGGAGGCGGAGCAGGTCACCGGGATCTTCCTGGTGCCCGCGCAGTGGCAGGCGGTGTGCGCAGCGCAGCAGGCAAAACCGCGCAACGTCGCGCTGCGGGTGATGTCCTGGGGTGCCGCCCCGGCATCGGACCCGCTGTTGCGGCAGATGTCCGAGACCTTCCCCGGTACCCAGATTCTGGCCGCGTTCGGCCAAACCGAGATGTCGCCGGTGACGTGCGTGCTGCTCGGGCACGACGCCGTCCGAAAGCTCGGATCGGTCGGCAAGGTGGTCCCGACCGTCACCGCGCGGGTGGTCGACGAGAACATGAACGACGTGCCCGTCGGCGAGGTGGGTGAGATCGTCTACCGCGCACCGACATTGATGGCCGGCTACTGGAACAACCCCCAAGCCACCGCCGAGGCGTTCGCCGGCGGCTGGTTCCACTCCGGCGACCTGGTCCGGATGGACGAGGAAGGCTACGTCTGGGTCGTCGACCGCAAGAAGGACATGATCATCTCCGGCGGCGAGAACATCTACTGTGCCGAGGTGGAGAACGTCCTCGCCAGCCATCCGTCGATCATCGAGGTCGCGGTGATCGGACGGCCCCATGAGAAGTGGGGTGAAGTCCCGGTGGCCGTGGCGGCCGTTTCTCAGCAGGAGATCCGGCTGGAGGATCTCGAGGAGTTCCTCAACGGGAGATTGGCGCGGTACAAGCACCCCAAGAGTCTGGAGATCGTCGACGCATTGCCGCGCAACCCAGCCGGCAAGGTCTTGAAGACCGAGCTGCGGATTCGGTTCGGCCCTACGGCCTGAGGGTCAGCCCGGCTGACGGTTTCCGGGATTCGATGCTTGGCGGGCGGAAGTTGCAGTTATCGTGCGGATGTGATCCGCGCCTCTGATCCATCGGGTACATTCCGGTGGTCCGTTTCCTTACCGCTGGGTAAGGCGATGGGCGCCACATACCCGATGTATGGCCAAAGAGGGGGCGGCGTGCGACACGATCTGTCGTTGGGCCGTGACGAGCGTGGTTGCGCCATGCAGGTGCCCTCGTGACCGCCGCCACCGGTTCGACCAGTTACGTTCGCGGCCGGCTCAGGAAGCCGCTCGAGGCGGTGGGCGGCTTCTTCCGGATGTCCGTGCTGACCGGCAAGGCGGTGCTGAGGCCCTTCGAATGGCGCGAGTTCGTCCTGCAGAGCTGGTTCTTGATGCGGGTGACGTTCCTGCCCACCGTCGCCGTCGCGGTGCCGGACACCGTGCTCATCATCTTCACGCTCAACATCCTGCTGAAGGAGTTCGGCGCAGCTGACGTCTCCGGCGCCGGCGCCGCGTTGGCTGCTGTCACCCAGTTGGGTCCGCTGGTGACGGTACTGGTGGTCGCCGGGGCGGGTTCGACGGCCATTTGCGCCGACCTGGGCGCACGCACCATCCGTGAGGAGATCGATGCGCTGGAGGTGCTCGGCATCGATCCAATCCACCGCTTGGTCGTGCCCCGGGTGGTCGCCTCGACGTACGTCGCCGTGCTGCTCAACGGCGCCGTGATCACGATCGGCCTGGTCGGCGGCTTCATCTTCGGCGTGTACTTCCAAGACGTCTCGGCCGGTGCTTACGTGTCGACGCTGACGCTGGTCACCGGATTGCCGGAGGTGGTGATTTCGCTGATCAAGGCCGCGACGTTCGGCCTGATCGCCGGGCTGGTCGGGTGTTACCGCGGGCTGACCGTCGCCGGCGGCTCCAAGGGTTTGGGCACGGCGGTCAACGAGACACTTGTGCTCGCGGTCGTTGCGCTGTTTGCCGTCAATGTCATTCTGACGACCATCGGCGTGCGTTTCGGAACGGGGCGATGACATGACGAGCCCAGCCGTTCTGCGCAGCCGATTCCCCCGGACGTACTCAGCTGCCGGCCGGTGGCTCGGCGGACCCGTTCGGATCATCGACCGCCTCGGCCACCTGGCGTGGTTCATCGTCACCAGTGTCGGCCAGATCGGGTATGCGCTGCGCCACTACCGCCGTGAGACGGTGCGAATCATCGCCGAGGTCGGGATGGGCACCGGAGCGATGGCCGTCATCGGCGGCAGCATTGCGATCATCGGCTTCGTGACGCTGTCGGGCGGCTCACTGATTGCCATCCAGGGTTACGCGTCGCTGGGCAACATCGGTGTGGAGGCATTCACCGGCTTCCTCGCCGCGCTGATCAACGTGCGCGTCGCCGCACCGGTGATCGCCGGCCACGCACTCGCAGCCACTGTCGGCGCCGGCGCCACCGCAGAGTTGGGCGCCAGACGGATCAGCGAGGAGATCGACGCGCTGGAGGTGATGGGCATCAAGTCCATCTGTTACCTGGTGTCCACCCGGATCATCGCCGGACTGGTGGTCATCGTCCCGCTGTACGCGATGGCGATCATCATGTCGTTCCTGGCCGCTCAAGCCACCACGACGTTCTTGTATGGGCAGTCGGTTGGCACCTACGACCACTACTTCCGCACCTTCCTGCGGCCCGACGACGTGGGATGGTCGTTCGTGATGGCGATCATCATCGCGGTGATGGTGATGATCAACCACTGCTACTACGGCTACTACGCCAGCGGCGGCCCGGTCGGCGTCGGTGAGGCCGTCGGCCGGTCGATGCGGGTGTCACTGGTGGGCATCGTGGTGGTGGTCCTGCTGACCTCGTTGGCGCTCTACGGCGTCGACCCGAACTTCAACCTCACGGTGTAGGCGCCGCTGATGACCGCACCGCTGAACACGCCCCGCACGCCGCCGTACAAACTGGCCGGGTTGATTTTCCTGCTGATCAACGTGGTGGTGGCGGTCTTGGTGTTGTACCAGTTCAAGGGTAGATTCTCGCCGAAGACAGAGTTGACGATGCTGTCCAGTCGCTCGGGTCTGGTGATGGATCCCGGTTCGAAGGTCACCTACAACGGGGTGCAGATCGGGCGGGTCGACCGCATCAATCTGGTCAATGTGGGCGGTACCCCCAAGGCGAAGCTGACCCTGTTCGTCGACCCGAAATACATCGATCTCATCCCGGCCAATGTGAATGCCGGCATCTCGGCCACCACGGTGTTCGGCGGTAAGTATGTGGCGTTCACTTCGCCGAAGAACCCGACGCCGCAGCGGATCAGCAGCAAGGACGTCATCGATGTCAGTTCGGTGACCACAGAGTTCAACACGCTGTTCGAGACCATCACGTCGATCGCCGAGAAGGTCGACCCGGTGAAGCTGAACATGACCCTGACGGCTGCCGCGGAGGCGCTCAACGGGTTGGGCACCAAGTTCGGCGAGGCGATCGTCAAAGGCAACGACATCCTGGCCGATCTGAATCCGCAGATGCCCCAGATCCGCTATACCGTTCAACGGCTGGCCGACCTGGCCGACGTCTACTCGGACGCCTCACCCGATTTCTGGGATTTCCTGAACAATGCGGTCACCACCGCGCGCACATTGAATGACCAGCAGAGCAATCTCGACGCGGCGTTGTTGGCCTCGGTCGGCTTCGGCAACACCGGTGCGGACGTCTTAGAACGCGGTGGGCCCTATCTGGTGCGCGGGCAGGCCGACCTGGTGCCGACCGCGCAACTGCTCGACGAGTACAGCCCGGCGATCTTCTGCACGATCCGCAACTTCCACGATATCGAACCCGAGGTCGCGAAATCCCTTGGTGGTAATGGCTACTCGCTGGTGACCAACTCCAAGATCCTCGGCGCGGAGAACCCGTACGTCTATCCCGACAACCTGCCGCGGGTCAACGCCAGGGGCGGTCCGGGCGGGCGGCCCGGCTGCTGGCAGCCGATCACCCGTGAACTGTGGCCGGCGCCGTGGTTGGTGACGGACACCGGCGCCAGCATCGCGCCGTACAACCACTTCGAACTGGGCCAGCCGCTCCTCACCGAATATGTGTGGGGACGCCAGTTCGGGGAGAACACGATCAACCCATGAAATTCACCGGAGCGGCCATCAGACTCGGCGCCTTCTCGCTGGTGCTGCTGCTTTTCACGGCCATCATCATCCTGGTGTTCGGGCAGCTCCGCTTCGACCGCACCACTACCTATTCCGCGGAGTTCAGCAATGCCAGCGGACTGAGGGACGGACAGTTCGTCCGTGCCTCCGGCGTTGAGGTCGGCAAGGTCAGGGCTGTGCGCCTGGTCGATGGCGGGCGGAAAGTGGTGGTCGACTTCGCCGTCGAACGCTCGATTCCGCTGTACAAGTCGACGACCGCGCAGATCCGCTACGCCAACCTGATCGGTGATCGCTATATCGAGCTGCAGCGCGGCGAAGGGGAGGATGCCGGTCGGCTGATGCCGGCGGGCGGACTGATCCCGTTGAGCCGCACCCAGCCGGCGCTCGACCTCGACGCCCTGATCGGCGGGTTCCGCCCATTGTTCAAGGCCCTGGATCCGGACAAGGTCAACAACATCACGTCATCTCTGATCACGGTCTTCCAGGGACAGGGCGGGACTATCAACGACATCCTCGACCAGACTGCGCAGCTGACGTCCACACTGGCCGAAAAGGATCAGGCGATCGGGGAGGTGGTCAAGAACCTGAACATCGTGTTGGACACCGCGGTCAAACACCAGACCGAGTTGGACCAGACCGTCAACAACTTCGAGATTCTGATCACCGGGCTGAAGAACCGGGCCGATCCGCTGGCCGCCGCGGTGGCGCACATCAGCAACGCCTCCGGAACAGTGGCCGACCTGCTCGCGGACGACCGGCCGTTGCTGAAGAGCACCGTCGGTCATCTCGAGACTTTCCAACAGCCACTGGTCGATCAGGAACAGCAGCTCGATGCCTTCCTGACCAAGTTCCCGAATTCGTTGAAGGTCATTGGGCGGTCCGGCGGCATCTACGGTGACTTCTTCAACTTCTACCTGTGCGATATCAACCTCAGGCTCAATGGTCTGCAGCCGGGCGGCCCGGTCCGCACGGTCAAGGTGACCTCACAGCCCACCGGCAGGTGCACACCGCAATGAGAACGCTGCAGGAGTCGAACCGGATTCGCATCGGGCTGATGGGCATCGTCCTGACAGTCCTGGTGGTCATGGTCGGACAAACCTTCCTCAGCGCGCCGATGTTGTTCGCGGAGCCCACCTATTACGGCCAGTTCCGCGACTCCGGTGGCCTCAACAAGGGCGACAAGGTGCGCATCTCTGGTGTGGACGTGGGCAAGGTGCGTTCGATGAAGATCGATGGCGACCGTATCGTGGTCGGCTACACGCTCGGTGGCAACACCATCGGCACCGAGAGTCGGCTGGCCATCCGCACCGACACCCTCCTCGGCCGTAGAGACCTCGAAATCGAGCCGCGCGGTTCGACGCCGCTGCGGGCCCGCGAGGTAGTACCGGTGGACCAGACCAGCACGCCGTACCAGCTCTACGACGCCTTCTATGACGCCACCAAGGCCGCTGCCGGCTGGGACCTCGAGACGATCAAGCGGTCGTTGAATGTGTTGTCGGAGACCGTCAACCAGACATCCCCGCACCTGAGCGCCGCCCTCGACGGTGTCGCGAGGTTCTCCGACACGATCGGCAAGCGTGATGACGAGATCAAGCAACTGCTGGCCAGTGCCAACAAGATTGCGGGCATTCTGGGTAACCGCAGCGGGCAGATCAACGCGCTGTTGGTGAACGCTCAGACGCTGCTGGCCGCGTTCAATCAACGCAGCCAGGCGGTCGACTACATCTTGGAGCGAGTGTCGGCGCTGTCGTCTGAGGTGCAAGGCTTCATCAACGACAACCCCAACCTCAACCGTGTGCTGGAACAACTGCGAACCATCAGCGACCAGTTGGTCAAGCACAAGTACGATCTGGCCGACTCGCTCACCGCGCTGGGCAAGTTCGCCGTGTCGCTGGCCGAGTCCATCGCGTCGGGCCCGTACTTCAAGGTGCTGATTGTGAACCTGTTGCCGGGCCAGCTGATTCAGCCGTTCATCGACTCGGCCTTCAAGGCCCGTGGCATCGACCCCGAGGAGTTCTGGCGTAACGCCGGCCTGCCGGCCTTCCAGTTCCCCGATCCGAACGGCACCCGGTTCCCCAACGGGGCTCCACCCCCGCCGCCGACCGTGCTGGAAGGCACCCCGGAGTTCCCCGGGCCCGGTGTGCTGAAGGGGTCACCGTGCTCGTACACCCCACCCGCTGACGGTTTGCCGTCGCCCGGGAACCCGCTGCCGTGCGCGAACCTGACCCAAGGCCCGTACGGCGACAACCCGTACGGCCCCAACTATCAGGAGCAGCGGCCGAATGTATTGAACTTGCCGCCCAACCCGAACGCCCTGCTGCCGTCACCCGGTGTTCCCAGTGCGGCCATCCCGGGTGAGGCCCCGCCGGATGCTCCGGGCATTGCGGTACCGCTGGCGCCCGGACCTCCGGGAGCCCGCACGGTGCCGTTGGGACCGTTGCCGGGGCCGGCGCCGGTCAATCCGGCGCCGACGGACATGCCCGCGTCAGCAGAGATGGGAGGCTAGCCCGTGCGCCTGCCGAAGATGTCGCGCATGTCGGTCATCGTGGGAACCATCGCCGTGATACTGGCGATGGTTGCCGGGGTTGTCGGCTGGCAGCTCTACAAGAAGCTGACTACGACCTCTGTTGTCGCGTACTTCCCCGCGACCCTGGGCCTCTATCCGGGCGACCGGGTGCAAATCATGGGTGTCCGGGTCGGCTCGATCGACAAGATCGAGTCTGCCGGCGACAGGATGAAGGTGACCTTCCACTACGCGTCCCAGTACAAGGTCCCGGCCGAAGCCTCGGCGTCGATCCTGAACCCCAGCCTGGTGGCATCACGTTCTATCCAGCTGTCTCCGCCCTTCACCGGCGGGCCTGCGCTGCAGAACGGCGCCGTGATACCAATCGAACGCACCCAGGTGCCGGTCGAGTGGGACGAAACACGCGATCAGCTCACCAGGGTCGTCGACGCCTGGGCTCCGACACCCGAACAGCCACAGGGCCCCCTCGGCGACATCATCGATTCCCTCTCCACTGGGCTGGCGGGCAAGGGAAAGCAGATCAACACCACGCTGAACAGCCTGTCGGACGCGCTGACGGCCCTCAACGAGGGCCGCACCGACCTCTTCGGGGTGGTGCGAAGCCTCGCCCTGTTCGTCAACGCGCTGTATCAGAGCGACCGGCAGTTCGTGGCGCTCAACAACGACCTTGCACAGTTCACCGACTCGTTCACCAACTCCGATCGGGAAGTCGCCACTGCATTGCAGCAACTCGACGGGCTGCTGTCGACCACTCGAAAGTTCTTGGACGACAACGGGTCGGTTCTGGCCCACGACATCAACAACCTTGCCGATGTGACCAATGCGATCCTGCAACCGGAGCCACGGGACGGTCTGGAGACCGTGTTGCACGTGTTGCCGAACCTCAAGGCGAACCAAGTCAACATCTACGAGCCTTCGCACGGCTCACTGACCCAGATTCCGGTGCTCACCAGCTTCGCCAACCCGCTGCAGTTCGTGTGCAGCGGCATCCAGGCGGCCAGCCGGCTTGGCTACCAGGAATCCGCCGAACTCTGCGCGCAGTACCTGACGCCGATCACGGACGCGATCAAGTTCAACTACCTGCCGTTCGGTGTCAATCAGTTCAGCACCGCCAACACTTTGCCCAAGCACGTCGCCTACTCCGAGGAGCGGCTGCGGCCGCCGCCCGGATACAAGGACACCACCGTGCCCGGGATCTGGTCGCGGGACACGTTGTGGTCGCACGGCAACCACGAGCCGGGCTGGATCGTCGCGCCGGGCATGCAAGGTGTGCAGGTGCAGCCGGCCACCCAGAACATGCTGACTCCCGATTCGCTGGCCGAGCTGCTCGGCGGGCCGGACATCGTGGCCCCACCGGCACCTCCGCACTTCGGCCCGACCCCACTGCCCGGCCCGCCGAACGCGTACGACGAGCGCAACCCCCTGCCGCCTCCGTGGTATCCGCAGCCCGCGCCGCCACCGGGTCCGGCACCTGGCGTGATACCGGGACCGTTACCGGTTTCGGCACCGGCAGGACCGCTGCCCGCTGAAGCTCCGCTCGGCGCCGCCGAGGCGCCCGCACCGGCAGGACCCGGGCAATGAGGCGCGTCGCGCGCCGCGGTCTGGCGCTACTGCTGGCCGCATTGGTCCTGACATCGTGCGGATCGTGGCGGGGCATTGCGAATGTTCCGCTGCCCATTGGCCCGGGCTCCGGCCCCGACAGCATCAGGGTCTACGTGCAGATGCCGGACACGCTGGCGCTCAACGTCAACAGCCGGGTCAGGGTGGCCGACGTCTTCGTGGGTTCCGTTCGCGCGATCGAGCTCAGGAACTGGATCGCCACGCTGACGCTCGACCTTCAATCGGATGTCAAGCTGCCCGCCAATGCGACCGCGAGAATCGGGCAGACCAGCCTGCTCGGCACGCAGCACGTGGAGTTGGCTGCGCCGCCGGACCCGTCGTCGCAGCCGCTGCGCAGCGGCGACACCATTCCGCTGAAAAACTCCTCCGCGTTCCCGTCCACCGAACGCACATTGGCCAGTATCGCCACGGTGCTGAACGGCGGCGGCATTCCCAACCTCGTCGTGATCCAGGACGAAGTCAACAACATCCTGTCGGGCCGGGCCGACCAGATCCGCGAGTTCCTGGACCGACTCGACACGTTCACCGACGAGCTGAACCAGCAGCGCAACGACATCACCCGCGCGATCGACTCGACCAACCGGCTGCTGACGATCGTGGCCAGCCGCAACAACACACTGGACCGGGTCCTCACCGAGTTCCCGCCACTGATCAAACACTTTGCCGACACCCGAGTCCTCTTGGCCGACGCGGTGGTAGCGCTGGGCCGGTTCAGCGACGTAACCGATCAGACCCTTTCGGCCGCGCGTTCCGACATCAACGAGAACTTGCGGTTGTTGCAGCGACCGCTCAAGCAACTGGGCCGGGCCTCGCCATACCTGATCGGTGCTTCGAAGCTGATGCTTACGTCGCCGTACGATATCGAGAACATCGAGAAGGTGGTCCGCGGCGACTACCTCAATCTCTCGGCGACGTTCGATCTCACGCTGAGCGCGATCGACAACGGATTCCTCACCGGGACCGGCGTCTCGGGGATGGCCCGTGCACTCGAGCAGTCGTGGGGACGCGATCCCAGCACGATGATTCCCGACGTGCGGTTCACGCCGAACCCGAACGACGTACCCGGCGGACCGCTGGTGGAAAGGGGTGAGTGAGAAGTGCTGACTCGCTTCATTCGCACGCAGCTCGTCTTGTTCGGGGTGTTGACCACCATCGCGGTTCTCGCGCTGGGCTTGTACTTCCTGCGGTTGCCGAGCGTGTTCGGCGTGGGGCAGTACAAGCTGTACGCGGACCTTCCAGCATCGGGCGGCCTGTATTCGTCGGCCAACGTGACGTATCGGGGAAAGACGATTGGCAGGGTCACCGGCGTCGAACCGACCGAGACTGGCGCGCGAGCGACGATGAGCATCAACGACAGCTTCAAGGTTCCTCTCGACGCGTCAGCCAACGTGCGTTCGGTGTCGGCGGTCGGCGAGCAGTATCTCGACCTGGTGTCGACCGGCAACCCGGGTCAGTACTTCTCCGCCGGGCAGACCATCACCAACGGCACCGTGCCGTCCCAGGTAGGGCCTGCGTTAGACGCCCTCAACAAAACGCTGGCCGCGCTGCCCCAGGACAAGATCGCGTCGCTGCTCGACGAGACCTCCCAGGCCCTCGGTGGGATTGGTCCTGCCCTGCGTCGGTTGGTCGACTCGACGCAGCTGATCGCCACTGACCTCAAGGACAACCTGAACGACGTCAACGACATCATCGCGCACACCGCGCCGATCCTGGACAGTCAGGTCAATTCCAGCGACGCGATCGAACGCTGGGCAGCGAACCTGAACACCATCGCCGCGCAGACCGCCGAGCAGGACCAGGCGCTGCGGCGGGGCCTCCAACAGGCGGCGCCCACCCTCGACGCCCTCAATACGGTGTTCAGTGATGTCCGCGACGGGCTGCCCCAGACGCTGGCCAATCTTGAAGTTGTGCTCGACATGCTCAAGCGCTACAACAAAGGACTCGAGCAGGCGTTCGTCCTGTTCCCGCAGGACGGTGCGATCGCGCAGACCGCTGCGTTGACGTACCCGGGTCAGGGGGCGCTGGACCTCAGCCTGTCGATCAACCAGCCGCCGGCCTGTCTGACCGGATTCCTGCCCGCGTCGCAGTGGCGTTCGCCCGCGGACACCAGCACTGCTCCGCTAACCGACGTGAGCTACTGCAAGATCCCGAAGGAGACGCAGAATGTCGTGCGAGGCGCGCGCAACTATCCCTGCGCCGATGTTCCCGGCAAGCGTGCGGCGACCCCGAAGGAGTGCCGCAGCACCGAGCCCTACGTTCCGCTGGGCACCAACCCGTGGTACGGGGACCCGAACCAGATTGTCAACTGCCCAGCGCCGGCGGGCCGCTGCGACCAGTCGGTGAAGCCCGGGCTGGTGGTCCCCGCGCCGTCGCTCAACACTGGGTTGAACCCGCTGCCGGCTGACCAGCTGCCCGCGCCGCCGGCGCCGACCAGCGATCCGCTGACGCTGCCCGGCTCCGGTAGCGTGCAATGCAACGGACAACAACCGAACCCGTGCACCTACACCCCGGAACCGACGGCGATCTACAATCCGTCCAGCGGGGAAGTGGTCGGGCCAGACGGTGTCAAATACACCGTGAGCAACTCGAGCAACACAGGAGACGACGGATGGAAGGAGATGCTGGCACCAGCCAGCTGAACCCCACCGATGCCGACAGCCCATCCGACGAGATAGTCACTGAGG
>CAZDYH010000023.1:21682-24334 GCA_964509355.1 uncultured Mycobacterium sp.
ACCTCCACGCCCGTCCCGGCTGGACCGCGGCTGGGTGATCGGGATTTGCGCGCTGCTGCTGGTGCTGACTGCGGGCGTGGCGACCGGCGGGTACTTCGCGTTGCGCGCCCACGACGACAGCGCCACCATCGCACGCGACGACGCGGCTGCCCTGCAAGCGGCAAAGGACTGCGTGGCGGCCACCCACGCCCCGGACACCGCGGCGATGGCGGTCGCCCAACGGAAGATCGTCGACTGTTCCACCGGGGACTTCGGCGCGCAGGCGACGCTGTACAGCGGCGTGCTGGTCGACGCCTACCAGGCCGCGAAGGTGCAGGTGAAGGTTTCGAACTTGCGTGCGGCGGTGGAACGTCACAACGACGACGGTTCGGTGCAGGTACTGGTGGCCGTTCGGGTCAAGGTGTCGAACTCATCGTCGCAGGAGGAGGAGATGGGCTACCGGTTGCGTTTGCTGATGCAACCCGTCAATGGCGTGTACAAGATCGCCAAGCTCGACCAGGTGTCCACGTGACCGCTGTCGCGGATGAGGCTGTCATGCCGGTGACCGAACCGCCCGTCGCTGAGCTGGCAACGTGGCATGCCCGGGCCGCCGCTTTCACCGTCGATGTGATCTTCGGTTTCGCAGTGGTGGCCACCATGGCGTTGGTTGCTTTGTCGACGCCGCAGCGCGGCTGGTTGTGGTGGCTGTGCATGTCGGTGGCGGCTCTTGCCATCCTGCTGGTCGCCGTGAACCGGTTGCTGCTGCCTACGATCACCGGCTGGAGCCTGGGCCGGGCGCTGGTCGGGATCGCCGTCGTGCGCCGCGACGGGTCGGCTCCCGGGCCGTGGTGGCTGCTGGCGCGCGACTGTGCGCATCTGCTGGATACCCTTGCGCTGTTCGTCGGCTGGCTGTGGCCGCTGTGGGATTCGCGGCACCGCACCTTTGCCGATCTGCTCACCCGCACCGAGGTGCGCCGCAGCCCGGGCGCGCGACCCGATGTGCGCCGGCTGACGGCGGCGGTGCTGCTGGCCGCAGCGTTGCTGTGCGCCGCGGGCGCCGGGCTGGGATACCTGGTGGTGTATCGCCACGACCAGGCCGTCGACCGGGCGCGGGCCGACATCGGCGCGGCCGGGCCGCGCATCGTCGAGCAGCTGCTCAGCTATGACGCCAAGACGCTGCAGGCGGACTTCGACCGGGCCAGGTCGCTGACAACGGACAGTTACCGTGACCAGCTCACCGCACAGCAGCAGGCGGTCGCGAAGGCGGGCGCGACCACCAACGAATACTGGACCGTGAACAGCTCGGTACTGACGGCATCACAGGACAGGGCGTCGATGTTGCTGCTGTTACAAGGTCAACGGATTACGGCCGAGCAGGAGGCGCGATTCATCACCGCGACGGTGCGGGCGAACTTCGAGAAGGGCGGTGACGGGCAGTGGCGGGTGGCTGACCTGACCGTCCTGACGAAGCCGCAGGCAAGTGGGCCCCCGAAGTGAGCCCGCGCCGCAGGGTCGAGCCCGAATCACCGGTGGAGTTGCCCAAGCCGCCCCGGCGCTGGGGTCTGGCGCTGGCGGCGTCAGCGGCCGGGCTGGTGTTGGTTGCGGCGCTGGCGGTCAGCGTGCTGCTGCTGGTTTCGCACGAGAAGGATCGCCGGACGGCGATCAAGAGTCTGACGGTAGTTGAGTACGTGCGCAGCTTCATGGCCGGCTACACCTCGCCGGATCCGTTTCACGCCAACGACTATGCCGACCGGGTGCTGGCCCAGGCGACGGGCGAGTTCGCCAAGGGCTACCAGGAGAAAATGAACGAGTTGGTGGTGCGGGTGGCGATGGCCCAGCCCACCTCAGGCACTGTCACCGAAGCCGGCGTGGAGAAGTGGAATGACGACGGCAGCGCCAACGTGCTGGTGGCGGCGACGAACACCACGAAGTCGCCGGACGGCAAGACTGTGGTCGAGTCCGGAAGTCGTTGGGTCGTCACGGCTATCAAGGAAGGGGATCAGTGGAAGATCAGCAATCTGATTCAGGTGATCTGACGGACGTGGCCCCCGAGGCGGCAGAGACGCCGGAGCCCGCGGAGTCTGCGGAGTCGGCCGACCCGGACGCTGATGCCCCCGAAGCGGAATCGGCAGTCGACGCCGAGCCCGAGGCTCCCGACACGGAGGCCGAAGCCGAGGCCGAGGGAGCCCCGCCGGGACGCCGGCCCGTCACCAAGGGATTGGTGGCGGCCACTGCGGCCGCCGCCGCGTTGTTTGTCGGCGCCGGGGCGTTCGCGGGCGCTGCCGTGCAGCCGTACCTGATGGATCGCGTACTGGTGGACACCAAGGAGAACGTCGCGCGAACCGCTGCCAACGCCATCACCACGTTGTGGACCTACACACCCGAAGATATGGACAAGCTTCCGGACCGGTCCGCCAAGTACCTGGGCGGTGACTTCGAATCCGACTACCGCAAGTACATCGATGCGATTGCAGCGACGAACAAGCAGGCCCAGGTCAGCAACAGCACGCAGGTTCTGGGGGCCGCGGTCGAATCGCTGACCCCGACAGAAGCGACGGCCGTGGTGTACACCAACACGACCTCTACCAGCCCGCTGACCAAAGACATTCCGTCACTGCGGTATCTGGCTTACCGACTGAGCATGAAGCGCCACGACGCTGACTGGCTGATCAC
>CAZDYH010000024.1:0-24193 GCA_964509355.1 uncultured Mycobacterium sp.
CTGCCCAAGAAGGCCGAGGCAGCTGCTGCTCCGGTCAAGAAGGCGGTAAAGAAGGCCCCCGCCAAGAAGGCTGCGGCCAAGAAGGCCCCCGCCAAGAAGGCTGCGGCCAAGAAGGTCACCCAGAAGTAGTTCAGCAGGCTCCGAGTTGCCCTCAGGGCAACTCGGAGTCGACGCTTGGGACGGTGCCCGCATAGGCTTACAACTGTGAGCCAGCTTGTGGGTACCGTCCTTTTCGTCTTGCAGATCGCGGTGTTGGTGACGACGCTGTACGCGTTCGTGCACGCCGCCCTGCAACGACCCGACGCCTACACCGCCGCCGGGAAGCTGACCAAGCCGGTCTGGCTGGTGATCCTGGGTGCCGGGATTCTGCTGGCCTTGGTGCTCGGAGTCACCGGGTTGGCGATTGCCGCCGTTGCTGCAGGCGTGTACATCGTCGACGTCCGGCCCAAACTCCTTGAAATCCAAGGCAAGTCCCGCTAGCCGGATGCATCGCCCGTTGATGGCGGCCGTGGCCGCCGCCGTGCTGCTCGTCGGTGCGGCTCCCGCGCACGCCGACACCGCCACGCCGTACATCGATCACACCGACTGGGTGCACTGGGGCGACCTGTCCAGCCTGCGGGTGTTTCCGACCCAGTCCGGGCGGAACGCCGCGGGTCGGCTGGGCACGGGCGCCGAGGCGGACGAAGCGTGGTCCGAGGTGCTCGCGCTGTCGCCCGATGCCGACATTCCAGGCCTGCGCGCGCAGTTCGTCTGCCACTGGCAGCTGGCCGAATTCGCCCAACCCGGCAAGACCAGCTGGAACCTTGAGCCGTGGCGGCCGGTGGTCGACGACAACGAGATGATCCTGGCCGGCTGTAACCCCGGCGGCATCGAAGAACCGTTCTAGTGGACGGGCACCGCCCGACCCGCTCTGCCGTGGCCGCGCTGGTCGACCACACCCTGCTCAAACCCGAGGCCACCGCCGACGATGTGACGGCCGTGGTGGCCGAGGCGGCCGCCCTGGGTGTGTTCGCGGTGTGCGTCTCCCCGTCGATGGTGCCGGTCGCCCACGAAGCCATTGCCCCTTGCCTGGACGGACTGGTGATCGCCGCGGTCGCAGGGTTTCCGTCGGGCAAGCATCTGCCGGCGGTCAAGGCCGGGGAATCCGCATTGGCCGTCGCGGCAGGCGCAGCCGAGATCGATATGGTCATCGACGTCGGGGCCGCGCTCGCCGGCGACTTCGAGGCGGTGCGCGCCGATATCGCCGCCGTGCGCGCCGCCGTGCCGGGCGCTGTGCTCAAGGTGATCGTGGAGTCGGCGGCGCTGCTGAGCCTGGCCGACGAGCGCACTGTCGTCGCGGTGTGCCTGGCCGCCGAGGACGCCGGGGCTGACTTCGTGAAAACCTCGACGGGGTTTCACCCGGCCGGTGGTGCGTCAGTGGCCGCGGTCGCGCTGATGGCCGCCACTGTCGGCGGACGGCTCGGCGTCAAGGCCAGCGGGGGCATCCGCACCGCCGACGACGCTGTGGCGATGCTCGACGCGGGCGCCACCCGGCTGGGCCTGTCTGGAACCCGCGCGGTACTCGGCGGCCTCGCCTAGCCACCAGTGTCAGAGGCCGGCAAAACAGGGATCGTCAGTGCCTTGCGGGATGGCCGCGTTCCGGGTAGAGAAATGGCTGGTCACACCGGTGTCGGTGACCTGAACGCTGTCGGCGTGGATACCCAACGGGTAGTTCTCGGTCAGCGTCGAGGTGAACGCGTCCAGCGCGGGCTGCACGATCTCACGCGGTAACGTGAAGCCCAGCCCGCTGACGTTGACGACGCGCAGCGACACCCCGTTGTCGGCGACCTGTGGCTTGGCGGTGACGCTGCCCAGCGCGCCCCGCAGTTCGATCGTGCCGCCGGACGGGTTGGTCGACACGCCCGTGACGATGCCGCCGAACAGCGGGATCGCGTCCTGGACGGTCTGCTGGATGCCTTCGGACGACCAGGTGATGGTGGCGTCGAGTGCGCCGATGGTGCCGCGGGAGTTGCCGGTGTCCTGCAGACGGACGTCATCGATCTTCAGGTCGACCTTCATACCCTTGGCCTCGCGCACCCGGTTTCCCGCGGTCTGAACTGAGATTCCGCTGTAGTGCCTCGTGAGGTGCTGCAACAGGAACGGCCGGACACCGAAGGATGCGCTGGCCCCGTCCTGTACCACGCATTCCACCACCCCGGCCACGACTCTGTCGGCTCGGTGACGGGCGTAGAGCTCGCCGCCGAGCAGGCCGGCGACGGCCAGCGCCGCCACGATGACGAGGATCAGAACGAGCGACAGCGGGTCGCGGAGACGGCGCGTGGTTTTCACCGGCGGAAAGGGGTCCTTCGACGATGGTTGATCGGACGACGGGGTGGCCGGATACGACTGCGGGCTCGCGCGCTGGACGTGCTGCGTCGGCGGCTCCTGCTGAGGTGGGGGCTCGGGAGGAGCCTGGGTGGGCTGGGCGGGAGGAGCCTGAGCGGCGGGGCGAGCCCACACTGTCGGGTCGCCGTGCCCACTCGGCTGGCCCGGCCACTGCGGATTCGTCACCCGCGCGATTCTGCCTCATCAATCTGAGCGAACTCTGAACGGTTGCGCAGCACGGCGATCGTGTCGCGGGCGGCCGCGACGGAGTCGACCGCGATATCGGTGACCACCAGTTCCGGGTCGGAGCCGGCGGATGCGAGCACCTCACCCAGCGGCGAGGCCACCAGGCTGCCGCCGACGCCGGTGGGCGCGGTCGACCCCGGCAGCGTGCCACGGGGGTGGGCCTGATCGGTCGCGGCGATGAAACTCGTCGAGTCCAGGGCGCGGGCCCGGGCCAACAGCGTCCACTGGTCGAGCTTGCCGCGGCCTGAGCCCCACGACGCGCTGACCGTGATGAGCTTTGCGCCGCGGCGAGCCAGTTCGGTGTACAGCTCGGGGAAGCGGATGTCGTAGCAGGTGGTCAACCCCACGCCGACGCCGTCGAGGTCGATGACCACCGGCTCCTGTCCGGGTGCGACGGTGCGTGACTCGGTGAAGCCGAACGCGTCGTAGAGGTGGATCTTGTCGTAGTGGGTGTCAACCCCGGGACCCGTCGCGATCACGGTGTTGGTGACCCGGCCGTCTGCGGCCGGGACGAACATGCCCGCGGCCACGGTGATACCCGCCTGCGCCGCGATACCGCGTACACCGTCGGCCCACGGCCCGTTGATCGGCTCGGCGATCGCTGCCAGCGGTACACCGAATCGGCACATCGTCGCCTCGGGAAACACCACCAGCTTCGCGCCCTCGTCGGCGGCACGCCGCGCATAGTCCGCCACCAGCCTCAGGTTGGCCGAAGGTTCGGTGCCGCTGAGGATCTGCGCCAGGGCAATCCGCATTGAGTCAGCCTAGAGCGAGTGATCCGACCCCGGCGAACTGAATGACCACGGCCGCAAACTCAGTGATGCTTGGAGATCCAGTCGGCCATGAACGCTTCTTCGGCGTCGAAGAGCTGGGTGATGTTTTGCAGGATCAGCTCTTCGAGCTTGCCTCCGACGAGCGGGATGTACACCTTGCATACGCTGGCCAGCCGCAGCTGGCTGCCGTTATCGGTCTCGGTGAGGAAATAGCTCCCGCCGAAGTGGCCCGGGCCGGCCGGAATCGACGCGCCGTAGCTGCCGCGCGCGGCGTTCCTGGTGGGGTCGAAGGGGTCGAAATGCTGTTCCCGGGTAATGATCATGTCGATCGGCATCACGGTCCGGGCAATCGGGGGCAGGTACATCCGCGGCAGGTTCTGCTTGAACTGGATGTCGACGCCGGTGTCGTCGGACTTGAAGTGCGTGATCTCCGACAGCGGTGTGAGCCACTGGTAGGAGTCCATCAGGGTGTCCCAGTACTCACGGCTGGTGAAGTCCTGGTAGATCTTCTCGACGGGTGCGTCGAAGGCGATCTTGTAGTCGAGGCGACGACTCATGGTTGATGATCCTACCGGGCCGGACCCGCCGAACCGGCGACCTGAGCCGCGCGTCAGCCGTTCTCCGCGATCCACAGCGTGGTGAAACGCTGCTCGGCGATCAGCAGGTTGACGAGCTGGCTACCGATGAAGTCCTCGATCTTGCCGCCGACCAGCGGGATGCGAACTTCGACGGACGCCCTGAACTCGAGCCGGGAGTTGGCTGTGGACCCCTTGGCGGGGGCCAGCACCGCCTTGCCGGACACCGCGACCGGCGCACCGGGTATCGATCCGCTGACGGTCGCGTTGGCTCTGTCGCCCGTGACGGGGCTCCAGGTTTCCTCGCGCTCAATGTGCAGATCACCCCGGTGGAACTGCGTCACGATGCCCGGCAGCCGGTCGCGGCGCAGGATCTGCGTCGTGACCACGTCGATGCTGCCGTCCTCGCCGATCCGCATCGAGTCAAGCGTCGCGTCGTCGGCACCGGAGTCTGCCAATCGGGCCAGCCAGTACTCCTCGTCGCTGAAGGCCTGGTGGACCCGTTCGACGTGGCCCTCGTAGTCGGCGGACATGTCGAATGAACGCGCCATAGCAGGCCAGGCTACCGTTACGGCCCGTGGCCGGTTCGCTGTTCGCCGGTGCGGTGGTCGCCGATGAGGTGCCGCTGGCACCGCTGACCACCCTGCGCGTCGGACCGGTCGCGCGCCGGGTCATCACCTGCACTACCACCGAACAGATCGTCAGCGCGCTGCGCGAGTTGGACGGGGCCCGGCCGCCGGGACCGCTGCTGGTGCTCGCTGGTGGCTCCAACGTGGTGATCGCCGACGACCTGGCCGACCTGACCGTGGTGCGGCTGGCCAACGCCACCGTCACCGTCGATGGCCATCTCCTGCGCGCCGAGGCGGGCGCGGTCTGGGACGACGTGGTCGTCACCGCGCTCGAGCGCGGCCTGGGTGGGCTGGAATGCCTGTCCGGTATCCCGGGCTCGGCGGGTGCCACCCCGGTGCAGAACGTCGGCGCCTACGGCGCGGAAGTGGCCGACACCATCACCCGGGTCCGGCTGCTGGACCGCCGCAGCGGGCAGGTGAAGTGGGTGCCCGGGTCGCAGCTGGGCTTCGGGTATCGGACCAGCGTGCTCAAGCACTCCGATGCCGCGGTGGTTCTCGAGGTCGAGTTCGGCCTCGACGCCGCCGGGCGCGGCGCCCCGCTGCGCCATGGCGAGCTCACCGCGGCGCTGGGTGGCGAGTGCGCCGACCCGCTGCGGGTCCGGCAGGCAGTGCTGACGTTGCGGTCCGGCAAGGGCATGGTGCTTGACGCCGACGACCACGACACCTGGAGCGTCGGGTCGTTCTTCACCAACCCCGTGGTGAGCGCCGGGGAGTTCGAGCGGCTGCGGGACCGGGTCGGCGGGCCGGTGCCGCATTACCCAGCCCCGGGCGGTGTGAAGCTGGCCGCGGGCTGGCTGGTGGAGCGGGCCGGATTCGGCAAAGGCTATCCGGGTCCCGACGGCGGCCCGTGCCGGCTGTCCACAAAACATGCGCTGGCCCTCACCAACCGTGGGGGCGCCACATCGGCCGACGTCATAGCCCTCGCTCGCGCCGTGCGCGACGGCGTACGCGACGTGTTCGGCATCACGCTCACACCCGAACCCGTGCTGGTCGGCTGCACGGTCTAGCATCCGGCTGGCGGATCTCGCCTGGATTCGGCGATGCCGCCGGCGCCCCCGTATCTTGGATTGGCGTGAGCCCAGCCAACGCACTCCCGCCGATCACTCGGCGCCGGGCATTGACGGCGCTCGCGGTGAGTGTGGTCGCGCCCAATGCGCTGGCGGCCTGCTTCGGCGGCTCGGGAAGACAGTCCGATGCCGATAAGCCGCCACCCGCCCCGACGCTCACGTTCCAGCCCGCCAACGCGGCCGTCGACGTCATCCCCACCGTGCCGGTCCGCGTCGAGGTCCGCGACGGCTGGTTCCAGCGGGTCTCGCTGGCGAATCCCGAGGGCAAGGTGGTCGCCGGTGCGTTGAACCGCGACCGCACCGCGTACACCGTGACCGAACCGCTGGGCTACGGCGCGCGGTACACGTGGGGCGGTTCGGTGGTCGGCCGCGACGGCAAGGCAGTTCCGGTTGCCGGCAGCCTCACCACCGTGGCACCCACCGAGACAGTCAACGGCCAGTTCCAGCTCGCCGACGGGCAGACGGTCGGCGTGGCGGCGCCGATCATCCTGCAGTTCGACGCGTCGATCAGCGACAAGGCTTCGGTCGAGCGCGCGCTCACGGTTACCACCGACCCGCCGGTGGAGGGCAGTTGGGCATGGCTGCCCGACGAGGTGGGCGGCTCACGCGCGCACTGGCGCACCCGCGAGTACTACCCGGCCGGCACCAAGGTCAACGTCGAGGCCAGGCTGTACGGGGTGCCGTTCGGCGACGGCGCATTCGGCGCCGAGGACATGACCCTGAACTTCGACATCGGGCGGCGCCAGGTCGTCGAGGCCGAAGCCTCCTCGCACCGCATCCAGGTGATCACCGACGAGGGCGTCATCATGGACTTCCCGTGCAGCTACGGGGAGGGCGACGAGCCGCGCAATGTCACCCGCAGCGGCACCCACGTGGTCAGCGAGAAGTACGAAGACTTCTACATGTCCAACCCGGCTGCCGGCTACAGCAATCTGCGTGAGCGTTTCGCCGTGCGGATCTCCAACAACGGCGAGTTCATCCACGCCAATCCGAACACCACCGGGGTGCAGGGCAGCAGCAATGTCACCAACGGCTGCATCAACCTGTCGCTGGAGAATGCCCAGCAGTACTTTTACAGCGCGATTTACGGCGACCCGGTCGAGGTGACCGGCACCTCGATCGAGCTGTCCTACGCCGACGGCGATATCTGGGACTGGGCCGTCGACTGGGACACCTGGGTGTCCATGTCGGCGATTCCACCCCCCCAAGGATCGAAGCCGCCGGCCGGCCCCCCGGACATTCCCAGCACTGCGCCGGCGACACCGACCGACGCCCCGACGCTGTCGGGCACCCCGACCTCTAGCGCCCGACCCGGCGGGTAGCGCTGGCCTGATCGCGCGGCCGGATGACGATCTGGTCGAGGTTGACGTGCGACGGGCGCGACGCGACGAACCCGATCACCTCGGCGACGTCCTGGGCCACCAGCGGGGTGATGCCCGCGTAGACGGCGTCCGCCCGCTGCTCGTCGCCGCCGAAGCGCACCAGCGAGAACTCTGTCTGCACCGCGCCCGGCGCGATCTCGGTCAGCCGCACCGGTTCACCCAGCAGCTCGCCGCGCAGCGTGCGGTGCAGGGCGCCCTGGGCGTGCTTGGCCGAGGTGTAGCCGGCGCCGCCGTCGTAGACCTCCAGCGCCGCCGTCGAGGTGATGGTGACGATCAGACCGTCGCCGGAGGCGATCAGCTTGGGCAGCAGCGCGCGCGTCACCCGCAGCGTGCCCAGCACATTGGTCTCCCACATCCAGCGCCAGTGCTCCAGGTTCGCCTCGGCGACGGGCTCCAGACCCTTGGCGCCGCCGGCGTTGTTCACCAGCACGTCGACGCGGGGTAAGCGAGCGGCCAGTGCGTCCACCGCGGCGCCGTCAGTGACGTCCGCCACAACGGCGGTGCCGCCGATCTCGTCGGCCAGTGCCTGGATCCGCTCCGCGCGCCGGGCCAGCGCGACCACATGAAAGCCTTGTGCAGCAAGGGTTCTCGCGGTTGCTTCGCCGATACCGGCGCTGGCGCCGGTAACCACGGCGACCCGGTTGTGCGCCTCAGGTGTCGTCATCGGACCAACTCTAGTAAGCGAGCTGAATGTCGCCGGCGCCGCGGCTCCAGGGTTGCCTGACCTGCACTGTCGGGGTGCTGCCGACATTCCTGCAATGATGGCTGAGTGCGGCATGTCTCCGAACTGACCGGCGTCCTGCCTCGGCGCGTCGCCGTGGTGTCCGTGCACACCTCACCGCTGGCCCAGCCAGGCACCGGCGACGCCGGCGGGATGAACGTCTACGTGCTGCAGAGTGCCCTGCACCTGGCCCGTCGCGGCGTCGAGGTGGAGATCTTCACCAGGGCGACGTCGTCGGCCGACCCGCCGGTCGTGCGGGTGGCTCCCGGCGTGCTGGTGCGCAATGTGGTCGCCGGGCCCTTCGAAGGCCTCGACAAGAACGATCTGCCGACGCAGTTGTGCGCCTTCGCCGCCGGGGTGTTGCGCGCCGAAGCCAGCTACGAGCCCGGCTACTACGACATCGTGCACTCGCACTACTGGCTGTCCGGTCAGGTCGGCTGGCTGGCCCGCGACCGCTGGGCGGTCCCGTTGGTGCACACCGCGCACACGCTGGCCGCGGTGAAGAACGCTGCGCTGGCCGACGGCGATTCACCCGAGCCGCCGCTGCGCGCCGTCGGCGAGCAGCAGGTCGTCGACGAGGCGGACCGGCTCATCGTGAACACCGAAGAGGAAGGGCGACAACTGGTTTCGCTCCACCACGCCGATCCGGGACGCATCGACGTGGTGCATCCCGGTGTCGACCTGGCGGTCTTCACCCCCGGCGACCAGCGCAGCGCGCGGGCGGCGCTCGGTTTCGGGCCCGACGAGCAGGTGGTGGCCTTCGTCGGCCGCATCCAGCCGCTGAAGGCGCCCGATATCCTGCTGCGCGCGGCCGCGAAGCTGCCCGGGGTGCGCATCGTGGTGGCCGGCGGGCCGTCGGGCAGTGGCCTGCAGGCGCCGGACGGGCTGGTTGCGCTCGCCGACGAATTGGGTATCGGGTCGCGGGTGACGTTCCTGCCGCCCCAGATCCGCGAAGATCTGGTCACCGTCTACCGGGCCGCCGACCTGGTGGCCGTCCCGAGTTATTCGGAGTCGTTCGGCCTGGTCGCGGTCGAGGCCCAGGCGTGCGGGACGCCGGTGGTGGCGGCCGCGGTCGGCGGGCTGCCGGTGGCCGTTCGCGACGGCATCAGCGGCACCCTGGTATCGGGGCACGATACCGGTACCTGGGCACACGCCATCGCCGATCTGCTGACCGGTGATCACGCCGGCAGTGACCGGATGGCCCGGATGTCTGCGGCCGCTGTCGCGCACGCCGCGACGTTCTCCTGGGAGCACACGGTCGATGCGTTGCTGGCCAGTTACCGGCGGGCGATCGGCGACTACGCGGCCAGCCACCGCCCGGCACGTGACCTGGGGGCACTGCGCAAGGCCCGCCGGTGGACGCCGCGGCGGGGGGTGCGGGCGTGAACGGCGTCGATGAGCCGCTTGCGCGAAGACCAGAAAGCTTCGTCCAGCAGATGATCGAAGACACCCTGGAAGCCAGCGAGCTGACGTACTCACGGCATGCCGGCGCGCACGGCGGGCTTCCCGGCGTGATCGTCGAGCTGCCCGGGGAGCGCAGGCTGCGGACCAACACCATCCTGAGCATCGGCGAACATTCGGTGCGCGTCGAGGCGTTCGTCTGCCGCAAGCCCGACGAGAACCACCAGGCTGTCTACCGCTTTCTGCTCAAGCGCAATCGCCGGCTGTACGGGGTGGCCTACACCCTGGACAACGTCGGCGACATCTACCTGGTGGGCCGGATGTCGCTGGCTTCGGTCACCGCCGAAGAGATCGACCGGGTGCTCGGGCAGGTGCTCGAAGCGGTCGACAACGATTTCAAC
This sequence comes from uncultured Mycobacterium sp., assembly GCA_964509355.1. GTDB lineage: Bacteria > Actinomycetota > Actinomycetes > Mycobacteriales > Mycobacteriaceae > Mycobacterium. The sequence continues at coordinate 9,560 of CAZDYH010000024.1, forward strand.
ACGTTGCTGGAGTTGGGCTTTCGCTCGTCGATCCAGAAGGAGTGGGAGTGGCGGGTGTCGCGCGGCGAGTCGCTGGACAACCTGCGGGCCTTCGCCCACCTCATCGACGACCCGGGCGATCAGGACGACTAGCGGCGTTCCGTGCGAGAATTTCCGCCATGGGAGACGCCACGCTGGTGCTGCTTCGCCACGGCGAGAGCGAATGGAACGCGCTGAACCGGTTCACCGGATGGGTGGACGTCGACCTCACCGAGAAGGGCCGGGCTGAGGCCGTCCGCGGCGGGGAGCTGATGTCCGAGCACGGCCTGCTGCCCGATGTGCTCTACACCTCGCTGCTGCGGCGCGCCATCACCACCGCGCACCTGGCACTCGACGCCGCCGACCGGCTGTGGATCCCGGTGCACCGGAACTGGCGGCTCAACGAGCGCCACTACGGTGCCCTGCAGGGCCTGGACAAGGCCGAGACCAAGGCCCGCTATGGCGAGGAGCAGTTCATGGCCTGGCGGCGCAGCTACGGCACCCCGCCGCCGCCCATCGAGAGGGGCAGCAAGTACAGCCAGGACGCCGACCCCCGCTACGCCGATATCGACGGCGGACCGCTGACCGAATGCCTGGCCGACGTGGTGGCCCGGTTTGTGCCCTACTTCACCGAGACGATCGTGCCCGACCTGAGGGCCGGCAAGACGGTGCTGATCGCCGCGCACGGCAACTCGCTGCGCGCGCTGGTCAAGTTTCTGGACGGGATGTCCGACGACGATGTCGTCGGGCTGAACATCCCGACCGGGATACCGTTGCGCTACGACCTCGACGACGACCTGAAACCCCGCACGGTCGGCGGCGCCTATCTCGATCCCGAGGCGGCCGCGGCGGGTGCGGCCGCCGTGGCCAGTCAGGGCGCGAAGTAAGCCCCGGGCCGCCGCGCGGGCGGCAGGAGAACCGCAGCGCAAACATTAGGTGAACGTGATCCGAACACCTTCGTATGGCGCTGTGACTTGTCTCGTTTTGGCCGCACGCTGCTGGGATGGCGTTCACCGAATGCGTACGATTTTCGCGTGAGTGTGGTAGCGGCAGTGCTGGTGGCCGGGTTCGCCGCCCTGCTGGCACTGGCGGTGGGTCTGGTGGTCGGGGCCCGGCTGATGCCGCGCATCGTCGAGCGCAGACAGCGGGCGGCGGCCGAGGCGGCCGGGATCACCGTGTCGCAGATGCTGCAGCACATCGTCTCGCTGGCGCCGATCGGCATCGTGGTGGTCGACACCTACCGCGACGTGGTCTACATCAACGACCGGGCCAAGGAGCTCGGCCTGGTGCGTGACCGGCTGCTCGACGACCGCGCCTGGCTGGCGGCACAGCGGACGCTGGCCAACGGCGACGATGTCGAGGTGGACCTGTCGCCCCGCAACCGCGCGACGCCCGGCCGGTCCGGGCTGTCGGTGCGCGGTCACGTCCGGCTGCTCACCGAGGAGGATCGCCGGTTCGCGGTGGTCTTTGTCGACGACCAGTCCGAGCACGCCCGCATGGAAGCCACCAGGCGCGACTTCGTGGCCAATGTCAGCCACGAGCTCAAGACCCCGGTGGGCGCAATGGGCGTGCTCGCCGAGGCACTGCTTTCTTCCGCCGATGATCCCGAGACGGTCCGCCGGTTCGGTGAGAAAGTGCTCGCCGAGTCCAAACGGCTGGCGAACATGGTCGGTGAGCTGATCGAGCTGTCCCGGCTGCAAGGCGCTGAGCGACTGCCCGATCTCGAGGCGATCGATGTCGACACCGTTGTGGCCGAGGCGATTTCGCGCTACAAGGTGGCGGCTGACAACGCCGATATCGCGGTCACCACCGACGCCCCGAGCGGCTTTCGCGTGCTGGGCGACCAAGCCCTGCTGGTGACTGCGCTCGCCAATCTGGTGTCCAACGCCATCGCCTACTCGCCGAACGGGTCATCGGTGTCGATCAGCCGGCGACGCCGCGGCCCAAACATCGAGATCGCCGTCACCGACCGCGGCATCGGCATCCCGCGCGCGGACCAGGAGCGGGTGTTCGAACGCTTCTTCCGGGTCGACCAGGCGCGCTCGCGCGCCACCGGCGGCACCGGGCTGGGGCTGGCGATCGTCAAGCACGTCGCGGCCAACCACAACGGGAGCATCAGGCTGTGGAGTCAGCCCGGAACCGGATCGACGTTCACCCTGTCGATTCCGGCGTATCTGGAAACCGATGACGAATCGGACGAACGATCAGGGCCCGAGGAGCGGCCCGTGAGACCTGCCTAACCAAGACAGAGAGGAAGAACTACGTCGATGACCAGCGTGCTGATCGTGGAGGACGAGGAGTCCCTGGCCGATCCCCTGGCATATTTGCTGCGTAAGGAAGGTTTTGAGGCCACCGTCGTCGGAGACGGGCCCGCGGCGCTGGCCGAGTTCGATCGGTCCGGCGCCGATATCGTGCTACTCGACCTGATGTTGCCGGGGATGAGCGGCACCGAGGTCTGCAAACAGCTACGGGCACGCTCCAGCGTGCCGGTGATCATGGTGACGGCCCGGGACAGCGAAATCGACAAGGTCGTCGGCCTGGAACTCGGGGCCGACGACTACGTCACCAAGCCGTACTCCGCACGCGAGCTGATCGCCCGGATCCGGGCGGTACTGCGGCGGGGTAGTGACGGCGACGATTCCGGCATCGGCGACGGTGTGCTCGAGGCCGGCCCGGTTCGGATGGATGTCGAGCGGCACGTGGTGTCGGTGAACGGCGAACCGGTCACCCTGCCGCTGAAGGAGTTCGAACTGCTCGAGTACCTGATGCGCAACAGCGGGCGGGTGCTCACCCGCGGGCAGTTGATCGACCGGGTCTGGGGCGCGGACTACGTAGGCGACACCAAGACGCTCGACGTGCACGTCAAGAGACTGCGCTCCAAGATCGAGGCGGATCCGGCAAACCCGGTGCACCTGGTGACGGTGCGCGGACTGGGCTACAAACTCGAAGGCTAGACATCCCCGCGCGCTCAGCCGGTGGCCCGGGTCGCCGGGTGCACTGCGATGAGGCCTAACCCGTTGCGCCGCTTGCACATTGCCGCCAGCTCGGCGTAGGCCCTCTCGCCGAGCAGTTCGGTGAGCTCGGCGGCGTATGACTGCCACACCTGCCGGGTCCCGGTATGGGCCGCGGGATCGCCCGTGCAGTACCAGTGCAGGTCGGCGCCGCCCGACCCCCAGCCCCGGCGGTCGTATTCGGTGATGGTCGTCTTGAGGATCTCCGAGCCGTCGGGCCGGGTCACCCATTCCTGACTGCGGCGGATCGGCAACTGCCAGCACACATCCGGCTTCATGGTCAGCGGCTCCACACCCAACTTGAGGGCCTTGGTGTGCAGGGCGCAGCCGATGCCGGCGGAGAATCCGGGCCGGTTCAAGAAGATGCACGCACCCTTGTGCTTGCGGGTGCGGAACTGCGGTTTGCCGTCGTACTCGTCCATTTCGAGGTAGCCCTTGCGGCCCAGACCCTTGTCCCGGAACTGCCAGTCGTCGTCGGTCAACTGCGAAACCGCGTCGTCGAGCCGGGCGCGGTCGTCGTCGTCGGACAGGAAGGCCCCGTGCGAGCAACACCCGTCGTCAGGGCGACCCGCGACGGTGCCCTTACAGGCGGGCGTACCGAACACACAGGTCCAGTTCGACAGCAACCAGGTCAGGTCGGCGGCGATCAGATGCTCTGGATTGTCCGGGTCGTAGAACTCGACCCACTCACGAGCGAAGTCCAATTCGACCTCACCCGGATGCTCGATGTGCGGGCCTGCCACGGAGTCCTACCGTAGACCTACTAAGTTGGGTTTCGTGCGATTGGGCGTGCTCGACGTGGGCAGCAACACCGTTCACCTGTTGGTGGTGGACGCGCGTCGCGGCGGCCATCCGACGCCGATGAGCTCCACCAAAGCCGCGCTGCGCCTCGCCGAGGCCATCGACGGCTCCGGCAAGCTCACCCGCCGCGGCGCCGACAAGCTGGTTTCGACGACCGACGAGTTCGCCAAGATCGCGGCAAGCTCGGGCTGCGCCGAGCTGATGGCGTTCGCCACCTCGGCCGTGCGCGATGCCACCAACTCCGAGGATGTGCTGGCCCGCGTGCTCGCCGAGACGGGGGTGAAGCTGCAGGTGCTCAGCGGCGTCGACGAGTCGCGGCTGACGTTTCTGGCGGTACGCCGCTGGTACGGGTGGAGCGCCGGGCGGATCATCAACATCGATATCGGCGGTGGCTCGCTGGAGCTTTCCAACGGTGTGGACGAGGCACCCGAGGTGGCGCTGTCGCTGCCGCTCGGTGCCGGACGGCTGACCCGCGAGTGGCTGCCCGAGGATCCACCGGGCCGGCGCCGGGTAGGTGTGCTGCGTGACTGGCTGGACACCGAACTGGCCGACGCCAGCGTGACCGTCCTGAAGGCGGGCGTCCCCGATCTCGCGGTAGCTACCTCCAAGACGTTCCGCTCGCTGGCCCGACTCACCGGAGCAGCGCCTTCTGGCGCTGGACCACGGGTCAAGAGGACACTGACAGCCAGCGGTCTCAGGCAGCTCATAGCGTTCATCTCTAGGATGACCACGGCTGACCGAGCGGAGTTGGAGGGAGTGAGTGCCGAGCGCGCGCCGCAGATCGTGGCGGGGGCTCTGGTGGCGGAGGCAAGCATGCGAGCGTTGTCGATAGAAGTTGTTGATATCTGCCCGTGGGCCCTGCGGGAGGGCTTGATCTTGCGCAAACTCGACAGCGAAGCCGATGGAACCGCCTTCGTGGAGACTTCCGTGGGGGATGCTGGCAGCCAAGTAGTTGATCGGCGGGTCACTCACCGATCGAGAGGCAGCACGCGATGACCGGACCACAAGACAGCCCCGAGACCCGGCCCGTTTCGGTGGCCGAGTTACTGGCGAAGAACGGAACGATCGGCGCCCCGCCGGTCAGCGGCCGGCGCCGGCGCCGGCGTGGTAACAGTGCCGCGGTGACGGTCGCCGAGTTGACCGGGGAGATCCCGATCATCCGCGAGGACTCCGCAAGCGACCTGCCCGACGACAGACCGCAAGACGATCACCCGCAGGCTGACGCCGATTCGGTCAACGGTGCGGCCACGGAGGTCGACGAGCCCGGGTGGGAGCCCGCCCCCGAGTCATCGGCCCCGCCCGAGCTGGCCCCCGAACCAAGGCCGCAGCGCGGGGGCGAACTGAAGCTGGAGCGCAGCCACTATCCACGGCCGGTGCGAAAGACCGACCGTCCCGATCCGGTGGGCGCCGAGCAAATGAGCCCGGATCCCGTCCTCGAGGACGATCACGCCCTGCTCGGCGTCGTCGCCGCGGCAGTTCAGGAAGCCGAGCCGGCGACCGACGACTCCGCCGATGCGCGGTCCTACCTGCGCTCCTCCGAAGGGCCGTTGTTCAGTGGCCAGACCGTCGCCGACGATCTCGCCCGCCGAGGCCCGGGCGGCGACGGGCAAGTCCGATCGGATGTCGAACCGGGCGGCGCCGAGGCGCTGACGCTCCGGGACGGCGGCCAGGAAGTCGACCAGGAAGAGGCCCAGGACGACCTGGAGCAGCCGACCAGGGCGGCGACGCTGCTGCAGGGCGGCTGGGTTGTGCTGCAGTCGATTCTTGCGGTCGCGTTCGGCGCGGGCCTGTTCATCGCCTTCGACCAGCTGTGGAGGTGGAACAACATCGTGGCGCTGGTGCTCTCGGTGCTGGTCATCCTGGGCCTGGTGGTCGGTGTGCGGGTGGTCCGCAAGACGGAGGACATCGCCAGCACGCTGATCGCCGTCGCGGTGGGGGCACTGGTCACGCTGGGCCCGTTGGCGCTGCTGCAATCGAACTAGGCCTCAGTGCGTCCAGCCATCAAGGTCGGCCTGTCGACGGCCTCGGTCTACCCGTTGAAGACCGAGGCCGCCTTCGAGTACGCGGCCAGGCTCGGCTACGACGGTGTCGAGCTGATGGTGTGGGCCGAATCGGTCAGCCAGGACATCGCTGCCATCAAGAAGCTCTCGAAGCGCTATGCGATGCCGGTGCTGTCCGTGCACGCGCCCTGCCTGCTGATCTCGCAGCGGGTATGGGGCGCCAACCCGATCACCAAACTCGAGCGCAGCGTGCGGGCAGCCGAACGGCTCGGCGCGCAGACCGTCGTCGTGCATCCGCCGTTTCGCTGGCAGCGCCGCTACGCCGCGGGCTTCTCTGAACAGGTTGCCGTCCTTGAGGATTCGAGTGGCATCAGGGTGGCGGTGGAGAACATGTTCCCGTTCCGCGCCGACCGGTTCTTCGGCGCGGGTCAAACGTCGATCGAGCGGATGCGTAAGCGCGGTGGCAGCCCCGGCGTGGGGATCTCGGCATTCGCGCCGTCCTACGACCCGCTGGACGGCAACCACGCGCACTACACGCTCGACCTGTCGCACACCGCCACGGCGGGTACCGATGCGGTGGATATGGCGCGCCGGATGGGTGCCGGCCTGGTGCACCTGCACCTGTGCGACGGCAGCGGCGCGTCGGCCGACGAGCACCTGGTGCCGGGGCGGGGCAGTCAACCCACCGTCGAGGTGTGCCAGACGCTGGCCGGCAGCGATTTCACCGGCCATGTGATCCTGGAAGTCACCACCTCGGGTGCTCGTTCCGAGAACGAGCGCGAGGCCCTGCTGACCGAATCGCTGCAGTTCGCCCGCACCTACCTGCTGCGCTGAGGCCGGAGCTGATGACGGGGTCCACGCTGTTCACCGACGCCATGGCGCTGCGGGCAGTTGGTGACGGCGGCTATGACGGTGAGCTGAACGAGCACTGGACGATCGGCCCGAAGGTGCACGGCGGCGCAATGCTGGCGTTGTGCGCCAACGCGGCGCGTACCGCGCACGGTGGCCCGGTCCAGCCCGTCGCGGTGTCGGGCAACTTTCTGTGGGCGCCCGATCCCGGCCCGATGCGCATGGTGACCTCGATCCGTAAGCGGGGTCGCCGGGTCAGCCTGGTCGATGTCGAGCTCAACCAGGGCGACCGCACCGCCGTGCATGCGGTGGTGACCCTCGGCGAGCCGGAGCATCTGGTGCAGCCGTTGCTGTCGGCCAACCCGGTGGTGCCGCTGATGGCGCCGGAGCCGCCGCCGGGTGTCGCGCCGATCGGCCCCGGCCATCCGATGGCCGAGACCATCCACCTGGCGGACGGCTGCGATATCCGGCCACTGCTGTCGACGCTTCAGCCGCGTCCCGACGGGAACCCGCCGATGATCCAGATGTGGGTCCGGCCCCGCGATGTGGCCCCTGATGTGTTGTTCGCGCTGATGTGCGGTGACGTGTCCGCACCGGTGACGTTCGCGGTGGACCGCCGCGGATGGGCGCCGACCGTGCAGCTCACCGCATATCTGCGCGGGCTGCCCGCGGACGGCTGGTTGCGCGTCGTCTGCAGCACCGTCCAGATCGGACAGGACTGGTTCGACGAGGATCACACCGTCGTCGACTGTGCGGGCCGGATCGTGGTTCAGACCCGCCAGCTGGCGATGGTGCCCGAACGCTAGTGCCACGCGTCTGCAATGCTTTCCGCCATGGCCAGAATCGCGATCATCGGCGGCGGCAGTATCGGCGAGGCTCTGCTGGCGGGGCTGTTACGCGCGGGCCGGCAGGTCAAGGACATGGTGGTGGCCGAGCGGATGCCCGAGCGCGCCAGGTATCTCTCGGACACCTACTCGGTGCTGGTGACCTCGGTGCCCGATGCGACGGAGAACGCGACGTTCGTCATCGTGGCCGTCAAACCCTCCGATGTCGCGTCGGTGGTCGACGAGATCGCCGAAGCGGCCGCGCGCGCCCAGCACGACAGTGCCGAGCAGGTGTTCGTCACGGTCGCGGCCGGAGTGACGACCGCCTACTACGAATCCAGGCTGCCGGCGGGATCGCCGGTGATCCGGGTGATGCCCAACGCTCCGGCCCTGGTCGGCGCCGGCATCAGCGCCCTGGCCAAGGGCCGTTTTGCTACGCCCGAGCAGCTCGAGGAGGTTTCGGCCCTGTTCGACTGCGTCGGCGGGGTGCTGACCGTTCCGGAGAGCCAGCTGGACACCGTGACCGCCGTTTCCGGCTCAGGTCCGGCCTACTTCTTCCTGGTGGTCGAAGCCCTGGTCGACGCCGCGGTCGCCGCCGGCCTGACCCGACCTGTTGCCACCGACCTGGTGGCGCAGACGATGGCCGGCTCTGCGGCGATGTTGCTGGAGCGGATGAACCAGGGCCGCCAACCGGCCGCCGACGCCGCGCTGGGCTCCGGTGTCGACACTACGGCCGCCCAGTTGCGAGCGACCGTTACCTCGCCGGGGGGCACCAGCGCTGCCGGACTGCGTGAACTCGAACGTGGGGGTTTGCGGGCGGCTATCGCGGCGGCCGTGGAAGCCGGGAAAACGCGCTCTGAGCAGTTAGGAATTACATCACAGTAGTTCATGAATTTTTGACGGATTACCCCACACCCGTCGCAGTAACCCCATTCGTCCCGCTATTCTCCTCGTTGTATGCACGTGTTCGTGCCAGCGGTGGGGAAGCCGCTGGCCCCGGCCGTGCCTGAAGGATTGGGTTGCGATGACGTCTATGAACGGGCCATCGGCGCGGGATTCGGCTGGCGGTAAGCATGCGCGAGATGCCGGGGTAACCGACGGTCAGCCGCCCGCCAGAGCCCAATTCCTCACCGTCGCTGAAGTGGCCGGCCTGATGCGGGTCAGCAAGATGACGGTCTACCGGTTGGTCCACAATGGCGAGCTGCCCGCGGTTCGGGTCGGGCGGTCCTTCCGTGTGCACGCCAAGGCGGTCCACGAGCTGCTCGAGAGCTCCTACTTCGACGCCGGTTAGCGCTGGGCTGCCGGCGTCCGGCCGAGCGGCTGTCGCCGCGGCGGCCTGCTCATCCGCCTGTTTTCAGTTCCACGCACCGGCGCGGGTAAGGTGGCCGGGACCATTGAAAGAGCAGGGTAGGACGTAGGTAGCAGAGTTCATGGGTTCAGTCATCAAGAAGCGGCGCAAGCGCATGTCCAAGAAGAAGCACCGCAAGCTGCTGCGCCGCACCCGGGTTCAGCGCAGAAAACTCGGCAAGTAACTCCCGCCCGCGACGTCTGGAAGTGCCGGGTCCGATTCGGGCCGATAGGCTGTCGGTATGGATTCGGCCGGCCGTTCGTCGGGCCACACTGGCAGCGACAGCCGGGACAACCTGCATTACCCCAAGGTTGTGCTGGTCACTGGTGCGTGCCGTTTTCTCGGCGGCTATCTGACCGCCCGGCTCGCCCAGAACCCGTTGATCAACCGGGTGATCGCGGTCGATGCGGTCGCGCCAAGTAAGGACCTGCTACGGCGGATGGGACGCGCAGAGTTCGTCCGCGCGGACATCCGTAACCCCTTCATCGCCAAGGTCATTCGCAACGGCGACGTCGACACCGTGGTGCATGCCGCGGCAGCGTCGTACGCGCCGCGCTCCGGTGGCCGCGCCGCGTTGAAGGAACTCAACGTGATGGGCGCAATGCAGCTGTTCGCGGCGTGCCAGAAGGCACCGGCGGTGCGCCGGGTCATCCTGAAGTCGACGTCGGAGGTGTACGGGTCGAGTTCGCGGGATCCGGTGTTGTTCACCGAGGACTGCAGCAGCCGACGACCCCTGGGCGAGGGATTCGCCCACGACAGCCTGGACATCGAGGGCTATGCGCGCGGACTGGGCCGGCGGCGTCCCGACATCGCGGTCACCATCCTGCGGCTCGCCAACATGATCGGCCCGGCCATGGACACCGCGCTGTCGCGGTATCTGGCCGGTCCACTGGTCCCGACGGTGATCGGCCACGATGCGAGACTGCAGTTACTGCACGAGCAGGACGCGTTGGGCGCCCTGGAGCGCGCGACGATGGCCGGCAAGCCCGGCACATTCAATATCGGGGCAAGCGGTATCATCATGATGTCGCAGGCGATCCGGCGGTCGGGTCGGATCGCGGTGCCGGTGCCCGGATTCGGAATGTGGGCGGTGGATTCGCTGAGACGGGCAACTCGGCACACTGAGATCAATCGCGAGCAACTCGAGTACATGAGCTTCGGCCGGGTGATGGACACCACCCGGATGCGTGTCGAACTGGGCTTCAACCCCAGGTGGACGACGGCGGAGGCATTCGACGATTATGTGCGTGGTCGTGGTTTGACTCCGATCATCGACCCGCGCTGGGTACGCTCAGTGGAGGGTCGCGCCATTGCTGTTGCGCAGCGCTGGGGAAGTTAGAGATGTATTCAATCGGGCGGGGAGAAGGTAAGCATCGTGGTGGGTGATTCCAAAGCGAAAGTGATTCCGCTGCACTCGAATCCGAGTCGCGCGGCAGCTGCCCGGCGTGCCGGTCAGCGCGCCGAGGCTGCCCGCCGGCATCCTTCGTTGCTCTCCGATCCGGACGTCCACGCCTCGGCCGAGCAGATGGCCGCCGTCGTCCATGAGATCGACCGGCACCGCAGCGCCGCCGATGCGACCTCGGTCACGGCAGACCCTCCCAATGAGCTCGCGCAGCGGGTCGCCGCAGTCGCCGAGTTTCTTCGCAAGCGGCTGACCGGCGACTACACGGTGGATGAGTTCGGGTTCGATCCACACTTCAACAACGCAATCGTTCTGCCTTTGCTGCGGTTCTTCTTCAAGTCGTGGTTCCGCGTCGAGGTCAGTGGCATCGAGAACTTGCCGGAGACCGGCGCTGCGCTCGTGGTGGCGAACCACGCCGGGGTGCTGCCGTTCGACGGGCTGATGGCATCGGTGGCGGTACATGACAAGCACCCGGCGCACCGCGATCTGCGGCTGCTCGGCGCCGACCTGGTTTTCGACATGCCCATGTTGGGGCAGACCGCGCGCAAGGCGGGCCACACCATGGCCTGCACGGTCGACGCGCATCGGCTGCTGGCCCAGGGCGAGCTCACCGCTGTGTTCCCAGAGGGCTACAAAGGCCTGGGCAAGCACTTCAAGGACCGGTACAAGCTGCAGCGATTCGGCCGCGGCGGCTTCGTCTCGGCGGCCCTGCGGACCAAAGCGCCGATCGTGCCGTGCTCGATCGTCGGCTCCGAGGAGATCTATCCGATGCTCGCCGATGTCAAGCTGCTGGCCCGGCTGTTAGGGCTGCCGTACTTCCCGATCACCCCGCTGTTTCCGCTGGCCGGCCCGGCCGGACTGGTGCCGCTACCGTCGAAGTGGCACATCGCGTTTGGCACACCGATCTCCACCGCCGACTACGACGCGTCGGCCGCCGAGGATCCGATGGTGACGTTCGAGCTGACCGATCAGGTGCGCGAGACCATCCAGCAGACGCTCTACCAGCTGCTGACGAACCGCCGCAACATGTTCTTCGGCTGATCAGGCGCGCTGGTCGGCTGCACCTTTGGTCAGCGTGTACTGGCGTACGTCGATGAGACCCCAGCGGAAGTGGTCGGCGCAGCCCCGCAGATACCGCATGTAGGTCTGGTAGGTCTCCTCCGAAGCCTTCCGCACCGCCTCGCCGTGGCGCGCCTCCAGCGCCTCTGCCCACACATCGAGCGTTCGGGCGTAATGCGGCTGCAGCGACTGCACCTGCGCCACGGAGAAACCGGCCTTCTCGGCGTCCTCGGGGATGCTGTGCTGCTGGGGCAGCTCGCCGCCGGGGAAGATCTCCCGGCCCATGAACAGCCAGAAGTCGACGTCCTCGCGGGTTATCTTGCGGCCCTTCCGGAAGACATCGCGGCCGAAGTTGATGATCGAGTGCAGCATCATCCGGCCGTCGGCAGGCAGCATGTCATAGGTCCGGGTGAAGAACAGTTCGTGGCGCGAGTACTTGAAATGCTCGAACGCGCCGATCGACACGATCCGGTCGACCGGCTCGTTGAATTCCTCCCAGCCCTGCAGCCGCACCTCGGCGTGGCGCCCGGATTCACGAACGGCGTCGGAGGCCGCGATCTTCTTCTGCACGTGCTCGAACTGGTTCTCGCTCAGCGTCAGTCCAATGACGTTGACGTCGTAGCGCTCGAGCGCCCGCAGAATGGTTGCTCCCCAGCCGCAGCCGATATCGAGCAGCGTCATCCCGGGCTTCAGGTCGCACTTGCCCAGCGAAAGATCCATCTTGGCCCACTGGGCTTCCTCCAGCGTCATGTCGTCGCGCTCGAAGTATGCGCAGCTGTAGGTCTGTGTCGGATCCAGGAACAGCCGGAAGAAGTCGTCAGAGAGGTCGTAGTGCGTCTGAACGTCGGCGAAGTTCGGCTGCAGATCGCCGGTATGCGCCTTGGCCATAGCCGCCGAGACTATGCGTCGGCCCGTCTGGATGCAATTGCCGCAACCTGTGCCTCGGTGTGCTCATCACTGATGGCTTCACCGATCATGGTGACGACTGTGGTCAGCACGGGTTTACCTTCGGCGTCGGTGACTTCGCTGCGAAGTTCGGCGATCACCGTGCCGTGCGATTGGATGACGGAGTCCAGGTAGGCGTCGAAGTACAGTTGGTCGCCGGCGACGATCGGCCGGTGAAACCGGATCTTCTGGTCGCGATGGAACACCCGTGCCAAGTTGATGCCGACGTCAAACTGCTTGAAGATCTCCAGCTGCACCCGGCGCCCGGCGACTGCGATGAATGTGAGGGATGCCACCAACCCCGGATAGCCCGCCGCCGCCGCCGCCTCCTCGCTGAAATGCACCGGGTGGTCGTCTTTGACCGCGGCGGCGAACTCCCGGATCTTTTCGCGCCCGACGACGAAATGGTCCGGGTACCGGTAGTGGGTACCGATGATGTCGTGGGCGATTGACATGGCTGGGGTTGGTTCTTCCGCTCAGAGATCGATGGCGGCGCGAGCCTATCAGCAGCCGATTCAGTGACCGTCCTGACGACGCGCGACTATTGCCGCCAGGGCGCCCCCGGCCGCGCCCAGTGCCAGCGCCGACGGGACGCCGATCCGGGCCGCCTTGCGGGCGGTGCGGAAATCGCGGATCTCCCAGCCGCGCTCCCGGGCCACATCCCGCAGATCGGCGTCGGGATTGATGGCCACCGCGGTACCCACCAGCGACAGCATCGGCACATCGTTATGGCTGTCGGAGTAGGCGGTGCAACGCCGGAGATTGAGTCCTTCCCGGATCGCCAGCGCCCGCACCGCGTGTGCCTTGCCGGTGCCGTGCAGGATCTCGCCGACCAGCCTGCCGGTGAACACACCGTCGACCGATTCGGCGACGGTGCCCAGTGCGCCCGTCAGGCCGAGCTTGCGGGCGATGGTCTCGGCCAGCTCAGCGGGCGTGGCGGTGACCAGCCACACCTGCTGGCCGGCGTCGAGGTGCATCTGTGCGAGCGCGCGGGTGCCCGGCCAGATCTTGTCGGCGATGATCTCGTCGTAGATCTCCTCGCCGAGGGCAACCAGTTCGGCGGTGGACCGGCCCTCGACGAATGCCAGCGCCTTGCGCCTGCCCGCCGCCACATCGTCGCTGTTCTCCCGCCCGGTGAGCTGAAACTTGGCCTGCGCGTATACGAAGCCGAGCACGTCGCGATAGGTCAAGTAGTGGCGCGCCGCCAGCCCTCTGCCGAAGTGCACCAGCGACGAGCCGTGTATCAGCGTGTTGTCCACGTCGAAGAACGCGGCGGCGGTCAGGTCGGCCGGTGGGGGCGTGGCTGAAGGGGCCGGCGTGGCGCTCTCGGCGTCGGCGGAAGCCACCACGACCTCCTTTCCGTGCCTGCGGCGGGACCGCTCAACACTAACCGGGTGCGACACTGATGCCGATGAACCGGGCACACGTTGAGCTGCTGACACGCGATGGCTGCGGGATATGCGCCCGGGTGCGCGCCCGCCTGACCGAACTGGCCGCCGAACTGGACTTCGACCTCTCGGCGACCGACGTCGACGCCGAGGCCGCCGCCGGCAACACCGGACCACGGGCCGAGTTCGGCGACCGGCTGCCGGTGATTCTGCTCGACGGCCGCGAGCACAGTTACTGGGAGGTGGACGAGGCCCGGCTGCGTGCCGATCTGGCCGCCCGCGCAAACCGATTCTGAACGGTCCGCAAATTTGGTGGCCCAGTCGGTGAACGGCTACCGTGGACGACGTTCTCTCACTCCACAGGGAAGCAGTAGCAGCAAGGGAGCGGGCCAGGTGATTCTGCCGTGAGCGTCCTGCTTTTCGGGGTGTCGCACCGCAGCGCGCCGGTCGCTGTTCTCGAGCAGCTGTCCACCGACGAGTCCGATCAGGTCAAGATCGTCGACCAGGTGCTGCAGTCGCCGCTGGTGACCGAGGCAATGGTGTTGTCCACCTGCAACCGGGTCGAGGTGTACGCGGTCGTCGACGCGTTCCACGGCGGCCTGTCGGTGATCGGGCAGGTGCTCTCCGAGCATTCCGGCATGTCGATGGGCGATCTGACGAAACACGCCTACGTGCGCTACAGCGAGGCCGCCGTCGAGCATCTGTTCGCCGTGGCCAGCGGGCTGGATTCGGCGGTGGTCGGCGAGCAGCAGGTGCTGGGCCAGGTCCGGCGCGCCTATGCCGCGGCCGAGGCGAACCACACTGTTGGTCGGGTGTTGCACGAGCTGGCGCAGCGGGCGCTGTCGGTCGGCAAGCGGGTGCACTCCGAGACCGGAATCGACGCCGCCGGCGCGTCGGTGGTGTCGGTCGCCCTGGGCATGGCCGATAGAAAACTCACCGGAGCCGCTGGGCCGGCGACATCAGACACCGGAGCCGCTGGGCCGGCGACA
>CAZDYH010000025.1:0-1732 GCA_964509355.1 uncultured Mycobacterium sp.
TAGGCTGCAGCCGTGACGCTCCGCATCGATGACAGCAATCGGGTGCGCACCCTGACGCTGGATCGGCCCGAGGCGCTCAACGCCTTCAACGAGGATCTCTACGACGCCACCACCGTTGCCCTGCTGGCTGCCGCCGCTGATACGGAGATCGCTGTCGTGCTGCTCACCGGCGGTGGGCGGGCTTTCAGTGCCGGCGCCGATCTCGTCGAAATGCGGGCGCGTATCACCGACCCGGACTTCACGCCGGGGGAGTACGGCTTCACCGGCATGATCGATGCGCTGAGCTCATTCCCCAAGCCGCTGATCTGCGCCGTGAACGGGGTCGCAGTGGGGATCGGCGCCACCATCCTCGGCTACGCCGACCTGGCGTTCATGTCCTCGACGGCGCGACTGAAGTGCCCGTTCACCAGTCTCGGTGTCGCGCCCGAGGCGGCCTCGTCGTACCTGCTGCCGCAGCTGATCGGCCGGCAGAATGCCGCCTGGCTGCTGATGTCGTCGGAATGGGTCGGCGCCGAGGAAGCCCTGCGGATGGGACTGGTGTGGAAGGTGTGCGAGCCGTCCGACTTGCTTGCCGAAGCCCGTCGGCACGCGGAAATCCTTGCTTCCCGGCCGATCTCGAGCCTGATGGCGGTCAAGCACACCATCGTCGAACCGACCCGGGCCGAGATCGCCGCCGCCAGCGCCAGGGAGAACGCCCATTTCGCCGAGCTGATGGGTGGTCAGGCCAACACCGCCGCGCTGGCCGATTTCGCCGACGGTCGAAGCAAGGCGGCCTGCACTAACTCTCCTCGATCAGCACGTTGATCGTCCGGAACGCCGGGTCGCTGGCGCCGTGCAGCCGAGCGCCGCTATCGGCCAGCGCACGCAGGTACTCGATGGTGTCGACCGAGATCCGTTCCCCCGGCAGCAGCGCCGGCACCCCGGGCGGGTAGCTGGCGATCGACTCACACGAGATCCGCCCGGCCGCATTGTCCACCGCCACCTGCTCGGCCTTGCCGAGGAACGCCTCGCGCGGCGGCACCGCCACCTCGTAGCCCAACGAGGCCGCGGGCGGCACGATGGGCGCGATCGCCTGGGGCACCCGCAGCCGCTTGACCACCTCCTCGATATCCCCGGCCACGCGGAGCAGGGTGGCGGCCGACTCGACGAGGCCGACCACGAGCACCACGGTGGCCTGCATCGGCAGCTCGACATGTACGTCGTAGCAATGGCGTAGCTCTTCAGCGATCTCGTAGCCGGTGCGCCCGGTGTTGCGGACGTCGAGCACGATCCGCAGCGGGTCGTAGCCGGCCACCCCCATCCGGCCGATCATCGCGGCGTCGACCAGCGCGAGGCCCTCGATCGTGTGCAGCTTCTCGCGGGCGACCCTGATCGCCTCCAGCGTCTCGTGCAGCAGTTGCTCACCATGCATCGCGAGCTGACGGCGGGCGCTGTCGAGTGAGGCCATCAACAGCGAGGACGGGCTTGTGGTGCGCAGCAACCGCAGCGCCCGCGCGACCGCGCCAGGGTCCACCCGGCCGCTGTCGGAGATGTGCAACATCGCGCTCTGGGTCAGCGAGCCTGCGATCTTGTGCGTGCTGGTAAGCATCGCGTCTGCGCCCTGAGAGATCGCGGTCGGCGGCAGCCGATCGTTGAAGCCGAAATGCGGTCCCCAGGACTGGTCGACGACCAGCGGAATGCCCTTCGAGTGCGCGACCTCGGCCAATGCCGCGATATCGGCGGCCATGCCGTA
>CAZDYH010000025.1:1832-2948 GCA_964509355.1 uncultured Mycobacterium sp.
ATGCGGGTCCGTGAGCTCGCGCGGATGGTCATCGCGCAGGACAACGAATGCGCGGTCTGCGTCAACACCCGTGATGCAGACGGACCGGGCGCCGGGGTCGACGAAGAGCTGTACGACCACGCCCTGCAGTGGCGCACCTGGCCGGGCTACACCGCCCGGGAACGGCTGGCGGCCGAGTTCGCGCACCGCTTCGCGACCGAACACACCGTCCTTCGCGACGACGAAGAATTCTGGGCGCGGTGTCGTGAACACTTCTCCGAGGAACTGCTGGCCGATCTCGCGCTGTCGTGCGCGATGTGGCTGGGAATGGGTCGAATGCTGCGGACCCTGGACATCGGGCAGACCTGCAAGGTCACCCTGCCGAGTCGCGTCTGACCGGGTGCGCGGCCCGGTAACTGCGCACTGCAGAATGGCTGCCATGACAGTCAACGCCCTTGCCGCGACGGCTATCGCCCAACTGGAGGCCGACAGGGTGGACGCGGTGATCGGTACCGTGGTCAACCCCGCTGGACTCACCCACGCCAAGATGGTGCCCGTCCGTCGGTCGAACACCTTCGCCGATCCCGGGCTCGGCGCCAGCCCCGTCTGGCACGGCTTTGCGATCGACCAGACCGGTATCGCGTTCACCGAGGACATCAGCGTCGTCGGTGATGAGCGCATCCGCATCGACCTGTCCGCGCTGCGCACCATCGGCGACGGATTGGCCTGGGCGCCAGGCTCATTCTTCGATCAGAACGGTATGCCCGTTCCCGCGTGCAGTCGCGGAACGCTGGCCAGGGTCGAAGCGGCGCTTGCCGAAGCCGGGCTGAGCGCACTGGTCGGACACGAGATCGAGTTCGTGCTCGTCACCCCCGACGGCGGCCAGCTTCCCTCCGCGCTGTGGGCGCAGTACGGCCTGGCCGGCGTCCTCGAGTACGAGGGTTTCGTCCGCGACGTCACCGCCGCCGCCACCGCCGCCGGTGTGGGCATAGAGCAGTTGCACCCGGAGTACGGCCGCAACCAGTTCGAGATCTCCCTGACCCCCCAACTTCCGGTCGCCGCAGCCGATCAACTGGTACTCGCCCGGATCATCATCGGGCGAGTCGCCCGCAAGTACGGTCTGCGGGTGAGCCTGTC
>CAZDYH010000025.1:3048-8247 GCA_964509355.1 uncultured Mycobacterium sp.
AAGATCGTCGACCCCTCGGCGAATCCGTACTTCGCGTCGGCTGCGATTCTCGGCCTCGCCCTCGAGGGGATCGAGCAGCAAGCCGCACTGCCGGCCGAGACGGCTGTGGACCCGGCAACGCTGTCAGACGACGAACGCCAACGCGCCGGCACTGTTCGGCTACCCGAGGACCAGGAGACAACCATTGCCGCCCTGGATAGTTCGGAGCGACTGCGCCGCATACTCGGCGCTCAAGCCGTCGATGTCCTGGTCGCAGTGCGCCGTTATGAAAGCCAGAACTACGCCGACCTCGAACCTGAGCAGCTCGCCGAGAAGTTCCGGATGGCCTGGAGCACGTGAGGGTGTCCGGTTGCGGCACTTCGGCTCTTGCGGAGCACATCGCCAACGTGCGGTTGATCGATCACCACGTGCACGGATGCTGGCTGCACTCCGGTAACCGGCAGCGGTTCGAGAACCGACTGAACGAGGCTAATGTCGACCGTCTCGCCCCGTTCGATTCCGGCTTCGACACCCAGCTCGGCTTCGCGGTACGGGCACATTGTGCACCGGTGCTGGGACTGCCCAGACATGTTGACCAGCAGGAGTATTGGGAGCGGCGCAGCGAATTTGACGAGCCCGACCTGGCACGGCTGTTCCTGCCGGCCGCGGGTGTGACCGACTGGCTGGTCGACACCGGATTCTGCGACGGGGTAGCCGGCGTCGCCGGTGTTGCCGAACTGTCCGGTGGCCGTGCGCACGAAGTGGTCCGGCTCGAGCAAGTCGCCGAACAAGCGGCGCAGGCACCGGGCGATTACGCATCGGCGTTCGAGGAGATTCTGCATGAGCGGGCTGCCGCCGCGGCCGCTACCAAGTCCATCCTGGCCTACCGCGGCGGCTTCGAGGGTGACCTGTCTGAACCCACGCAATCCGAGGTCGCCGAGGCGGCCGACCGATGGCGTGAGCGGGGCGGTACCCGGTTGACCGACCGCGTGCTGCTGCGGTTCGGACTGCATCAGGCACTCCGGATAGGCAAACCCCTGCAGTTCCACGTCGGGTTCGGTGACCGGGATGCCGACCTGCACAAGACAAATCCGATGTATCTCATCGACTTTCTGCGCTCTTCCGGTGACATACCAGTCACCCTGCTGCATTGCTACCCGTACGAGCGGGAAGCTGGCTACCTCGCGCAGGCCTTCAACAACGTCTACCTGGACGGCGGCCTGAGCACCAACTACCTCGGAGCCCGGTCCGGCGCCTTCATCGCCCGACTGCTCGAGATGGCGCCGTTCCGCAAGATCTTGTATTCCTCAGACGCGTTCGGCCCGGCGGAACTGCACTACCTGGGAGCCACCTTGTGGCGCAACGGCATACACACCGTGCTTCGCGGGTTCGTGGACACCGACGAATGGAGCGAGAGCGCCGCCATGCGCGTGGTCGATCTCATCGCCCGGGGTAACGCCGCACGGATCTACGGCGTCGACGGCGCGGTGTGATTCAAAGTTAGATCAGCCCCGTCGCGTCGAACACCCATGAGGTATCGGCAGCTGCGAGACTTTCCATCCACGACGGCGGAGCGTGGTTGACCAGCCCGCCGAAGTCCCAGTAGTCCTTCCACAACGTGACCTTGCCGTCGCGTACTTTGTGCACCGTGACGAACTGCAGCACAGCCGTTTCGCCGGTATCCCACTTCCAGGTCTCGGAGTGCTCGTACATCACATCGGCGCCGATGCTCAGCAGCAGGCCGTCGTGGTTCTGGTAACCGGCCAGCGGCTCGAGTCCCACCTTGAGCCGCTTGACGATGTCCTCGGGACCGCGCGCCGCCAGCGCCGGCCCGACAGGCATGTCGACGTAGATGCAGTCGTCGGACAGGAAGGACTTGACCGCTGCCCAGTCACGCCTCGAAAGCGCCTGCCACATACCAAGAACCGTGTCCGAGACGTCGGTAAGGAGGGCGCTGCCTTCGTCAGCCGGCATGTGCCAGCTCGGTTTTCCCGGTCGGAGCAGAGGTGGTCCGGTTCGCGCGCAGGAAGCTGCCGGTTCGCTCGTTGCCGAGCACATCGGTGGCCGCACCGTTGCGGAACACCGCGCGACCCCCGATGAAGACGGCGGCCACGGCCCGGTCATTGCGGTTGACCATGCGGGAAAGACCGCCGTACTGGTCGACCTTCTCCTCGGCATAGTCGTCCAACGAGGCGTCGAGATGCTCCGGGTCGACAACGACGAGGTCGGCGCGGTCACCGACCCGCAGATGTCCGGCATCGAGGTGGTACCAGTCGGCCAGTTCACCGGTGAGTCGGTGAACAGCCTGCTCGATCGTCATGAAGGGCTGTCCGCTCTTCTCGGCGTCACGGACATGCCGCAACAGCCGCAGCCCGAAGTTATAGAAGGCCATGTTGCGCAGATGAGCGCCGGCATCGGAGAAGCCCATCTGGATTCCCGGCTCGCTGGCCATCTTTCTGAGCACCTCGGGTCGGTGGTTCGAGATGGTGGTGCGCCAGCGTAGTGCGGTCCCGTGCTCCAGCACCAGGTCCAGGAAAGCGTCGACCGCGTGCAGGCCGCCGCGGTCGAGGCCGACCTGGCCGAACGATTTTCCGATCACCGACACGTCCGGACAGTCGACAATCTCGGCATCGAAGAAGTCCCGGTGCCACACCCGCACACCGAATTTTCTGTCGTACTCCTTGCGGAACCGGCGGCGGTAGGCCTCGTCGCGCAGCAGCTCGTCACGTTCCAGCGTTTCCCGCAGATGCAGTGCGGCCGCGCCCGAACCGAACTCCTCGAAGATGACCAGGTCGATGCCGTCGGCGTACACCTCGAACGGAACCGGCAGATGCTGCCAGCGGAAGTTGCCGCCCAGCCGGTTCACGAAGCGTGCCAGCGGCCCCATGATGTTGATCACGAAGGGGTTGGCCTTGATATCGGCGGCGGACAGCAGGCTGGTCTTCAGCGGTTTGCGAAACAGCCCCAGCGACTGGAACACCTGCGACCCGACGTTGAAAGGGTTCTGGATGTCGGGACCGGACTGCAGTATTCGCCCGCTGCGCCGCAGCAGCGACTTGAGCCGGCGCAGTTCGCGCGGCTTGGCATAGGTCGACGGCAACGTTCGCGAGCGACAGGTGTCGCCGTCCAGCTTGTCGAAAAGCAGCTGCTGCGAAGACATCCCGACGAAGCCGGCGTCGAGTGCCTCGGCCAGCATCTGTTCCATTCGCGCCTGCTCGGCCCTGGTGGGACGCTCCGTCTTGCGGGTGGCACGGTCGAGGCCCATCGTCGCGGTGCGCATATCGGAGTGCCCGATGAACGCCGCCATGTTCGGGCCGAGCGGCAATGCTTCGAGCGCGGCGACGTACTCCTCGCAGTTGCTCCAAGTCTTGCTGTCGTCGACAGCACCGATGACGTGCTCCCGTGGGATCGCCTCGACCCGGCCGAACAGGTCACCGGCTTCCACCGCGTCGACGTGGATGGTCGACAGCGAGCAGGAACCGAGCATGACCGTGGTGACCCCATGGCGCACCGACTCCGACAGCGACGGGCCGTTCAACACTTCGACGTCGTAGTGGGTATGGATATCGATCAAGCCGGGCAGCGCCCATTTGCCGGCGGCGTCGATCACCTGCGCGCACCCCGTCTCATCCAGGTCGTGCGGTGTCACCGCGGCGATCTGGCCGTCGCGAATACCGAGATTGCGGATCGCCGATGGTGCGCCCGTGCCGTCGAACCAGCGGCCGTTCCGGATGATTGTGTCGTACGCCACGAGCGTCAATAGAACCTGTCTGATCAACAGGTGTCAACGAATGGGTGGACGGATTCCGGAATGTGTTCACCCGTTGTCGGTGGCGTGGCGTTCACCTGGTGAGCGCATACTCACGAAGATGACACCGCTCGGGCGCTATATCGCCGAAGAGATCGCCACCGACCACGTCGAAGGTTTGCTGTCCAGACGTGAAGCCATGCGCCGGCTGGCGCTTCTGGGTGTCGGCACCGCGGCCGCGGCAGCCCTCATCGCCGCCTGCGGCAACGAGAAGAAGCCCGCGGCCACGTCGAGCAGCGGCACCACCTCGACATCGGCGCCACCACCGGGAATGGAGAACGCGCTCCCCGCCGCGCCGATCACCTGGCCCGGCCCCCGGGGCGAGCTTCAGGGAGCGTGGGCCGAGGCGGCCGATCCTCGCGGAGGCGTCCTGGTCATCCACGAGAACAAGGGACTTAACGACTGGGTGCGCTCGGTTGCCGCGCGCCTCGCGGGCGCGGGATACTCGGCACTGGCCATCGACCTGCTGTCCGAAGAAGGCGGCACGGCCATCTTCAAGGACACCGCCGAAGCCACAGCAGCACTGGGCAAGATTCCGCCGGCGCGATTCACCGCCGATCTCAAGGCCGGTGTCGATGAACTTCAGCGGCGCGTCCCGGACAGGAAGGTCGCGGTGATCGGCTTCTGCTTCGGCGGCGGACTGGTGTGGCAGCTACTGGCCTCCGGTGAGCCGCGGCTCTCCGCCGCTGTCCCGTTCTATGGGCCATTGCCCGATAACCCTGATTTCGCCGGCTCCAAGGCGGCGGTGCTCGGGATCTACGGAGCCCTCGACGACCGTGTCACCTCGTCTCAGCAGGCCGCCAAAGCGGCACTGGACAAGGCCGGGCTGGTCAGTGAGCTGATCGTCGAGCCGGACGCTGATCACGCCTTCTTCAATGACAGCGGGCCGCGCTACGACGACGCCGCCGCCGCGGATGCGTGGCGGCGGGTGCAGGACTGGTTCAGCCGCTACCTGGGCTGACCGCCATCCGCATGTGCGAAGGGCGCCCCGGCGGCTCGCCCTACCGACTGTCGAGGTGCACGGTCACTGTCACCCGGCCGTGGTCGTCGCGGTCGGCGAAGGCATGCCCGGTGCGGTCGGCTCCGTCCACACGCACGGTCAGTGGGGCACCGGCACCGAGAAAGTTCCGCCACCACGATTTGGCGTCGGGCATCGCTACACCGATCGTGATCTCATCGCCCGCCCGCCGGTAGCTCACCGGCAGGCTGAACGTGCGCCCCGACCGACGTCCCACGTAGCTGATCGAGGTGATGTGGCCATCGACGAGTCGCCCCCATCGGGGCGAGTCGACCAATGCCATCACCCCGGCATTGACGACGCCCATCACCCGCTTCACCAAATTCCCGATTTGCACGGAACCTCCTTGCCGACCCAACGCTACGCGGCCGGCCCGGCAGCCGCGCGGCGCCGG
>CAZDYH010000025.1:8347-16781 GCA_964509355.1 uncultured Mycobacterium sp.
CGGGAGGCGGTGCGTTGTTCATCGTCAGTTCAGGCATCGGTCGGTGGCGCGTCGTTGACCGCACACGAGTGCCGGTTCTGATACTCAGATGATGCGGGTGGTTCAGGTCGCGAACTTCTACGGACCCCGATCAGGCGGCCTGCGAACCGCGGTGGATCGGCTGGGCGCGGAGTATTGCGCCAGTGGGCATGAAGTCTTCTTGGTGGTCCCCGGACCAGAAGCGACCCGAGTGCAGCTGACGACGGGAGTCATCCGGATCACGGTGCCGGCCAAGCAGATTCCCTTCACCGGTGGCTACCGAGCGGTTATGCCCGCACCTGTCACCGCCCTGCTGGAATCGCTGGAACCCGATGCGGTGGAGGTCTCGGACCGGTTCACGCTGCGCTCGCTGGGCAGCTGGGGCGCCAAACATGATGTCACCACGGTGATGATCTCCCACGAGCGCCTGGATCGCCTGATCGGACAGCTACTTCCGGCCCAGATAGCGCGCAGCATCGCCGATTTCGCCAACCGGCGTACCGCAGCGAGCTATGACACCGTGCTGTGTACCACGAGCTTTGCGCGCGAAGAGTTCGACCGGATCGGTGTGCCCAACGTCATGACGGTGCCACTGGGCGTAGACCTCGATGTCTTTAATCCCAGCAGATTCTCGGCGCAGGTGCGACGCCGCTGGGCCGCACCGGAGCAAGTACTCCTCGTGCATTGCGGCCGGCTCTCGGTGGAGAAGCGCGCCGATCGGAGCATCGATGCTCTTGCGACGCTGCGCAATTCAGGCCTGGACGCCCGACTCGTCATCGCGGGGGAGGGTCCCCTGCGCGGACGGCTCGAACGCCAGGCCGCCCGCCTACCTGTCGACTTCACCGGCTTCATCGACTGCCGAGACAGCGTTGCGGCGCTGCTTGCCTGCGCCGATGTGGCGTTGGCGCCTGGTCCGCACGAAACCTTCGGTTTGGCGGCTCTGGAGGCCATGGCATGCGGAACACCCCCGGTCGTGTCACGCACTTCGGCCCTCGCCGAGATCCTCACCACCGGTAGTGGCGCCTGCGCGGACAACGACCCCCGCGCGATCGCCGGGGCAGTCGCCGCGGTCATCGGCCGACCCGAGCAACAGCGGCGTAGCTGCGCACGTCACCGCGCGGAACAATTCACCTGGCCGACTGCCGCGGCCGGAATGCTCACCGCGTTGGCCGGGCAGCGTTAGCCCGAGCGATATGCATTGACGCCGCCGTCCGAAGCGCGAGATCCTCAGTGCACCATGGTGTGTGCGGGTCCCAGCGTCACGGGCAACGTCGACCAGCCGCGTAAGACCGCTTCACCGAATTCCCGAATTGCACGGAACCCCCTTGCCGACCCAACGCTACGCGGCCGGCCCGGTACCGCAGGCGGCCCGTCGTGGGGTGCTAGGGGCTCGCAGCGGGCGGGGTTAGGGGCAACGTGCACAGCACGTGCCGGAGCTTTCCGTTTCGTGGGTTCGCCTGCGGACGTTCGTCAGCGAGTTCGACCGTCACACCGGCCGCGCCCTGGGTGCGCAGGAAGTTATCCAGTCGGTCATGGGCCCGCTGCCAGACCTGGGCACGGCCTGCGCCGGGGTCGGTGTCGAGCCGGATGGCGAGGGTGGCCGGTGCGGTCTGCAGGATCTGATATCGCAGCACCCCAGGGGTTTCCTCGACGACAGTGGCGATGGCCATCGGCAGGAGCACCACCTCGCCGCCCCCGGCCCGGGGAACACGCAGGATCTCGTCGGTGCGCCCCTCGGGCGTGATGGTGGGGAGCGGATTGCCGCACGCACAGGGCTGTGCTGCGATGACGACGCTGTCCCCGAGTTCGTAGCGGATCACCGGCTGGATGTAGTTGGCCAGGTTGGTGACGAGTACGGTGTCCGATCGGTGTCCGGTTGGCACTGGGTTACCGGCGGCGTCGACGGGCTCGACGATGAACCAGTCGGTGTTGAGGTGCAGCCGGCCCAGCCGGCAGGGGAGTGACAGCGGTGTGGCTTCGGACGCGTTGTAGGTCTCCACGACGATGCAGCCGAAGACTTCCTTCGCTCGACGCTGCACGCTTGGCAGCAGCAGCTCTCCACCGCTGCTGATGACAAGTGGCGAGATGTGCAGGCGGCCCGCCTCCTGCTCGTCGATGAGCACGCTGAGCGCACTTGCGTAGGTGCTTACCAGGGCGGGCTGGAAGCCGTTCAGCTGTTCGACGAGCTGAGGGAGCGGATCCAGGATGGAGAAGTACCGCGCGATGCGCCGGCGGTACGGCTGCGTCCTCAACTGCCGCGCGAACATCGTCGCTGTGAGGAAGTGGCCACCCTGGGCGAATACCGCGGCCTGGCGGGCCCCGCGGGCAAGAATGCGCGGCAGCAGCCGAAGCGGCAGCACACCGGCAGAGCGCGCGTAGGCAAGTCCCATCATCACGGCGATGGAGCGCGGGTCCTGCACGAGCAGGGCCGGTTCGGCGGTCGACCCAGACGTGGTGAACACCACGTACTGGTCGAGAAAGTCCTTTCCGACGTTGTCGAGGTCGGCGACGAACGCCTCGATACCGGCTCGAGTCACGCGAGGGTCGGTGACCCAGTCCTCGAAGCGCTCCATCAGTGCCGGCTTGTGGACCGGCGGTAGCCGCCGCAGATCCGCTGGCTTGAAGGAGCCGGCTGGCAGGTCCCGGTATTGCTCGGCGTAGAACCGCGACGCGCTGCGCGCGTGCGCGACCAGGGCCTCGAGCCGCGCCGCCTGCCGCGCGGCGATAATCGGGGCACCGCCACGCGTGGTCCGCCACGCATCCCAGGCGACACTCGCAGCCGTCGGCTTCGATGCTCTACGACTTGCCATGGCGGCTCCTCCCGGGCTGGCGCCAATCCTTCCGGTTTTCGTCATTGACGACGCCGTCGAAGCGCGAGATCCTCAGTGCACCATGGTGTGTGCGGGTCCCAGCGTCACGGGCAACGTCGACCAGCCGCGTAAGACCCGGGTATCGCGCCTGCTGCCGACCCCGGCCGGCCGTACGTCGGGAAACCGGTTGAAAAACGCGCTCAGCCCCACCTCACCCTCGGCCCGGGCAAGCCCTGCACCCAGGCAGAAGTGCCGTCCACCGGAGAACGCCAGGTGCTTGTTCGCGTTGGGCCGTGCGATGTCAAAGCGATGTGGATCGTCGAACACGGCCGGATCCCGGTTCGCCCCGGCCAGGCAGATGACCACCGTCTCGTCGCGCCGAATCAGGCGACCGACCACCTCCGTGTCGGTACGGGCAACCCGCGCAGTCAATTGAACGGGAGAATCCATCCGCAGAATCTCTTCGACCGCGTTCGGCCAGAGCTCCGGCTGCTCCCGCAGCCTCGCAAGTTGGTCGGGAGCATCGAGCAGCATACGAATCCCGTTGCCCAGCAAGTTCACCGTCGTTTCGAATCCGGCTGCCAACACCAACCCGGCAGTCGCCTGGAGTTCGGTGTCGCTGAGGTGGGCCCCGTCATCGGAGGCCTGAATCAACTGGCTCATCAGGTCGTCGCCGGGCGCGCGGCGCAGCTGACGCAAATGGTCAGCGAGCCAGGTGTTGAACCCTTCGATACCGCGTTGCACACGCAGGTACTGCTGCCACGGCACGCCGAAATCCAGGCTGGGCGCGGCCAGTTCGCCGAACTCGAGGACTCGGGCGCGGTCGCGATCGGGGACGCCGAGGATGTCACCGATCACCGCGACCGGGAGTTGCGAACAGTACCGGTTCACGATGTCGACGACGCCGCCCTGGCCCTCGAGGTCGTCGAGCAGTGCGTTCGCCTTCTGCTGGACCCGTTCACGCAGCGCGGCAACGGCCCTGGGCGTGAACACCGAGGACACCGTCTTGCGGTAACGGGTGTGCTCGGGGGGCTCGACGGCCAGCAGCGACGGGGGTCGCAGCGGATGAAGCAGTCCGGGACGGGTATGCCGCTCAATCCACCGCAGCGGGCCGGGAAGATTGGCTCCGAGGGAGATCACCCGGAAGTCGTCCGAACGCAGCAGGTCGTGTGCCACGCCGTGATCGACCGTGATGTAGCCGACGCGGGTCCGCACCAGCGGACCGGATCGCAGCTCGTCATAGAACGGGATTGGGTCGGCCCGGACCTGCGGGTCAGCGATCAGGCGGCCCTGGGGATCGCCGCGACGGGCTGCCATCGATGCACCAACACGAACCACACCGTGCAGGGCCAACCAATGCAGTCTTTGCTTCAATGTCGTCTTTGCTTCAATTTGGCCTCCAGGACAGCGTCCCCAGCGCTTCAGCCGGGCGGCGTCCATCCGACCGGCAGGGTCTTGATGCCGTGGATGAACGACGACAGCAACCAAGCCGGTTCCTCGGTTGCCGCGATATCGGGAATCTGCCGGTGCAGCTCTTCGAAGACGACAGCAAGTTCGCGACGTGCCAGGTTGGCGCCGAGACAGAAGTGGGCGCCGCCGCCGCCGAAGCCGACGTGCGGATTCGGATCGCGCCGCACATCGAAGGTCCACGGGTTGGCGAACTTGTCCTCATCGCGGTTGGCGGATCCGTACCACAGCGTGACCTTGTCACCCTCGGCCATCTTGACACCTCGGAGCTCGGTGTCCCGGGTCAGGGTGCGGCGCATGTAGATCACCGGCGATGCCCATCGCACGATCTCTTCGACAGCCGTCCTGCTGACACCCCCGTAGTCACGCCACCAGATCTGCCGTTGGTCCGGGTAGCGCGTGAGGGCCAGCACGCCGTGGCTGATGGCATTGCGCGTGGTCTCGTTGCCGGCGACCGCGAGCAGTATGAAGAACGATGCGATCTCAGCCGACGTCAGCCGTTCTCCGTCCAGCTCGGCCTGCACCAGGCTCGTGGTCAGATCGTCGTGCGGAGTGCTGCGCCGGTCTTCGGCGAGCGCGTGAGCGTACGCTCCGATGTCCAGCGCCACCTTCGTGAACTCCTCGAAGTCAGTGGTGAAGTCGGGGTCACCGAAGCCGAGGATGATGTTCGACCAATAGAAAACCCGCTCATGGTCCTCTTCGGGGATGCCCATCATGTCGCAGATGACCTGTAAGGGCAGGGGGCCGGCAAGTTCGGCTACCAGCTCGCCGACGCCGTCTGGATGGTTGGCCACCATTCCCGAGACTAGGCGACGGGCCCGGTCGCGCACGGACTCCTCGATCCGTGCCACCACCTTGGGCGTAAACGCTCTGCTGACGATGGACCGTAACCGCAAATGCCGCGGGTCGTCGAGCACGATGATCGACCCGAAGTACTCGGCGAGCTCTGGCGGCTGTTCGCCGATGGTGATATTGGGACTCGAGCTGAAGATCTCCGGATGACGGCTCGCGTAGTGCACGTCGTCTAGCTTCGTCAGTGCCCAGTGGCCCTTGCCGGCCGGGAATCCCTCCGCCGCAGGCTCCGGGAAGAACTTGATCGGCGCCTCCCGGCGCAGCGTCGCAAACGCCCCGTCGCGGGTGTCGTGGTCCAGGCGCCAGAAGTCCCAGGAACCGAGATCGATGTCCGACAGCGGCACATCCGGCGGCGGTTGACCATTGACCCGAGTCGTGATACCCACGCTTTGACCGTCCCCTCATCATCAGGCACTGACACCGCTGAGCGTAGATTCCACCGCCGCCGAAAGCGATCAGTTTCGACCGTGCGTCTACGTCGGCTGCGTCACATCACTGCGGATTCGCGCCCAAGGGGGGCGTTAGTCCCAGCTCGGGCAATGGTTCACCGAGCTCCTCCTGGGGCCGCTGACCGAGTAGCGCGCCGGTCAATCCGCCTTGCTGATAGCTGGCATGCAACCGCTTGAGGTATTCGATGAAGGTCGTGTCCGCGTTCTCGTCCCCGGGCGCAACCCCGAACTGGGTGCCCTGTCCCGGGGCTGCCGTAGTGACGTTCTGCCCTAGCAGGTAGTTGTTGTTGAGCGCGCTCAACGAAGGCGGGGTGCCCACCGCCGTGCCGGGAACCGAAGGCAGGGGAGCCTGACCCAGCAGCCAATCGTTGCCGGAGTTCGACAGATCAGGTATGCCGGCCAGCCCGCCCGGGATACCGTTCTGGGCCAGCGGGGATCGGATTGTGTTCAGCGGAGGTGCTTCGCTCTCGGGCGGGGGCACGGCGGCCGGATCAACCACAATGTCCGGCGGCGGCGGATCGGCGGCGGCCAGCGCCGACGACACCAGCAGACCACCAACAGCCACCGCCCCGGCCACTGCGATCTTGGCTGCCATAGCCTTCACGACAGTCATGCGACCTCGTCCACTCACGGCCGGGGATCTCCTCGGGTCGGGCTTCGGGCAGTACCGCCCAATGTACGCAAGGACGTCATCCTATGACCGGAGGAACGGTTGCAGGCTGCAACCGTGGTTCTTGATCCGCTAGGGGCGCGGCGTGAACGCCGAAATGATTTGGGTAATCGTGCTGCGCAGATAATCCACTGGCCGCAACATCCGTGTAGGGGACAAGCTGCTGATCGGGGTTAGGTTGCTGACGGAGGTTACGCCGCCTGCGCGGCTGCCACAAGTCGGCCATGCGCCGATCCCTTGTTTGGCCAGGACATTCTCGGCCACCCGGATCTGTTCCTCGCGCGGCGCATGCGCCGGGTTGCCAACACCACCGTTGGAGGCCCAGGTGGAGGGGCTGAACTGCAGGCCGCCGTAGTAGCCATTGCCGGTGTTGGTTGCCCAGTTACCGCCGGATTCGCATTGTGCGATCGCATCCCAGTTGACGCTGTCCGCATTCGCGATAGCGGTGGACAGGGCCATTGGGGCGGCAACGAACGCGCCGATGATCGCAGCCTTGGCGAACGCCTTGCGGACAAAGTTCATATCGCATGTTTCGGCGGGCGCGCGGCAATTGTTACTGGCGAAAATTGTGGGTCTGGTAAGAAAGTAGAACGAATTCGCGAGCCTAATCGGGGCTTATCTGACTATAAGTTGGCCGAGCGGCCCGTCGGCACTAACCGGTGAGCAATTGCCGGGCTGCCCGAACACCGGACAAGTAGGCACCGTGCACGGTGCCGAAGTACTGGCGCTCGGTGGCCTCGCCGGCGAAGAAGACCCGCCCATCGACCGGGGCCGCGAGCGTGTCACGCATCTGGGGGTCCGAGCCCAGCGCGTTGAACGAGTAGGACCCGCGGGCCAGCGGGTCGGCGCCCCAGCGGGTGACATGCCAGGCCACCGGGTCGGGCACGCCCGCCCCATACATGCGCCGGGCCACGGTCATCGCGCTGTTCACAGCCTCCTCATCGCGCCAGGTGTCGACCCGTCGGCCCAGGTCCGCAGCGGCGAACGCCAGCAGGATCGGCTGGCCGGTCGGGCGGGCGAAGCTCACCCACTCCGCCCATGGCGGCCCGCCGTCGGGAATGAACTCGATCCAGTCCACGTCATCCCAGAACACCTCGTCGAAGCGCAGGAACACCTTGTTCAGCACCCCGCTGCCCAGCGCCGCGATCGCAGCCCGCTTCCCGGCCGGCAGGTCGGGGGTGAACCGGATCGACCCGGCCTGCAGCACCCCCAACGGCACCGTCACGAGCACCTTCGACCCGGTGAGCTGCCCCGTGGCCGTGGTCACCTGCACGCTCCGATCGTCCCAACTGATATCGGTGACCACCTGCCCGGTCGCGACTGGCAGTCCGGCCGCGAGCAGGTCGGTGACCGCGCTGTACCCGCCGGGCAGGATCGCGTCGGCGCCGGGGAACTCGCCGTCCGAGTCGAACCAGTACGCGGACAACTCATCGGCCGACCCCGCGTACTCCGTCTCGATGCTGCCCACCGTCACGAAGTCGACCAGCCGTCGCTGTTCGGCACCCAGGCCCGACCACCCGACTCCGGAGCGGATCGCCGAACTAACCGACTGGTCGGCATCGGCGTCCTGAGCCTCGGCCAGTGCGGCGAACACCTCGTCGCTGGTCCGGGCCACCGCCCGCTCCTCCGCCCGGCCCAGCTGCCGACCGGACGCGTCATAGGCCACGGCACTGTCGTAGCTGGTGTTCGCCAGCGCGGCCCCGGCCTGCTCGGCCAGATCTGTGATCGGGTTTCCTTCCATCCCGTGGATCCACGACGCACCCAGATCGATCGGCACGCCCGGCCAGGCATCCGAGGTCCACAACCGGCCCCCGAGCCGGTCACGGCCCTCGATCACCTGAACCGGCACCCCAGCACCGGCGATCTCACGCGCCGCCGCCAGACCCGCGACACCGGCGCCCACCACCAGGACCATGTCGCCCGAACCGGATGGCACCGCACCCCCGGACGCGGGTGCGGTGCTGGTCGAAGGCTCCACCGGATCAGCGTCGCACGACGGCAGTCCGATCGCGGCCGCCGCCAGTCCCGCCAACTTCAGCACATCACGACGAGGCATCGAGTCCACGGCAATGAGCCTACGAACGGGTGTGGGCCGGGGCCGCTGCTGGTGGATCCCGGCCGCGGCCCCCGGGGCGCGGTGCTGGGCCATCTCGCGCGCCCTAACGACC
>CAZDYH010000025.1:16881-20376 GCA_964509355.1 uncultured Mycobacterium sp.
CCCGGCCGCGGCCCCCGGGGCGCGGTGCTGGGCCATCTCGCGCGCCCTAACGACCAATGGCGGCGACCGTCCCTGAGTCAGGCCCTGGTCATCGCGCACGGTCCCGACGCCTACATCTCACCGTCGTGGTACCCGAGCAAGGCCGAGCACGGTCGGGTGGTGCCGACGTGGAACTACGCGATCCTGCATGTGTACGGCGACCTCGTCGTACACGACGACCCCGGCTGGGTCGACGACCTGGTGCGGCGGCTCACGGAGCGTCACGAGACCGGCCGCGAGCATCCCTGGAGCGTCGACGACGCTCCAGAACGGTTCCACGCCGGCCAACTCCGGGCGATCGTCGGCGTCGAGGTCGTCATCGCACGGGTCGAGGCCAAGATCAAGATGAGCCAGAACCGACCGGAGGCTGACATCGATGGCGTCACCGCCGGGCTGCGGGACAGCGACCAGCACGACGCGGCCGAGTTGGTCCAGCGCTCCAGACCCGCCTGCGGGTGACGCCGGCATGACTGATCCCGGCTCAGGTGGTCAGGGTTAGCCACGCCGAAAGGCCTTGGCATCAAGGCATTATGCGGTGCGCACTGGACCCGGGCAGCTGGTATCGCCGCGCCAGAACCGTGATCGACGACATGCATCGGGTGTAGCGTGCATGGTGGAGGTTCTGCCATGAAAATACGATTCCGGCGTTTAACTACGTCATTGGCCCTGGGGATGGCGTCCGCCGTCATGGCCTTGGGTCTTATTGGTCCACCAAACGCACTCGCCGACGACCGTCTGCAATTCACCGGAACCACGCTCAGCGGTGCGACCTTCAATGGTGCAAGCCTCGAGGGTAAGCCCGCCGTGCTGTGGTTCTGGACGCCGTGGTGCCCGTTCTGCAATCAGGAAGCCCCCGGGGTAAGTCAGGTGGCCGCCGCCAATCCCAAGGTGACCTTCGTCGGCGTCGCTGCCCGCTCCGATATCGCAGCGATGCAGAACTTCGTGTCGAAATACAACTTGAACTTCACCAACCTCGACGATGCCGACGGTTCGATCTGGGCGAAGTTTGGCGTGCCGTGGCAGCCGGCGTATGTGTTCCTCCGTCCGGACGGCACATCGACCTTCGTGAACAACCCCACTTCGGCCATGTCCGAACAGGAACTGAGCAGCCGGGTAACCGCACTCACCTCGTAAGCCGGAACGTGGACCAAGACCTGCTGGGCTTGGCCTTCGGCGCCGGATTGGTCGCAGCGCTCAATCCCTGCGGGTTCGCCATGCTGCCCGCCTATTTGACGTTGGTGGTGCGCGGGGAGGGGAACGATCAGCTCACGGCTGTAGGTCGCGCACTGGCGGCCAGCGCTGCGATGACGCTCGGCTTCCTCACAGTATTCGGCGCGTTCGGATTGCTCACCGTGTCGGTGGCCTCGACCGTGCAGCAGTACCTGCCGTACGTCACGGTGCTGATCGGCATTGCGCTTGTCACCCTTGGAATCTGGCTACTATCAGGCCGCGAGATCACGTTGCTGATGCCAGATCATTTGGCGCGTAGCGCCCAATGGGGACCGACAGGCCGGCTGGGTTCGATGTTCGGCTACGGGGTGAGCTACGCCATCGCCTCGCTGTCCTGCACCGTCGGCCCATTCCTGGCGGTCACCGGGGCCAGCTTTCGTGGCGGGTCCATCCTCGACGGCCTCGCGGTCTACCTCGCCTACGCCGCCGGTTTCGGATTGGTCGTCGGGGTACTGGCGATGGCTGTGGCGTTCGCGAGCTCGGCACTGATAGATCGAATACGTCGAATCCTGCCTTATATCAACCGGATCAGTGGAGCACTGCTGGTGGTGGTCGGGCTGTATGTGGGTTACTACGGCTTCTACGAGGTACGCCTGTTCAATGCCGGCGGCAATCCCGCCGATCCTGTGATCGGGGCCGCCGGCCGCTTCCAGAGTGCTGTTGCGGGCTGGGTGCACCAGCATGGGGCCTGGCCCTGGGTGTTGGCACTGGCCGTGGTGCTGCTCGGCGCGCTCGTCTGGGCCTGGCGTGGGAAGGTGCGCCATTAGGTGTACGCACGGAACCCGAAGCCACGAAGCGGAATTCGCTGGAGTCCCACCGCGGTGGGGGTTGACGCGGCGGGTCCCGGATGTGGGCGGTGCTAGCGTTAGCGGGATCTGTCCGGAGGATGTGATGGCGGTGGGTGGCACGGCCAAGCGGGAGCGCGGGCTGACCAAGCGGGTCGCCAGCGCGTTGACCAGCGGCGGCCCCCACCCGCGAGCGGTACGGCTGGGTAGCCGGTTGCACCTGTGGATGCTGCGTCGCTTCGGCGGGGCCGGCTTCTTGGGTAGGGACGTTCTGGTGTTGACCACCACTGGCCGCCATAGCGGCGAGCCGCGGTCCACGCCGCTCTACTACGTGCAGCGCGGCGACGGAGCTGATCGCAGGTACTGCGTGGCCGCGTCGTTCGCCGGCCGGGATACGCCACCTGCCTGGTATGTGAACCTGATCGCCGACCCGCAGGTCAGTGTCCAGGTCAGTGACCGCCAGACCGCCTGCCGCGCCCGGGTACTGGAGCCTGGTGAGGCGCAGGAGGTGTGGCCGCAGCTGGACGCCACCTACCGGCCGTTCGCCCGCTACCGCCGGCGCACCGACCGGGTGATCCCGGTGATCGAGCTGACACCGGTGGACCCGACTGTGATCGGCGGGTCCGCCACCGCGGGGCGATGGCCGCGACGCCGGACACCAGCACCCCCGATGAGCCGCACGGCCACAACGTGCCGCAGCCCGGCCTCACCCGGGCCGGGCCCGGCCCGGCCAGGCAAGGCCGAACCCCGTCGGGTCGAGCAGCTGGCTGCGCGGTTGGGCGATGCCCGGTCCGGGCGCGTGGTGCTGGTCTCGCATTGCCTGCTCAACGAGAACACCCGCTATCTGGGTGGCGCCGGCCGTCCGGGATGCGTGGCCGAGGTCGTGGACGCCTGCGTGGCCGCAGGGTTCGGGATGGTCCAGATGCCATGCCCGGAGGAGCGGGTGTGGGGTGGGGTGCTCAAACGGCACTTCCTGCGCACCTACGGGTCACCGGTCCTGAAGTCGGGCCGGCGGCGCCGGATCATCCTGCCAGTAGCGCTGGCTTACACCCGGTGGCGCTACCGGCGGCTGGCGGGGGCGGTGGCCGCACAGGCCGCCGACTACCAGCGCAGCGGGCTGGACGTGGCCGCCGTGCTGGGCGTGGATGGCTCACCCAGCTGCGGCGTCGCGCACAGCCTGGACACCGCGCGGGTGTTGGACGGGCTGGTGCACGTCGACCCGGACACCGTCACCGCGGCCGAGGTCAACGCTATCGTGCGGGGCGACGTCAGCGCCGGACCCGGGATGTACACCCAAGCGCTGCAGCGCGCGCTGCGCCGGCGCGGGCTGTCTGTGCCGTTCCTGGCTCACGACCTGATCGCCGAGCTCAACGGCCAGCCCTCGCCGGTGGCCACCGTCATCACGCGGCTGGGTCGCCCGCAACCCGGGCATCCCGAATCG
>CAZDYH010000025.1:20476-24124 GCA_964509355.1 uncultured Mycobacterium sp.
AGGCAGTAAGGACATGATGGGGACCGACGTCGTACCGACACCGACCGGAAAATCCACGGCGATGGCCAGCACCACTCCCGCCGCGGTCGATGCGGTAGAGAATGTCCGCACCGGATTGCAGGCCGATGCCTTGCGCCAGGCCGTGACGGATCATCTGCGTTACTCCATTGGTCGCCCAGCGGGCGTTCTAACCCCCGAGCACTACTATCGAGCGCTCGCGCTGGCCGTGCGAGACCGCATCCAGCAGCGCTGGATAGCTACCACCCAGACCTATCTCGATCTCACCCGGAAAGTGACCTGTTACCTGTCGGCCGAGTTCCTGATGGGGCCGCAGCTGGGGAACAACTTACTGAGTCTTCACATCGAGGAGGAAGCGCGTGCGGCGCTGGCGGCGCTGGGCCAGGACCTCGACGTGATCCTCGCGTGCGAAGAGGAGCCGGGGCTGGGGAACGGCGGCTTGGGAAGGCTCGCGGCCTGCTATCTCGACTCGCTGGCCACCCTCGAGCGTCCGGCGATCGGCTTCGGCATCCGCTACGAGTTCGGAATCTTCGACCAGGAGATCCACGACGGATGGCAGGTCGAAAAGACCGACAACTGGCTGGTTCGCGGGAACCCTTGGGAGATCGAGAAGCCCGATGTGAGCTATCGAGTCAACTGGGGCGGCCACACGGAGTCCTACATCGACGAGGTGGGTAACTACCGCGTGCGCTGGGTGCCGCAGCGGGTCATCAAGGGGATTTCCTACGACACCCCCATTCAGGGTTATGGGGTTGACACCTGCAACACGCTGACGTTGTGGAGCGCCCGTGCCCTCGAGTCGTTTGCCCTGGAGGCCTTCAATTCCGGTGACTACTACCGGGCGGTGGAGGATAACGTCGTCTCGGAGACGGTGACCAAGGTGCTCTATCCCAACGACGAGCCGGAGGTCGGCAAGCGGCTTCGCCTGGCGCAGCAGTACTTCTTCGTCTCGTGTTCCCTGCAGCACGTGTTCCACATCCTGGAGGACCTCGCCGGCATGCCGGTGCAAGCACTCCCGCAACACTTTGCACTGCAGCTCAATGACACGCACCCGTCGATCGGCGTCGCTGAATTGATGCGGCTGTTGGTAGACGAGCGCCATCTCGATTGGAATGAGGCGTGGGCGATCACGGTAGCGGCGTTCGGCTACACAAACCACACCCTACTGCCGGAAGCTCTGGAAACCTGGCCCGTGTCGATGTTCGGCCAGGTGCTGCCGCGACACCTGGAAATCATCTACGAGATCAATCGCCGGTTTCTGGATGAGGTGCGCGCGCGTTTTCCGGGGGACGAGGCGCGGGTGCGGCGGATGTCGCTGATTGACGAGGAGGGTGGCAAGAGCGTGCGGATGGCTCATCTCGCCACGGTGGGTAGCCACGCCGTCAACGGCGTCGCCGCGTTGCATTCTGAGCTGCTCAAATCCAGCGTGCTCAAGGATTTCTACGAAATGTGGCCAGAGCGGTTCAGCAACAAGACCAACGGCGTAACCCCGCGCCGTTTCCTGGGACTTGCCAACCCGGGGCTCAGAGAGCTGCTCGACCACAAGCTCGGGGAGGGGTGGCTGGTGGACCTGAAGATGCTTCGTGAGCTCGAGTCCTTTGCCGACGACGCTGCTTTCCATCAACAGTGGCGCGCGGTCAAGCGGGCCAACAAGGCGCGCCTCGCGGACTACGTTCGCTCGGCGACGGGTATCGAGCTCGAACCGGACTGGCTGTTCGATATTCAGGTCAAACGCATTCACGAGTACAAGCGTCAGGATCTCAACGTCCTGCACATCATCACGCTGTACCACCGGCTGAAGCAGAACCCCCGCCTCGAGATTCCGCCGCGTGCATTCATCTTCGGCGGGAAAGCCGCGCCCGGCTATTTCATGGCCAAGCGCATCATCAAGCTGATCAACGCCGTCGCCGAAACGGTGAACGCCGACCCAGACGTCAACCGGTACCTGAAAGTGGCGTTCGTGCCTAACTTCAATGTGCAAAACGCACATCTCATCTACCCGGCCGCCGATCTGTCCGAGCAGATCTCGACCGCCGGCAAGGAGGCCTCCGGCACCGGCAACATGAAATTCATGCTCAACGGCGCGCTGACCATCGGCACGCTCGATGGTGCCAACGTCGAGATTCGGGACGAGGTCGGTGCAGAGAACTTCTTCATGTTCGGGTTGACAGTGAGCGAAGTCGAGCGCATCAAGCGGGAGGGTTACCGGCCGGCCGACTACATCGACGGCAACGACGAGTTGAGCGCGGTGCTGGGGCTGATTGCGGACGGGCGATTCTCCCGCGGTGATACCGAAGTGTTCCGTCCGTTGGTGGAGTCGCTGAGTCACCACGACCCGTTCCTGGTTGCCGCCGACTACGCGGCTTACGTGGACTGCCAGCAGCAGGTGAGTACTGCGCGGCAAGACGCCGAGGCTTGGACGCGGATGTCGATCCTGAACACCGCTCGCAGCGGCAAGTTTTCGTCGGACCGCGCCATCGCCGAGTACTGCGATGAAATCTGGGACGTGTCGCCCGTGACAATCAGTGTCTAGCCAGGGGACCCACGAATAGGCGTACGGTTCAGTTGGAGTCTGCCCGCAGACGTTACGCACTCAGATCAAAGGTGGCTTAGCCATGTCGAACCACTTCACGGGCCTAAGCCTCGGGCCGCCCCTCGGGGACCAACGACTCGACCTTTGTGACCTCTACGCGTTCGCGTCGCCCACCGATGCATCGCGGACGGTACTGATCCTCAACGCCAATCCGAGAGCGGATGCACTTCATCCCGATGCCATCTACCGTCTTGCCGTTGACAACGACGGAGACTTCTTAAACGACATCGCTTTGAGTTATGTGTTCGCCACACCGCGCGACGGCAAGCAGAGCGTCGACGTCTTCATGGCTACCGGCGAAGAGGCGCGCTCGGTGGAAGCCGTCGGCAAGAAGATCTTCTCCGACGTCGAGGTGTCCTTCGGGGCCAAGCCAATCATCGCGACGTCCGGCGATATCACGTTCTTCGCCGGCGCTCGCAGCGACGCATTCTTTTTCGACTACGACGGGATCAAGAACCTGTTCGACACGTCTGGCGGACGAAACTTCACCGCACCCCACCTGGGTGGTGAGTCTCCCTGGACCGGGCAGGATTCCAACACGGAAGCCAACGTGTTCGCCACGGTGCTGGAGCTTCCGACGAGCGCGCTCGGTGCTGATCCCGACATCCGCATCTGGGGAAGATGCAGTGTGCGACGCGACGGCGAGCTCATCCATGTCGATCGCGCCGGTCACCCATCGGTGAGCAGCTTCTTCAACACCGACGAGACCAAAGAGGAATACAACGCCAGCGAGCCGGTCAACGATCGAGCGCGCTGGCTCGATCTGTTCGTTCATCTCATGGGGCACACCGGCAACTACACCCGCGAAGAAGCGATCGCCGCTATCGATGCCCACGGCATCCTGCCCGATATGTTGCACTACAACCCTTCCGAGCCCGCGAAGTACCCCAATGGCCGGGTGTTCACCGACGACGTGATCGATTTCCGCCTCGATTTCCTGTCCAAGGGTGAGATCCCACCCGACGGACTGAACCCGCACACCGATACTCTCAAGGAATTCCCCTACCTCGGCACACCCCACGAAACGCCCGCCTAAC
>CAZDYH010000026.1:0-8333 GCA_964509355.1 uncultured Mycobacterium sp.
ATATCAACGCCGGTGCCGCGGGTCTGGTGCTCGCGATCATCCTGGGCAAGCGCAGGGGCTGGCCGGGCACCCCGATGCGGCCGCACAACCTGCCGTTCGTGATGTTGGGCGCCGGTCTGCTGTGGTTCGGCTGGTACGGGTTCAACGCCGGCTCGGCCACCAGCTCCGGTGGTGTCGCGGCCGCGACCTTCGTGACCACCACGGTCGCCACCGCGACCGCGATGCTGGCGTGGCTGCTCACTGAGCGCATCCGCGACGGCAAGGCAACGTCACTGGGCGCGGCCTCGGGCATTGTGGCCGGCCTGGTTGCCATTACGCCGTCCTGTTCGTCGGTCAACGTGCTTGGCGCCTTGGCGGTCGGCTTCATCGCCGGTGTGCTGTGCGCTTTGGCGGTGGGCCTGAAATTCAGGCTGGGCTATGACGATTCGCTGGACGTGGTCGGTGTGCACCTGGTCGGCGGCCTCGTCGGCACGTTGCTCATCGGCTTCCTGGCCGCTCCCGAGGCTCCGGCCGCTGTCAAGGGCCTGTTCTACGGAGGCGGATTCGATCAACTGTGGCGTCAGGCCGCCGGTGCCTTCGCGGTTCTCGCCTATTCGGTCATCGGTACCGCTATCTTGGCCTTGATCGTGAAGTACACCATCGGACTGCGCCTGGCTGCGGAAGACGAAGCGAACGGCATCGATGAAGCCGAACACGCCGAAACCGGTTACGACTTCTCGACAGTCGGCAGCGGCTCGGTTCTTGGCCGGCACGGCTCGGAGGAATGAGGGAAATGAAGCTGATTACTGCGATCGTCAAGCCGTTCACGCTCGAAGACGTCAAGACCGGCCTGGAGCAGGCGGGTATCCTCGGGATGACCGTCAGCGAAGTCCAGGGGTACGGACGCCAGAAGGGCCACACCGAGGTGTACCGCGGCGCTGAGTATTCCGTTGACTTCGTGCCCAAGGTGCGCGTGGAGGTTCTGGTCGATGATTCCGCCGTGGACGCTGTGGTGGACGTCATCGTGCAGGCCGCTCGCACCGGCAAGATCGGTGACGGCAAGGTCTGGGTCAGTCCGGTGGACACCGTGGTCCGGGTTCGTACCGGCGAGCGGGGGACCGACGCCCTTTGAGCCACAACGGGATCTGAGACGTCCTCTCCCGGCAGTGCACCGTGTGAGCGTTTGTTGGGAGCCGGCCGGGGGAGGACTGAGATGACAAAGCAGGTACCAGCCGTGCGTCCGGCGAGCGACTTGGCTGCCGCTGCCAAGAAGCTCGTATCCGGCGTTCCGCGCCAACTGGATTCGGCTACGCTGCGCGACGCGCTGCTGGACCTGCACGAGTTCTGGCTGACGACCAAGGCCACCGAGATCGGCATCACAGCGACAAGCGGTTTCGCCATCGTCGCCACCGGTGGGCTCGGCCGCGGCGAGTTGCTGCCGTTCTCGGATCTGGACCTGATGCTGTTGCACGACGACATGCCGGCCGAAGCCGTGGGGCAGGTCGCCGACCTGCTCTGGTATCCGTTGTGGGACGCCAACATCCGGATTGACCACAGCGTACGGACGGTGCCCGAGGCGCTGCAGATCGCCGGCGAGGACATCTCGGCGGGGCTTGCGATGCTGGAGGTCCGCCATATCGCGGGTAACTCCGACCTCTCCGCGCCGCTGATCGGTGGCGCCCGTCGGCAGTGGCGCACCGGGATCGCCTCGCGCTTCGAGGAACTCGTCGAGCACACGCAGGATCGGTGGCAGCGCAGCGGTCACATAGCCCATCGCGCTGAACCCGATCTGAAGTGCGGCCGCGGCGGGTTGCGCGACGTTCAGCTGTTGAACGCGTTGGCGATAGCCCAGCTGGCCGATGTCCACCCGAGCCAGTCCCTGGCGTCGCCGTCGGGTTCGCTGGCCGGAGCACACCTGGCGCTGCTCGACGTGCGTACCGAGCTGCACCGGGTGTCCGGGCGCGGCCGGTACCTGCTGCTGGCCCAGCACGCCGACGAGATCGGCGCGGCGCTGCGTATCGGGGACCGGTTCGACCTGGCCCGCATGCTCAGCGATGCCGCCCGCACTGTCAGTTACTACGTCGACGCCGGATTGCGCACTGCCGCAAACGCTCTGCCGCGGCGCGGGTTGGCCGTGCTGCGCCGACCGGTGCGACGCCCGCTCGACGAAGGTGTCATCGAATTTGCGGGCGAGGTCATCCTGGCCCGCGAAGCCCGCCCGGACCGTGATCCCGGGCTGATCCTGCGGGCGGCTGCGGCGTCTGCCACCACCGGCCTGCCGCTGTCGGCTTCCACCCTGAGCCGGCTCGCGGAGTCGGCTCCCGAGCTGCGAACCCCGTGGCCGCGTCAGGCACTCAATGATCTGCTCGTGCTGCTCTCCGCGGGACCCGCGACGGTTGCGACCGTCGAGGCGCTCGACCGGACCGGCTTGTGGGGCAGGCTGTTCCCCGAGTGGGGCGCGGTGCGCGACCTGCCACCGCGAGATATGGTGCACATCTGGACCGTCGATCGGCATCTGGTCGAAACAACCTCCAGGGCAAGTGCTTTCACCACGCGGGTGTCCCGTCCCGACCTGCTTGTGTTGGGGGCGCTGCTGCATGACATCGGCAAGGGCCGCGGCGGCGATCACAGCGTGATCGGTGCCGGGCTGGCCACCCAGATCGGCACCAGGCTCGGCCTGTGGCCCTCGGATGTCGGGCTGCTCGCGGCGATGGTGCGCTACCACCTGCTGCTGCCAAGTACCGCGACGAGGCGCGACCTGCAGGACCCGCAGACCATCGCCACCGTGGTCGACACCCTCGGTGGCGATCCGGTGCTGCTGGAACTCCTGCACGCGCTCGCCGAGGCAGACGCGCTGGCCACCGGCCCGGGAGTGTGGGGGGACTGGAAGGCGTCGCTGATCTCCGATCTCGTCCGCCGCTGCCGGCTGG
Source organism: uncultured Mycobacterium sp. (assembly GCA_964509355.1). GTDB lineage: Bacteria > Actinomycetota > Actinomycetes > Mycobacteriales > Mycobacteriaceae > Mycobacterium. Next base: position 2,910 of record CAZDYH010000026.1, read on the forward strand.
TGATGGCCGGGGAGCCGCTGCCGCAGGCCGATCCCATTGACCCGTACTATCTTTCGCTTGCCGAGGCCGGCGTTCGGGTCGAGATGACCCCCGGCGAGAGCGCGCACACCTACGACGTCACCATGATCGCCCCCGATCGGCGCGGGCTGTTGTCCAAGGCCGCCGGCGTGCTCGCGCTGAACTCGTTGCGTGTGCATTCGGCGTCGGTCAACAGCCACGAAGGGTCGGCGATCAATACTTTCGTGGTGTCGCCGCATTTCGGGTCGCCGCCGGCGGCGGAACTGCTGCGCCAGCAGTTCATCCTGGCCCTCGACGGCGAACTCGATGTGATCGCGTCGCTCGAGCGCCGTGATCGCGACGGTGCCCAGTCCGGCGCCGGCAGGGCGGGAGAGGTGCGGGCCGGCGTCCCCGTCAACCGGACCCCCGCCCCGCCCCGCATCCTCTGGTACGAGGGCACCGCGCCGGGCCAACTGGTGGTGGAGATCCGCTCAACCGACCGGACCGGGCTGCTGGCCAGCCTCACCGGGGTGTTCGAACGCGCCGGGGTCGATATCGCCTGGGCGAAGGTCACCACGCTCGGGTCCACGGTCGACGACGTGTTCTGCATCGTCATTCCCGTGCCGGACGACCGGGACTACGTTGCCGTCAAGGAGGCGCTGGAACGTGACCTGTACGCGGTGCTGCCGACGGCCGCGCCCGCGAAGCCGGTCGAGGCAGCCAGCTAGGCTTGGCTGGTGTTTGAATCCCTGTCCGACCGGTTGACCGGTGCCCTGCAGGGGCTGCGCGGTAAGGGCCGGCTGACCGACGCCGACATCGACGCCACCACCCGCGAGATCCGGCTGGCGCTACTGGAGGCCGACGTCTCGCTGCCGGTGGTACGCGCATTCGTCGCCCGCATCAAAGACCGCGCCAAGGGCGCCGAGGTCTCCGGCGCGCTCAACCCGGCCCAGCAGGTCGTCAAGATCGTCAACGAGGAGCTCGTCGGGATCCTCGGCGGGCAGACCCGCCAGCTCGCGTTCGCCAAGACCCCGCCGACGGTGGTTATGCTCGCCGGCCTGCAGGGTGCGGGCAAGACGACGCTGGCCGGCAAGCTCGCCACATGGCTTCGCGGACAAGGTCACACGCCGCTGCTGGTGGCGTGCGACCTGCAACGCCCCGGTGCCGTCAATCAGTTGCAGGTGGTCGGCGAACGCGCCGGCGTCGCGGTTTTCGCGCCGCACCCGGGCGTATCCACCGAGAGTGCCGCAGGCGAAGCAGCAGGAGCCGGCCCGGGTGACCCGGTCGCCGTCGCGGCCGCGGGTCTGGCTGAGGCGCGCGCCAAGCATTTCGACGTCGTCGTCGTCGACACCGCCGGCCGGCTGGGCATCGACGAGGAGCTGATGGCGCAGGCCGCGGCCATTCGTGACGCCGTCGACCCCGACGAGGTGTTGTTCGTCCTCGACGCCATGATCGGCCAGGACGCCGTCGCCACCGCCGAGGCGTTCGGCACCGGCGTCGGAATCACCGGCGTCGTGCTCACCAAACTGGACGGCGACGCCCGCGGCGGTGCCGCGTTGTCGGTCCGTGAAGTGACCGGTGTTCCCATCCTTTTCGCGTCCACGGGCGAGAAGCTGGCGGACTTCGAGGTCTTCCACCCCGACCGGATGGCCGGCCGCATCCTGGGCATGGGCGATGTGCTCAGCCTGATCGAACAGGCCGAGCAGGTCTTCGACGCCGAACAGGCCGAGGCCGCCGCGGCCAAGATCGGCTCGGGCGAGCTGACGCTGGAGGACTTCCTGGAGCAGATGCTGGCGATCCGCAAGATGGGCCCGATCGGCAACCTGCTCGGCATGCTGCCCGGGGCGGGTCAGATGAAGGACGCACTGGCCGCCGTCGACGACAAGCACCTCGACCGGCTGCAGGCCATCATCCGCGGCATGACGCCCGCCGAACGCGCTGACCCGAAGATCATCAACGCGTCCCGCCGGCTGCGCATCGCCAACGGGTCCGGCGTGGCGGTGTCGGAGGTCAATCAGCTCGTCGACCGCTTCTTCGAGGCCCGCAAGATGATGTCGTCGATGGCCGGCAAGATGGGCATGCCCGGGGTGGGGCGCAAGTCGTCGGCGCGAAAAGGCAAGGGCAAGAAGGGGAAGAAGGGCGGCCGCGGGCCGACCCCGCCGAAGGTGCGCAACCCGCTGGGCACCGGCATGCCGGCTGGGTTTCCCGACCTGTCCCAGATGCCCGAGGGCCTGAACGAGCTGCCGCCCGGGCTGGCCGACTTCGACCTGTCCAAGCTGAAGTTCCCCGGCAAGAAGTAGTGCGGCTCCACGTTCGCGGCCGCGGCCTGCCCGACGGCGAACCGGTGCAATGGTGGATCGTCGACGGGACCCTGAGCGCCGAACCGGTCAGCAGCGCCGACACCGTGTTCGACGGCGGCTGGATCCTGCCCGGCCTGGTCGACGCGCACTGCCATGTCGGCCTCGGCCCGCACGGTGCCGTCGACCTCGACGAGGCGATCGAGCAGGCCGGGACCGAACGCGGTGTCGGCGCGCTGCTGCTGCGCGACTGCGGATCGCCGATCGACACCCGCGAACTCGATGACCACGACGACCTGCCCCGCATCATCCGGGCCGGGCGGCACTTGGCCAGGCCGAAGCGGTACATGCCGGGCCTGGCGATCGATATCGAGGACGAGTCGCAGCTGCCGGACTTCGTGGCCGAGCAGGCGCGCCGTGGCGACGGCTGGGTCAAATTGGTGGGTGACTGGATCGACCGTGCGGCCGGCGACCTGGCACCGCTGTGGTCCGACGACGTGCTCAAAGCGGCGATCGACGCCGCACACACCGAGGGCGCCCGCGTCACCGCGCACGTCTTCGGCGAGGACGCGCTGCCCGGCCTGGTCAACGCCGGTATCGACTGTATCGAGCACGGCACCGGGCTCACCGACGACACCATCGCGCTGATGCTCGAGCACGGCACCGCGCTGGTGCCCACGCTGATCAACATCGAGAACTTCCCGGGTATCGCCGATGCGGCGGCGCGCTACCCGACCTATGCCAGCCACCTGCGCGACCTTCACGGCCGCTGCCGCCAGCGGGTAGGCGCAGCCCGCGAAGCAGGCGTGCCGGTGTTTGCGGGCACGGATGCGGGCAGCATGATCGCCCACGGCCGCATCGCCGACGAAGTCGAGGCGCTCAAGGGCATCGGAATGAGCCCCACCGATGCGCTGGGCGCGGCCTGCTGGGATGCGCGTCGCTGGCTGGGCCGGCCGGGGCTGGACCATGAAGGGCCGGCCGACCTGCTGTGTTTCGCCGATGACCCGCGGCGGGGTGCTGAGGTTCTGGACAGCCCGGACCTGGTGATCCTGCGCGGCCGCGCTTTCTAGCGAGCGCCTACAGCGAGCCGATGCTGGCCTGGCGGTCCAGCGCGAAGCCCCAATCCAGCAGAGCGCCCGCCTGATCCCAGTACGTCGGGCCGCCCTCCACGACCATCCCGTACATCATCGCGACAACCAACCGGCGCCCGTCGCGTTGCGCTGCGCCGACGAAGGTCTTCCGGGCGATGTTGGTGAAGCCGGTCTTGCCCCCGATGGCGCCGGGGTAGCGGTGCAGAAGCTCGTCCTGGTTGACGAGCACGCGATCACCGGTCTTGGTGGGGAACACCGCTGACGGCTGAGTCGTGATCTGCGCGAATACCGGGTTGGCCATCGCAGCGCGGAACATCACGGCCAGGTCGTGCGCCGTGGACCACATGTCGATGCCGGGCCCGTCCAGTCCGGAGGGTGAGCCGACGTTAGTGCCGTAAGCGCCCAGCATCGCCGCCTTGGAGTTCATCTTGAGCACCGCGGCGTCCTGGCCGCCGAGCATGCGCGCCAGGGTGTTGGCGGCGTCGTTGCCCGACACCAGCAGCAGTCCCTCGAGCAGCTGGCGTGCGGTGTAGACCTGGCCGGGGGCGACGCCGGCGCAGTTGCACTCGACCCTGGTGTCGGCCTCGTCGGCGACGATCGTGGCGTCCAGGGGCAGCTCGTCGAGCACGACCTGCGCGAGCAGCACCTTGATGGTGCTCGCCGGGGCGTGGGCTGCGTACTCATTCCGACCAGCGAGTATCTGGCCGGTGTCGAGATCGGCCACCACCCAGGCTTGTGCGGGTCCGTCGGGGACGGGCATCGAGCCCGCAGGCTGGACGACGACAGCTTGCGGATCGGGGCTTGCGGTCGCTGTGACGGCGTTCGCACCGAGCAGGGCACAGGCCATCAGACCTGCCAAGAGCCTTCGCATGAACGGTGAGCCTAGCGTTGCCTGCCGGAGCCCACACCCGACGGTGTTGAATCACCTCATGTTGAGCCTCGCGGAGATCTCCGATCGGTTGGAGATCCAGCAGCTGCTGGTGGATTACTCCACCGCCATTGACCAGCGCCGATTTGACGATCTCGACCTGGTGTTCAGCCCGGACGCCTACATCGACTACCGGGCGATGGGCGGTATCGACGGCCGGTACCCGGAGGTCAAGGCGTGGCTGGCGCAGGTGCTGCCGAACTTTCCGGCCTACTCTCACCTGCTGGGCAACTTCTCGGTGCGCCTTGCCGGGGACACCGCCTCATCGCGGGTCATCTGCTTCAACCCGATGGTGCTGGGCGGTGATCAGAAGCAGGTGCTGTTCTGCGGGCTCTGGTACGACGACGAGTTCGTTCGCACTCCCGACGGCTGGCGGATGACCCGGCGCGTGGAAACCAAGTGCTTCGACCGCCTGGTCTGAGCCGGATTTCCGCCGGAAGTGGCTGGTCTGGCACAATTGGCGGCTGTCTGCCGCACGACCATGTGCTGCGCGGCGGTCACACACGCGAGGCAAAACCGGATTCGGGCGTCCCGCCCGAGTCGCCGAATTGCAGCGTGACACCTATGAGGAGAAGTCCCCTAACCATGGCTGTGAAGATCAAACTCACCCGGCTTGGCAAGATCCGCAATCCCCAGTACCGCATCGCCGTCGCCGACGCGCGCACCCGCCGTGACGGCCGTTCCATCGAGGTCATCGGCCGCTATCACCCCAAGGAAGAGCCCAGCCTCATCGAGATCGACTCGGAGCGGGCACAGTACTGGCTCGGCGTGGGCGCCCAGCCCACCGAACCCGTCCTCAAGCTGCTGAAGATCACCGGTGACTGGCAGAAGTTCAAGGGTCTGCCCGGCGCCGAGGGCACGCTGAAGCTCGCCCCGGAAAAGCCCAGCAAGCTCGAACTGTTCAACGCCGCGCTGGCAGCCGCCGATGGAGCCCCGACCGGCGAGGCCGTCACGCCCAAGAAGAAGAAGGCCGCCCCCAGGGCGGGCGCCAAGAAGGAACAGCCTGCCGAACCCGCTGCGGCCGAGCCTGCTGCGGTCGAGCCTGCCGAACCCGCTGCGGCCGAACCCGCTGCTGAGCCCGCTGAGCCTGCCGCGGCTGAGCCTGCTGCTG
>CAZDYH010000026.1:8433-16404 GCA_964509355.1 uncultured Mycobacterium sp.
CCCGCTTGCGGGGGCGAGCGAAGCGACTCGGGGATCGATATGGAGCTGGTCGTCGGACGTGTGGTCAAGGCCCACGGCATCACCGGCGAGGTCGTCGTCGAAGTCCGTACCGATGACCCCGGCACCCGGTTCGCACCCGGTTCGGTGTTGCGGGCCAAGCCGTCAGTCAGGAAATCCCCTGGTGGCCAAGACCGCGACTACGTCGTCGAGGCCGCACGAGACCACGGCGGGCGGCTGCTGGTACGGCTGGTCGGCGTCGCCGACCGCGGCGCGGCCGACGCGCTGCGCGGCAGCCTGTTCGTCGTCGACTCGTCCGAACTTCCGCCGATCGAAGATCCCGACGAGTTCTACGACCATCAGCTCGAAGGGCTGCGGGTAACCACGGTCGGTGGTCAGCAGATCGGCTCAGTCGCCGAGGTACTGCACACGGCGGCCGGCGAGTTGCTCGCGGTGCGCCGTGACGGTGGCTCGGAGGTTCTGGTGCCGTTCGTCAGCGCCATCGTGACGTCGGTTTCGTTGGACGATCGGACCATCGAAATCGACCCTCCCGACGGCCTGTTGGACCTGGAGTAGCGGTGCGCATCGACGTCGTCACGATCTTTCCGGACTACCTGGACCCATTACGACAGTCCCTGCCGGGCAAGGCAATTGAGTCCGGCCTGATCGATTTCAGGGTGCACGATCTGCGCCGGTGGACACACGACGTGCACCGCTCGGTTGACGACACACCGTATGGTGGCGGCCCCGGGATGGTCATGAAGGCGCCGGTCTGGGGTGAGGCGCTTGATGAAATCTGTTCCGGGCAAACCCTTCTCGTTGTTCCCACGCCGGCGGGCACGCTGTTCGACCAGGCTGCCGCACAGCGCTGGAGCACCGAATCGCACCTGGTGTTCGCCTGCGGACGCTATGAGGGGATCGATCAGCGAGTGGTCACCGATGCCGCCCGGCGGATGCGTGTCGAGGAGGTCTCGATCGGCGACTACGTGCTGCCGGGCGGGGAATCGGCGGCGCTGGTGATGATCGAGGCGGTGGTTCGGCTGCTGCCTGATGTTCTGGGCAATCCCCAATCCCATTACGACGATTCGCTTTCGCCGGGAACGGTGGGTCTGCTGGAGGGGCCGAGCTACACCCGGCCGCCAAGCTGGCGCGGTCTCGACGTGCCCGATGTGCTGCTCTCCGGAGACCACGCGCGGATCGCCGCGTGGCGGCAGCAGACCTCGCTGCAACGGACGCGCGAACGCCGCCCCGACCTACTCCGGGGCTAGCGGGATCCGGTCAGATCTGGCCGCCGGGGAACATCGTCTTGACGGCCTGGGTGATCGTCGCCCGTGCCGCGGCGTCGCTGGCTGCCTGCAGCGACCCGATCGCCATGACGTAGCGCCGTTCCGGCCCGATCACGCCGGTCGACAGATGCATCCAGCTGCTGCCGATACAACACATCCAGCCCTGCTTGACTGCGACTGGTTCGGCGTAGAGGCCGTCCGGAATGCCGAATCGCTGGGGGTAGCCGTCGATTCCGGTGGGCGTCGACTGGGACAGGTCATTGATGATGATGTTGGCCGACTCCGGTGGCAGCCCGCCGGATCCGGCGAGCATCATGTCGTAGTAGCGGACCAAGTCACCGGCCGAGCTGATGGTGTTCCACCAGCGGCCATTGCCCGGCGGTGCGGTCGACTTGAGCCCATAGCGCGCGGCAACCCGTTTGATGATGGCGGAGCCGCCGCTGCGATTCCAGAAGTTCTCCGCGGCGCCGTCGTCGGACGAACGCAGCATCGTGTCCAGCGACTTGCGGTCCGCCGGTGACAGCTGCGTCTGCCCCTTGGACTCCTGCAGCAGCAGGTCATCGGCGATGAACAGTTTCGCGACCGAGGCGACGGCCAGGCCCTGAGCCTTGCCGTTGGACAACAGCTGGTTGGTCTCGCGGTCGAGCACCACCACCGAGATGGTGGCGCCGCGACCGGCGGCCTCGGTGGTGGCCTGGCGGATGCGCGCGTCCAATCCGTCGAACGCGACGGTGGGTTGCCCCGGTGGGGCTGCCGGCGGCGGGACGGCCGGTGCCGCCGGTGCCACGAGCGTCATCCGCGGTTCGGGGGACCTCTCGCCGGGAGAGCCGTACACCTTGGCTTCGCACCCCGCCACAAGTGCCACGATCGTGATCACTTCGATAGCCGTGAGCAGCATCGACGGCCGCCGTCTCATGATCCTCCTCAAGCAATAGTGACCAGGGGTCGGCTCGCCGCGCTGTGGCCGATCCACGCATCAGATTAACGCCTGGATGTGCGGCTCGCGTACTTAGGCTCGATCCCGTCGCGGCGATTTCGCTGCTTGCGAAGCATCTGGCACAATTGAGCAGTTGTCCGCGCGGGCATGGATCCCCGCCTGCTGCGAGACACGTCAAGACGCCCGAATCCACCGGCTCGGCGACTGCCTCGCGTGCGTGCGATGCAAGAGATGCCCGTAGCCGCGACCCGCAAGGAAGTGTCACCGATGAACACGCTGGACTTCGTCGACAAGTCGTCGCTGCGCGACGATATCCCGGCCTTCGGCCCCGGCGACACCGTCAACGTGCACGTGAAGGTCATCGAGGGGGCAAAGGAGCGCATCCAGGTCTTCAAGGGTGTGGTAATCCGCCGGCAGGGCGGCGGCATCCGGGAGACCTTCACCGTCCGCAAGGAGAGCTACGGCGTGGGTGTCGAGCGGACCTTCCCGGTTCACTCCCCGAACATCGATCACATCGAAGTGGTAACCCGCGGCGATGTGCGCCGGGCCAAGCTGTACTACCTGCGCGAGCTGCGCGGCAAGAAGGCCAAGATCAAGGAGAAGCGCTGACCGGGCGCGGTCTGGTGGCCGTCGTCGGCCGCGGAGCGCGCCACGCGGCGCTGTGCGCGTCGCTGGCTACGCTGATCTCGTGACCGGAACCACGGACTCGGCCGACTCCGCTGAACGCTCCCGCGATTCCGGCCCGGACCAGGACAAGCCGGAGACGGCGAAGAAGCGGTCGGCGCTGCGCGAAGGCGCGACTCTGGTGGCGATCGCGGTGGTCCTCTACTACGTCATGTTGACGTTCGTGGCGCGTCCCTACCTGATTCCGTCCGAATCGATGGAGCCCACCCTGCACGGCTGCACGGGATGCGTCGGCGACCGCATCATGGTGGACAAGGTCAGCTACCGTTTCGGCTCGCCGCAGCCCGGCGATGTCATTGTCTTCAAGGGGCCGCCGTCGTGGAACGTCGGATACAAGTCGATTCGCTCGGACAACCCCCCGGTGCGCTGGCTGCAGAACGTGCTGTCGTTCGTCGGCTTCGTGCCGCCTGACGAAAACGATCTGGTCAAGCGGGTCATCGCGGTCGGTGGTCAGGCTGTGCAGTGCCGCGCCGACACTGGACTGACCGTCGATGGCAAGGCGTTGAAGGAGCCTTATCTCGACCCCACCACGATGATGGCCGACCCGGTGGTCTATCCCTGCCTGGGCAACGAGTTCGGCCCGGTCACCGTTCCGCAGGGGCGGCTGTGGGTGATGGGCGACAACCGCACTCATTCGGCGGACTCCCGCGCGCGCTGCACGAATACGCCCGCAGACGCTCAGAAGGGCCTGCTGTGCACGGGCGACCCGATGGCCGGGACCATCCCGGTGGACAACGTCATCGGCAAGGCGAGGTTCATCGCCTGGCCCCCGTCGCGGTGGAGCGGTGTGGGCTCGGTGAACCCCCAGCAAGGCGGTTAGACGTGCCGGCCGCCTGGCCCCCGCGGACGGTGATCCGCAAGTCCTCCGGGTTGCGCACCCTGGAGTCGGCGCTCTACCGCAGCGGCCTCGGGCCGGTGGCGGGGGTCGACGAAGTGGGCCGCGGTGCCTGCGCCGGCCCGCTGGTGGTGGCGGCGTGCGTGCTGGGGCCGGGCCGGTTCGACAGCCTGGCCGCGCTTGACGACTCCAAGAAGCTCACCGAGAAGACACGCGAGGAGCTGTTCCCGCTGATCCGTCGGTATGCCCTGGCCTACCACGTGGTGTACATCCCGCCGGTCGAGGTGGACCGGCGCGGGGTCCACGTGGCCAATATCGAAGGTATGCGGCGGGCCGTGGCGGGCCTGCCGGTGCGGCCCGGTTACGTGCTGAGCGACGGTTTTCGCGTGCCGGGCCTGCCGATGCCGTCGCTGCCCGTCATCGGCGGCGACGGGGTGGCGGCCTGTATCGCCGCGGCCAGCGTGCTGGCCAAGGTCAGCCGTGACCGGCTGATGGTGGCGATGGACGCCGACCTTCCCGGATACGGCTTCGCCGAACACAAGGGCTACAGCACACCCGCACACAGCGCCGCGTTGGCCGAACTCGGGCCGTGCGGCCAACACCGCCACTCCTTCATCAATGTTCGGCGGGTCGCGACACCGTCGGGAACAAGAGTGCTCACCGAAGTCGTGGCGGAGATGGTGTCCGAGTATGAGCCGGAGCAGCGCAGCGAACACGGGTGAGGAAAGATGAAGCACAGACCGACCGAAGGACAGCTGAGCCGATGAGTGCCGAAGATCTCGAGAAGTACGAAACCGAGATGGAACTCTCGCTGTACCGCGAATACAAGGACATCGTCGGTCAGTTCAGCTACGTGGTGGAAACCGAGCGACGGTTCTATCTGGCGAACAGCGTGGAGCTGGTCCCGCGCAACGCCGAGGGCGAGGTGTACTTCGAATTGCGCCTCGCCGACGCCTGGGTCTGGGACATGTACCGGCCCGCGCGGTTCGTCAAGCAGGTGCGAGTCATCACCTTCAAGGACGTCAACATCGAAGAGGTGGAGAAGCCCGAGCTGCGACTGCCGGAGTAGCCAACGGCCCGCTCGGTGCTCGGCTGTGGACAGCCGAGTGACTGTGGACAACCCACCGGTGTGGGGGCCGACGTGTCGGCGCCCCGTCGCATGCTTGCGCCATGACAACGTTGACACGCGCGCAGCTGGGGGCGCTCGGTGAGCAGCTGGCCACGGATCACCTGACGTCGCTGGGTCTGCATATCCTGCAACGCAATTGGCGCTGCCGGTACGGCGAGCTGGACGTGATCGCTGCTGACACCGCCGCTCGGACCGTGGTGTTCGTCGAGGTGAAGACCCGCACCGGCGACGGGTTCGGCGGCGTGGCCCAGGCGGTGACGACGGAGAAGGTGCGCAGGCTCCGGCGCCTGGCCGGGCTGTGGCTGGCAAGCCAGAACGGCAGCTGGGCGGCCATCCGGATCGACGTGATCGGAGTGCAGATCGGACGGCGCCGCACGCCGGAGATCACGCACCTGCGGGGGATCAGCTGATGACGCTGGGCAGGGCGTTCTCGGTCGCGGTGCGAGGGCTGGACGGCGAAATCGTGGAGATCGAGGCCGACATCACCTCCGGCCTGCCGGGCGTGCATCTGGTCGGTCTGCCCGACGCTGCGCTGCAGGAATCCCGGGACCGGGTGCGCGCCGCCATCACCAACTGCGGCAACCGCTGGCCGATGGCGCGGCTGACACTGGCGCTCTCACCGGCGACGCTGCCGAAGATGGGCTCGGTGTACGACCTGGCGCTGGCCGCGGCGGTGCTCGCGGCGGACCGTAAGTCCGCTTGGGAGCGGCTGGAGAAGACCGTGCTGCTCGGCGAGCTGGCGCTGGACGGGCGGGTGCGGCCGGTCAAGGGAGTCTTGCCGGCCGTGCTCGCCGCCAAATGCGAGGGCTGGCCGGCCGTGGTGGTGCCGGCGGACAACCTGGCCGAGGCCAGCCTGGTGGACGGCATCGAGGTGTGGGGCGCGCGGACGTTGCGCCAACTGCAGGCCTGGTTCGCCGGCAAGACGCAACTGGACGACAGAATCGTGGTCCCCGAGTCGGCGCCGGAGTCCTCGGTCGACCTCGCCGATGTGGTCGGCCAGTCGCACGCCCGCTTCGCCGTGGAGGTCGCCGCCGCGGGTGCGCATCACCTGATGCTCACCGGGCCGCCCGGAGTCGGCAAAACAATGCTCGCACAACGTCTTCCGGGACTGCTGCCACCGCTGTCCCACGGCGAATCGCTGGAGGTCACCGCGATTCACTCGGTGGCCGGCCTGTTGTCCGGCAGCACTCCGCTGATCACCCGGCCGCCGTTCGTGGCCCCGCACCACACCTCCAGCGTCGCCGCGCTCGTCGGCGGCGGCTCGGGCCTGGCGCGGCCCGGGGCGGTGAGCCGGGCGCACCGGGGTGTGTTGTTCCTCGACGAATGCGCGGAGATCGGGGCGAGTGTGCTGGAGGCGTTGCGAACCCCGCTGGAGGACGGCGAGATCCGCCTGGCCCGACGCGACGGTGTCGCGCGGTATCCGGCGCGGTTTCAGCTGGTGCTCGCTGCCAATCCGTGTCCGTGTGCGCCGGCCGATCCACGCGACTGCATCTGCGCGCCCACGGCCAAGCGGCGTTATCTGGGCAGGCTGTCCGGGCCGCTGCTGGATCGGGTCGACCTCCGTGTGCAGCTGCACCCGGTGCGGGCCGGGGCGTTTTCCAGCCAGGACGGCGAGTCCACCGCACAGGTGCGCCAACGGGTGGCGCAGGCCCGTGATGCCGCCGCACAGCGCTGGCAGCCACACGGGATCCGCACCAACGCCGAGGTCAGCGGAGCCTTGCTGCGCCGGCGGTACCGCCCGGACGGCGCCGCGATGGCGCCGCTTCGTACCGCACTCGACCGTGGACTGCTCAGCATCCGGGGCGTGGATCGAACGCTGCGGGTCGCCTGGACACTGGCCGACCTCACGGGCCGGACCACGCCGGGGCTGGCTGAAGTCACCGCAGCCCTGAGCTTCCGGCAATCGGGGGGTGGATCATGACCGACGAGACCCGTCACGCCCTGGCGTATCTGTCACGGGTGGCCGAACCGCCGTGCCCGGATCTGTCGATGCTCGTGGCACGCCATGGCCCGGTCGCGGCCGCCGAGCGGGTCAGACGCGGCGAGGTCGGTGCAGAACTGTCGCGGCGTACCGAAGCAAGACGCGAAATCGATTGTGCTGCAGAAGATTTGATCCTGCTCGCGCGACTGGGTGGCCGACTGGTAACAGCCGACGATCCCGAGTGGCCGCTGCTGTCCTTGGCGGCATTCGGCGGCGTGGACATCCGCAACAGACCTGCGGCACATCCGCCGCTGGTGCTGTGGGTGGTCGGCCCCGGGCGCCTGGACGATATCGGGTCGCGGGCTGCGGCCGTGGTGGGTACCAGGGCCGCCACGGCGTACGGCGAGCACGTCGCCGCGGAGCTGGCCGCCGGCCTTGCCGCCCGGGATGTGGCCGTGGTGTCCGGCGGCGCGTACGGCATCGACGGGGCGGCGCACCGGGCGGCGCTGGCGGCCGACGGGCTCACCGTCGCCGTGCTTGCCGGCGGCGTCGACATTCCCTATCCCGCGGGACACACCGCGCTCTTGCAGCGGATCGGTGAGCGGGGACTGCTGGTCAGCGAGTACCCGCCGGGTGTCCGTCCGGCTCGTCACCGGTTCCTGACCCGCAACCGCCTGGTGGCCGCGCTGGCCGGGGCTACGGTGGTGGTGGAGGCCGGTGTCCGTAGCGGGGCCGCGAACACCGCGGCGTGGGCCCGGTCGTTGGGTCGCGTCGTGTGCGCCGTACCCGGGCCGGTCACCTCGGCGAGCTCGGCCGGCTGTCACGCGCTGTTGCGCGGCGGCGCCGAACTCGTCACCCGCGCGGCGGACATCGTCGAATTGGTAGGCCGTGCAGGCGAGTTCGCGCCGGACGAGCAGCGGCCTTGTTCACCACTGGACGGGTTGACCGAAGCCGAGCAGCGCGTCTACGACGCGTTGCCCGCCCGCGGGATATACACCGCCGACGAGATCGCCGTGGCGTCCGCGTTGGCGCCAAATCAGGTGCTGGGGCCGTTGGCGATGTTGGAAGTCGCCGGGCTGGTAATACGTCAGGGCGGCTGCTGGAAGCTGGGCAAGAGGCCGACACCTGGCACCCCGCGCTAGGTGGTGCGACTTTCCGGGAACTGCCCGATGAGCAGCAGCC
>CAZDYH010000026.1:16504-23985 GCA_964509355.1 uncultured Mycobacterium sp.
CCCCATGGCGTTCGGCGACTATCAACTCGAGATCTACCTGCAGGGGCTGGCCGGCGTGGTGCCGTCACTACCGATGGTCTTCGGTGAGCTCGAGGCCAGGGCGCAGGCCGCACTGCCGCCGTCGGTGTGGTCCTACGTCGCCGGCGGCGCCGGTGATGAGCGCACCCAGCGAGCCAATGTCAGCGCCTTCGACCACTGGGGGCTCGTCCCGCGGATGTTCGTCGGCGCGGCCCACCGCGATCTGTCCGTGGAGCTGTTCGGGATGACCCTGTCCTCGCCGGTGTTCATGGCTCCGATCGGTGTCATCGGCCTGTGCGCCCAGGACGGCCACGGCGATCTGGCCACCGCGCGGGCCGCCGCCCGCACCGGTGTCCCGATGGTCGCGTCCACGTTGTCGGTCGACCCGATGGAACAGGTCGCCGCCGAATTCGGTGACACCCCGGGGCTGTTCCAGCTGTACACACCGACCGACCGTGACCTGGCTGCCAGCCTGGTGCACCGGGCCGAGGCGGCCGGGTACTCCGGCGTCGTCGTCACCCTCGACACCTGGGTCACCGGCTGGCGCCCCCGCGATCTGGCCACGGCCAACTTCCCCCAGTTGCGTGGCCACTGCCTGAGCAACTACACCAGCGACCCGGTCTTCCGCGCGAGCCTGCAACGCACGCCGGAGGAAGATCCGCGGGCCGCGGTGCTGCACTGGGCGCAGATCTTCGGAAACCCACTGACCTGGGACGATCTGAGCTGGTTGCGCTCGCTGACCACATTGCCGCTGATCGTCAAGGGCATCTGCCACCCCGATGATGCGCGTCGCGCCAGAGACGGCGGCGTGGACGGCATCTACTGCTCCAACCATGGCGGTCGCCAGGCCAACGGCGGTCTGCCCGCGCTCGATGCGCTGCCCGCGGTCGTCGAGGCCGCCGACGGAATGCCGGTCCTCTTCGATTCCGGTGTCCGCAGCGGCGCCGACATCGTCAAGGCCCTGGCGCTGGGCGCGACCGCCGTCGGTATCGGCCGCCCCTACGCCTACGGTCTGGCGCTCGGCGGCGTCGACGGCATCGTCCACGTCCTTCGTGCCCTGCTGGCCGAAGCGGACCTGATCATGGCGGTGGACGGGTACCCCGCCCTGACCGACCTCACCCCCGAGGCGCTGCAAACCGTCATCTGAGTCGGGACACGCGCCCCGCTTGATCCGATTGCCCACCCGGGTCTGCGAACGTAGGGGAGTGGACGGCGCTTTCGAGGCGATTCTCGACGAGTTCGACGACTACCTCGCCCTGGAGCGCGGCCGCTCGGACCACACCCGCCGCGCGTACCTGGGCGATCTGCGGTCGTTGTTCGACTTCCTTGCCGAACGGGCACCGGGTGCCGGGCTGGCGGCGCTGAGCCTGCCGGTGCTGCGCGCCTGGCTGTCGACCCAAGCGGGCGCGGGCACCGCGCGAACCACGCTGGCGCGCCGCACGTCCGCGGTCAAGACGTTCACCGCCTGGGCGGTGCGGCGTGGTGTGCTGGCATCCGACCCGGCCGTGCGGCTACAGCTGCCCAAGGCGCGGCGCACACTGCCTGCGGTGCTGCGTCAGGATCAGGCGCTCGCGGCCATGGCAGCCGCCAATTCCGGAGCTCAGCAGGGTGACCCGCTGGCCCTGCGGGACCGGCTGATCGTCGAGCTGCTGTACGCGACCGGCATCCGGGTGAGCGAACTGTGCGGTTTGGACATCGACGACGTCGACCTCGGACGCCGGCTGCTGCGGGTGTTGGGCAAGGGCAACAAACAGCGCACCACGCCGTTCGGGGTCCCGGCCGCCGAAGCGCTGCAGGCCTGGCTGGCACACGGTCGTCCCGCCCTGGCCGCGGCCGAGTCCGGCCCTGCGCTGCTGCTCGGCGCTCGCGGTCGCCGGCTCGACGCCCGGCAGGCCCGCACGGTGGTGCACCAGACCGTCGCCGCGGTGGCCGGCGCACCGGACATGGGCCCGCACGGTCTGCGGCACAGCGCGGCGACCCACCTGCTGGAGGGTGGGGCCGACCTGCGCATCGTCCAGGAGCTGCTGGGCCACTCCACCCTGGCGACGACCCAGCTGTACACCCACGTCACCGTCGCCCGGCTGCGGGCGGTCCACGACCAGGCCCACCCGCGCGCCTGATCCGCCCCTCTCCGGCGCGAGCGTGCGTGTCGCGCCGGTGACACGCCGTTGTGGCTGGCATTTTGCGCACGCTCGCGGAGGCTCTCAGGTCAGCCGTGCAGCGGCTTGAGCCGGATCGGCGTGGACTCCAGCAGCCCCAGCGGGTCCAGATAGTCGGCCCGGGCCGCCGGACCCCACATCGCGCCCCAGTGCAGACACGCCGAAACGCCGCAGCCGGGATGGCCCGCCTGCAGCTCACCGATCACCGTCGTCGCATCGACCAACTGGCCGACCCGCACCGCCGCCCGCACCGGCTCGTAGCTGGTGTGCAGGCCGCCGGGGTGGGCCAGCGACACCACGGGCCGACCGGCGAGCGTCCCGGCGAAGACGACGGTGGCCGCGCCCGCGGCGTACACGGGCTGGTCAGCCGCGCCGGCCAGGTCGACGCCCCGGTGTCCGCGATTCCAGTTCGGTGACGGCGCATCGAAGACCCGGACGACCGCCGGGCGGGGCCGCAGCGGCCAGTCCAGCCGAACCCCGTCGGCGGCCGCAGGCCCGCAGCACAGCATCACCGCCGAAAGCAGAACCGCCATCCATCGCATTCGTCCCAGTTCAGCGTCCCGCCGGTGCGGCCGCCAGGCGCACCGGTCCGAGCTGTGGACGGTCGCGCCAGTGGGGAAAAGCGGGTGGACAAAGCACACCTTTCACCGGTGTAAACTTTGTCCCGCAGCCCGTGCGAGCGGGTTGACTTCGCGCGCCTGCACAACGAGCCAGCTCGTGAACGGCATGCCGGTCGGTCCCGTCCCTGGCGGGTCCAGCATCACCGCAGGCGCCAGGGCCCGGCTTCACCCGAAGCCGGGCGACAACCGACACACGAAAGCTGGGCATACCCATGGCCGTCGTGACCATGAAGCAGCTGCTCGACAGCGGCACCCACTTCGGGCATCAGACCCGTCGCTGGAATCCCAAGATGAAGCGGTTCATCTTCACCGACCGCAACGGCATCTACATCATCGACCTGCAGCAGACCCTGACCTACATCGACAAGGCGTACGAGTTCGTCAAGGAGACCGTCGCGCACGGTGGCTCTGTGATGTTCGTCGGCACCAAGAAGCAGGCGCAGGAGTCCATTGCCGAGGAGGCGACCCGCGTCGGCATGCCCTATGTGAACCAGCGCTGGCTGGGCGGCATGCTCACCAACTTCTCCACCGTGCACAAGCGGCTGCAGCGCCTCAAGGAGCTCGAGGCCATGGAGCAGACCGGTGGCTTCGAGGGTCGCACCAAGAAGGAAATCTTGATGCTGACCCGCGAGAAGAACAAGCTGGAGCGCAGCCTCGGCGGTATCCGCGATATGGCCAAGGTGCCCTCGGCGGTCTGGGTCGTCGACACCAACAAGGAGCACATCGCCGTCGGCGAGGCGCGCAAGCTGGGCATCCCGGTCATCGCGATCCTGGACACCAACTGCGATCCCGACCTGGTCGACTACCCGATCCCGGGTAATGACGACGCGATCCGCTCGGCCGCGCTGCTGACCAGGGTGGTCGCCTCGGCGGTCGCCGAAGGTCTGCAGGCCCGCGCCGGGCTGGGCAACGGCGACGGCAAGCCCGAGGCCGCGGCCGGCGAGCCGCTCGCGGAGTGGGAGCAGGAACTGCTCGCCAGCGCCGCCATCGAGTCGGCCCCGACGCAGGCCGGCCCGATGGCCACCGAATCGACGACCACCACGGAAGGCTGAGATGGCGAACTACACCGCCGCCGACGTCAAACGGCTTCGGGAGCTGACCGGCGCCGGCATGCTTGACTGCAAGAACGCGCTGGCCGACAGCGACGGGGATTTCGACAAGGCCGTCGAGGCGCTGCGCATCAAGGGCGCCAAGGATGTCGGCAAACGCGCCGAGCGTGCCACTGCCGAGGGCCTGGTCGCCGCCAAGGACGGCGCGCTGATCGAGCTGAACTCCGAAACCGATTTCGTGGCCAAGAACGCCGAGTTCCAGGCGCTCGCTGATCAGATTGTGGTGGCCGCCGTATCTTCCAAGGCTGCCGATGTCGATGCGCTCAAGGCCGCCAAGTCAGGTGACAAGACCGTCGAGCAGGCGATCGCCGACCTGTCGGCCAAGATCGGCGAGAAGCTCGAGTTGCGCCGTGCCGTCGTGTTCGACGGCACCGTCGAGACCTACCTGCACAAGCGGTCGGCCGACCTGCCGCCGGCCGTCGGCGTGCTGGTGGAGTACACCGGCGGTGACACCGAGGCCGCGCACGCGGTCGCGCTGCAGATCGCCGCGCTCAAGGCCAAGTATCTGACCCGCGACGACGTGCCGGAAGACCTCGTCGCCAGTGAGCGCCGCATCGCCGAAGAGACCGCCCGCAACGAAGGCAAGCCCGAGCAGGCGCTGCCGAAAATCATCGAAGGCCGCCTCACCGGGTTCTTCAAGGACGTCGTGCTGCTGGACCAGCCGTCGGTGTCCGACAGCAAGAAGACCGTCAAGGCGCTGCTCGACGAGGCCGGGGTGACCGTCACCCGGTTCGCCCGGTTCGAGGTCGGCCAGCCCTAGCATCGTGGTGACTGGTTCCCCTCGCGTGCAGGCGTTCGGCGACGACGCTCTCGGCGACCTCGACGCCGTCGCCCTTGCCGGCGCGATCAAGACCGGGCAGGTTTCACGGCCCGAGGTGGTCGAGGCTGCCATCGGGCGGGCAGCGGCCGTCAACCCCGTCCTGAACGGCCTTGCCCACGAGGCGTTTGACCAAGCGCTCGCCAGGGCCCGTGCGGTCCGGCCCCCCGGCGGCTTCTTCGATGGGGTGCCGACCTTCGTCAAGGACAACGTCGACGTCGCGGGTATGCCGACGATGCAGGGCACCGATGCGTGGGCGCCCCGGCCCAGCGCAGCGCATGGCGACTTCGCCCGGCTGTTTGTGGCCACCGGCCTGATACCGCTGGGCAAGACCCGGATGTCGGAGTTCGGGTTCAGCGCGTCCGCTGAGCATCCACGGCTCGGCCCGGTGCGCAATCCGTGGAATCCCGAATACACCGCGGGCGCATCGTCATCGGGGTCGGGCGCGTTCGTCGCGGCCGGGGTGGTGCCGATCGCGAGCGCCAACGACGGCGGCGGGTCGATCCGCATTCCCGCCTCGTGCAACGGGCTGGTCGGTCTCAAACCCTCTCGCGGCCGGCTGCCGCTGGACAGGGTGATGCGCCAGATGCCCGTCCGCATCATTACCAACGGCGTGCTGACCCGCTCGGTCCGCGATACCGCTGCCTTCTACCGGGAAGCCGAGCGCACCTGGCACGACCGCAAGTTGCCTGCGGTCGGCGACGTCACCCATCCGGGCAGGCAACGCCTCAGGATCGCGGTGCTCACCCAGTCGATCGAGCGTGAATGCAGCCCCGAAGTTCGCGAGCTGACGGTCAAGACCGCGTCCCTGCTCGAGGAACTCGGCCACCGCGTGGAGTACCTCGACAAGAGTCCGGTGCCGGCCTACTTCGCCGACGACTTCCTGCTCTACTGGTCGCTACTGGCGATGACGCTGGCGCGCACCGGGCGCCGCGCCTTCGGCGACAGCTTCGACCGCAACCGGTTGGACAACCTCACGCTCGGCCTGGATCGTCACGGCAGTCGCAACCTGCAACGGCTCCCGCTGGCCATCGCTCGCCTGCGCAGCCTGCGACGAGTCACCGCACGGTTCTACCGAATGTACGACGTCATGTTGACGCCCACCCTCGCCGACGAGACACCGCGAATCGGGCATCTCGACCCGACTGCCGACTATCAACAGATCATCGACCGGTTGGTGGACTGGGTTGCGTTCACGCCAGTGCAGAACGTCACCGGCGAACCGTCGATCGCGCTGCCGCTTGCGGAGTCCGCCGCCGGAATGCCGGTGGGGATGATGTTCGGAGCCGGCATCGGTCAGGAGGTCAAGCTGCTCGAACTCGCCTACGAACTCGAAGAGGCTCGTCCGTTTCGGCGTATTCAGGACTGAGGCGAACCCGTCGCTGCGGCCGGTCCTGTGCGCGGTGGGCTAGGCTCGAGGAGTCGTAGGTTTGTCGCGTGCCAGCCTGGCCGGTTGCCGTCTGCGATGTGCGGATAGTCGATCGGAGCGTCGGATTGACGCAACTTGCTGCTGAAATTGAACACCCGGCCCGACTGCAGCTATGCCCGCGGATGGAGGTTGAGGGCGCTGTCGACGGAGCGTGGTGGCCCAAGAGTGCCGACCTCGGCAAGGAGTTACCCGACCTGATCGCCGTGTTCGGTTACTGGATCGGCCCGGTCCGCCGGGTGGTCTACGACGTCAGCACCTGGCGTTCCGCCCCGTCACGCGTCATTCGCGGCAACGTCGCGATATCGGTCGACCCATACCGGCTGGTCGCACGCGACACCATCTACCTACTCGGTACGCACTCCCGCGACGCCGTGCTGTATGTGGTGCCCGCCGCCACCGACCAGTCCACCGCCCATCGTGTCCTGAATGCGGTGTGCAAACATGCGCACACCACCAGCGCTGCCACTTTGCGCCACCTACTGGCACAACCGGCGGGGGTAGTGGTCGACTGACGCGCGCATCGCCGCCTCAAATTAGCTACACTGCTCGACGAACGGGCTGGCGCTCAGGTGCGCCGGCCCGCATTTGCAAGCACCGACTGGTAACGAGTCTCCCGGGGCATGCGCCTCACGAGATACCCAGCTGTCAGGAGGGCCGCCATGCCACGGTTGTACAGCGAACACGAGCTGATCCACGAACTTGAGCCCACTGTCTCCGACAACCTCGATCGCCATCTGTCCACCACGCGGGACTGGAATCCGCACGACTACATCCCGTGGTCCGATGGGCGCAACTTCTCCGCACTGGGTGGACAGGACTGGGATCTGCAGCAGTCCAAGCTGTCCGAAGTGGCCCGGGTGGCGATGATCACCAACCTGCTGACGGAGGACAACCTGCCGTCCTATCACCGCGAGATCGCCACGAACTTCGGCTTGGACAGCGCGTGGGGTTCCTGGGTGAACCGCTGGACGATGGAGGAGAACCGGCACGGCATCGCACTGCGTGACTATCTCGTCGTCACCCGGTCGGTGGACCCGGTCGAGCTGGAACGGGCCCGGGTCCTGCAGATGAGCATCGGCTTCAGCCCCGGCGAGCAGGGTCAGGGAGTCGTGTTCCCCAACACCATGCTCGATGCGATTGCGTATGTGACCTTCCAGGAACTGGCCACCCGAGTGGCACACCGCAACACCGGCAAGGCCTGCAACGACCCCGTCGCTGACGAGCTACTCAAGCGGGTTGCCAGCGATGAGAACCTGCACATGATCTTCTACCGCAACCTGATCGAAGCCGGGCTGGAACTTGCTCCCGATCAGGCCATTGAATCCATCT
>CAZDYH010000027.1:0-17377 GCA_964509355.1 uncultured Mycobacterium sp.
CCGTCAGGTCTCTGCGCCAACATGTTTCGTGCTGACCTCGTCGGCGGCCCGCAGTTCGGTCTGCTCCTTGGCCCAGCGGTAGTCGGGCTTACCGGCCGGCGAACGCTTCACCTCGTCGACAAGCCAGAGGCTGCGCGGCACCTTGTATCCGGCGATCTCGGAGCGCACGAACGCGTCGAGCTCCGCCAGCGACGGGCGGTGGCCCGGGCGGGCCTGCACAACAGCGGCGACGTGCTGACCGTAACGGGGATCGGGCACGCCGACCACGAGCGCGTCGAACACGTCCGGGTGACCCTTCAGGGCTGCCTCGACCTCCTCCGGGTACACCTTCTCGCCACCGGTGTTGATGGACACCGATCCGCGGCCCAGCATGGTGACGCTGCCGTCCGCCTCCACCTGCGCATAGTCACCGGGGATGGCGTACCGGACGCCGTTGATCACCTTGAACGTCGCCGCGGACTTGACCTCGTCCTTGTAGTAGCCGACCGGGATGTGCCCGCGGCGAGCGATCAGACCGCGCACGCCCGATCCGGGCCGCACCTCATTGCCCTCGTCGTCGAGCACCGTGGTGGACGCGTCGATCTTGACGCGCGGGCCGCCGGTGTTCGCCTCGCCCTTCGCCACGATGCTGGTGCCGCCGAAACCGGTCTCCGACGAGCCGATGGAGTCGGTGATGATGCGGTTGGGCAGCAGTTCGAGCAGCTTCTCCTTGATACTCGGCGAGAACAGCGCCGCCGTGCTGGCCAACAGGTACAGCGACGAGAGGTCCTGGTCATCGCCGGTGTCGTGGGCGGCGCTCAGCGCGTCCAGCAGCGGGCGGGCCATCGCGTCGCCGGTGAAGAACAGCAGGTTGACCTTGCGCGCGACGATCGTCCGCCAGACCTCTTCGGCGTCGAACTCCGGTGCCAGCACGGTGGTTCCGCCGGAGAACAGTGCCATCCAGGTCGCAGATTGGGAGGCGCCGTGGATCATCGGCGGGATCGGGAATCGCACCATCGGTGGACCCGCCGCGGCCTGTTTGGCCAGATCCCATTCGCCCTCGACGTATTCGCCGGTGGCGTAGTTGATTCCGCCGAGCAGCACCCGGTAGATGTCTTCGTGACGCCACATCACGCCCTTGGGGAACCCGGTGGTCCCGCCGGTGTAGAGCAGGTAGATGTCGTCGGGGCTGCGTTCACCGAAGTCGCGCTCCGGTGATCCCTCGGCAAGCGCCGCGCCGAACTCGACTCCGCCGTAACCGGAGTAGTCCAGGTCGGTTCCATCCTCGACCACCAGGATCGTCCGCACGTTCGGGGTGTCCGGCAAGACGTTGGCGACGCGATCGCTGTAGCGGCGTTCATGCACGAGCGCGACCATGTCGGAGTTGTCGAACAGGTACCGCAGTTCCGCCTCGACGTAGCGGAAGTTGACGTTGACTCCGATGGCGCCCGCCTTGACGATGCCGAGCATCGTGATCACGGTCTCGATGCGGTTGCGGCAGTAGATGCCGACCTTGTCGCCCGGTTTGACACCGTGGTCGCTCAGGTAGTGCGCGAGGCGGTTGGCCTTCTCCTCCAGGCCGGCGTAGGTCAGCTCGTCGTCGCCGCAGATCAGGGCAACACGGTCGGGCACGGTATCGACGGCGTGCTCGGCGAGGTCGGCAATGTTCAGGGCCACGGGACCAAACTAGAACGTGTTACATTTCCTGACAAGTCCCTGGCGATCGCCCGGAAAGGCAAGAGACACGTGAGCGAGTCTGATTCGCAGGCCCACGCGCTCCTCGAACAGCGCGGACACACCCTCATCGTGACGATGAACCGCCCCGCTGCGCGCAATGCGCTCAGTGGCGAAATGCTCGAGATCATGGTCGCGGCCTGGGACCGCGTCGACTCCGATCCCGATATCCGGTGCTGCATCCTGACCGGCGCCGGCGGCTACTTCTGCGCGGGTGCGGACCTGAAGAGCATGAACTCACGCCCGCCCGGCGACTCGTTCTCCGACGGTAGCTATGACCCGTCCCGCATCGACGGGCTGCTCAAGGGCCGACGGCTGACCAAACCGCTGATCGCCGCGGTCGAGGGCCCGGCAATCGCAGGTGGCACCGAGATCCTGCAGGCCACCGATATCCGGGTGGCGGGCGAAAGCGCGAAGTTCGGCATCTCCGAGGTCAAGTGGAGCCTGTATCCGATGGGTGGGTCCGCGGTGCGGCTGGTCCGCCAGATCCCCTATACGATAGCGGCCGATCTGCTGCTGACCGGCCGGCACATCAAGGCCGCCGAAGCCAGGGAGATCGGGCTGATCGGGCACGTCGTGCCGGACGGGCAGGCGCTGACCAAGGCGCTGGAGATCGCCGAGGTCATCAGCAACAACGGGCCGCTGGCGGTGCAGGCGGTGCTGAAGTCGATCCGCGAGACCGAAGGCATGCCCGAGAACGAGGCGTTCAAGATCGACACGCAGCTCGGTATCAAGGTGTTCACCAGCGAGGACGCCAAGGAGGGGCCGAAAGCGTTCGCCGAGAAGCGCACACCCAGGTTCCAGGGTCGTTAGCCGTCGGCGGGTGCGCCGTCGGGTTCTACGTGGATGAAGGTCTGCGTGTAGGGCAGAACCGCGTCGATATCGGCCGCGACCCGTTCGGTGAGGTCGTGAGCGGCCTGCACGGTCCACTGCCCGGGAACGGTGAGCGCGACGAAAACGTAACGCTGCCTGCCTGATTCGACGGTGCGCGGTAGGTCGAACTTCACCGGGAAGTCGCTCCCGTAGCGGCTCAGAACGGCATCGACCTGCGCCTGGTCGGATTCGGACAGGGCACCGCTGAGCAGGCCGCTGACCGAGCCGCGCAACAGCCGGAACCCGGTCCAGAGGATGTTCACCCCCACCCCGAGTGCCACGATCGGATCGAGTGGCGCCCAACCCGTCACCGCGACCAGAGCGATACCGACGAGGACGCCGGCAGAGGTCCACACGTCGGTCAGCAGGTGTTTACCGTCGGCGACCAGGGTGATGGAGCGGTGCTTCTTCCCGACACGCTGCAGCGTGACACCGACGGCGAGGTTGATCAGCGATGCACCCGTCGACAGAGCCAGGCCGACTCCGGGCTGCTCAAGTGCCGCCGGATGAATCAGCCGCTCGGTCGCGGTCCAGATGATGGCGGTGGCGGCGACGAAGATCATCGCTCCCTCGACCATCGCCGAGAAGTACTCGGCGTTGCCGTGACCGAAATGATGACTGGCATCGGGGGGACGGGCGGCCACCCGCAGCGCGATCAAAGCAACCACGGCGGCGATCAGGTTGACACCGGATTCGAGTGCGTCGGAAAGGAACCCGACCGAGCCGGTGATCGCGGCAGCGACGGACTTGAGCGCGATGGTGGAGACCGCGGCGGCCAGCGAGAGCAACATGAACCGGAAGAGCAAACGGTCCAGCTGCGCGACTTCGGGGGGCGAGGCGCTCATCGCGGACAACCTTCGCGCGCGGCTCAGCTGCCCAGCGGAGCCACCGGGGTGAACACCACCGGCATCGACTCCAGCCCGCTGACGAAATTGGCGGGCCGCAGCGGTAGCGCCGAGTCGTCGGCCAGCCGCAGGTCGGGCAGCCGTTGCAGCACCCGCCGGGTCATCAGCGCGAGCTCGAGGCGGGCCAGCTGGTTGCCAAGGCAGAAATGGCTGCCGAAGCCGAACGCCAAGTGGCTGTTGGGGTTCCGCTCGATCCGGAAATTCTCCGGGTCGCCGAACACGGACTCGTCGAAGTTGGCCGACTCGAACAGCAGCATCATCTTCTCGCCCTTGTGCAGCTGTGTGCCGTGGAACTCGGTGTCGGCGGTCAGCGTCCGGCACATGTTCTTCACCGGCGAGGTCCAGCGCAGCATCTCCTCCACCGCGCTGGGCAGCAGCCCGGGGTCGCGCTGCAACAGGTCCCACTGATCGCGGTTGCGCAGCAGCTGCTCGGTGCCGCCGCTCAGCGTGTGCCGGGTGGTCTCGTCGCCGCCGATGAGGATGAGCAGCGTCTCGGCGACGATCTGTTCGTCGGTCAGCCGCTCCCCGTCGACCTCGGCATGCACCAGCACGCTGGTCAGGTCCTCGGTCGGTTCCTTCCGCCGTGCGGTGATGGTGTCGAGGGTGAACGCCGTGTATGCGGCGTAGGCGTCCATCGCGGCCTGCCAATTGGCTTCGGCGACGGTCGAACTGAGCGCGACCACCAGGTCGTCGGACCATTTCAGGAACATCTCGCGCTGCTCGGGCCGCACGCCGAGCATGTCGCCGATCACGGCCATCGGCAGCGGCGCGGCCAGCTCCCGGACGAAGTCGCACTCGCCGCGCTCGCACACCGCGTCGATCAGCGTGTCAACCAGCGCAGCAATCGACTCCTCCTTGTCGCGCACCCGCTTACGGGTGAACCCGGCGTTGACCAGCTTGCGCCGCAACAGATGCTCGGGATCGTCCATGTCGATCATGTGCGGCAGCGCGTCCACGCCCGGCCGGATACCACCGGCGTTGGAGAACAGCCCGGGCTGCCGTTCCGCTTCCACCACCGCCGCGTAACTGGCCGCTGCGGCAAGGCCGTTGCGGTCGCGGAAGACGGGCTGGTTTTCCCGCATCCAGCGGTATGCCGCGCGGGCTTCGCCGTTGGCGTAGAAGTTTCCGTCCGCCAGGTCTACGTCAGGAATGGTCGTTGTCATCGTTACCCTTCGCATTACAGTGAGGCCCATGTCCGCCTCGCAGCACACCATCGCCGGCACGGTGCTTACCATGCCGGTCCGGGTCCGCACCGCCGATTTGCACACCGCGATGTTCTCGGTGTCCGCCACCTCGGCACAGCACCTCATCGACTACAGCGGCCTCGAGGTCTGCGAGTACCTGCCGGGCCGGGCGGTCGTGATGCTGATGCTGGTGCGCTACGTCGACGGCGACCTTGGGCAGTATCACGAATTCGGTACCGCCGTGATGATCAATCCGCCGGGTTCGCGGGCCCGGGGCCCACGAGCGCTGGCCTCCGCGGCGGCGTTCATCCACCACCTGCCGGTGGACCAGACGTTCACCTTGGAAGCCGGACGACGTATCTGGGGTTTCCCGAAGGTGATGGCGGACTTCACCATTCGCGAAGGAAGCCACTTCGGATTCGATATCGGCATCGACGGGCAGTTGATTGCCGGAATCGAGTTCAGCCGCGGTCTGCCGGTGCCGTCGCCGCTGGCCGCGCGCCGCCAGGTGCTCGAGGCCTACACCCACTCCGAGGGAACCACCCGTGCGGTGTCCTGGGAGATGCGGATGTCCGGGCTCCGGGCGCGTCTCGGCGGCGCCCGGCTCCGGTTGGGCGAGCACCCGTATGCCAAGGAGCTGGCGTCGCTGGGACTGCCGAAGCGGGCGTTGCTGTCGCAGTCGGCGGCCAACGTGGCGATGACGTTCGGCGACGCTGATGTGCTGGGCTGACCCGGGCGTCGTCACCCGACCAATCTAGAACGTGTTCTAATCCCGCCGCAAGGACGGGCGCACACCAGCTCAAACAAGCTGAGCCAGCTCGCGGATCTGCTCGACGGTGCGGCCGGTCACGACCATCATCGTCACGCCGGCGGCCTCCCAGACGGCGATCTGCTTACGCGCATAGTCGATATCGCCGACGATGACGGCGTCGTCGACCAGTTCGTCGGGGATGACCGCGGCCGCCTGGTCCTTGCGGTCGCTGCGGAACAACGCGGTCACCTCGTCGACCACCTCGGCGTAGCCCATCCGGCGATAGACGTCGGCGTGGAAGTTGGTGTCCTCGGCCCCCATGCCACCCATGTACAGCGCGAGGAACGGCTTGATGGCGGCAAAGGCGGCGCTGCGGTCGTCGGTGACGACCACCTGCGCGGTCGCGCAGATCTCGAAATCCTCGCGGCTGCGACGCGCGCCGGGTCGCGAGAACCCCTCGTCCAGCCATTCGTTGTACATATCGGCCATCCGGGGCGTGTAGAAGATCGGCAGCCAACCGTCGGCGATCTCCGCCGCCAGCGCAACGTTCTTCGGCCCCTCGGCACCAAGGAAGATCGGGATATCGGCGCGCAGCGGATGAACGATCGACTTGAGCGGTTTGCCCAGGCCGGTGGCGCCTGTCCCGGCAAACGGCAGCGGGTAGTGCGGGCCGGCGCTGGTCACCGGCTTCTCCCGCGCCCACACCTGGCGCACGATGTCGATGTACTCGCGGGTGCGGGCCAGCGGCTTGGGGAACGGCTGGCCGTACCAGCCCTCCACCACCTGGGGGCCGGACACGCCAAGCCCGAGGATGTGCCGCCCACCACAGAGGTGGTCGAGTGTCAGGGCGGCCATCGCGCAGGCGGTCGGGGTCCGCGCCGACAACTGGACCACCGAGGTGCCCAGCCGCAGCCGGCTCGTCGACGAGCCCCACCACGCCAGCGGCGTGTAGGCGTCGGATCCCCACGCCTCGGCGGTGAACACGGCGTCGAAACCGGCGTCCTCGGCCGCGGCGACCAGCTCCGCCGTGTTCGTCGGCGGCTGCGCGCCCCAGTACCCCAGCTGTAGTCCGAGCTTCACCGAAGCCACCTTTCCCGGCCTGCATGCAGGCTTCTTGCCACGATTGTTAGAACCTGTTCTACTCGATGGTGTGACCGCAAGCCGAAGCCGCCCGGCCCTGATCGACTCGCACGAACCGCCCCTTTCGGCGCCGTTGAAGATGTCCTTCGACTACACCCGTTCAGTCGGACCCATCCTGGGTGCGTTCTTCACCGCATTACGCGAGCGCCGCATCGTCGGCGTGCGTGGCTCCGACGGGCGGGTGCACGTGCCGCCGGCAGAGTACGACCCTGTCACCTATGCGCCGCTGACCGAGATCGTACCGGTGGCCAGCGTCGGAACCGTGCAGTCCTGGACCTGGCAGCCGGCACCGCTGGAGGGCCAGCCACTGCAGCGGCCGTTCGCGTGGGCACTGATCAAGCTCGACGGTGCGGACACCCCGCTGCTGCACGCCGTTGATGTCGGGGACCCGGACGGCATCAGCACCGGCGCCCGGGTGCATGCGCACTGGGCCGACGAGCCGCAGGGCTCGATCCACGACATCGCCTACTTCGCGCTGGGCGGCGATGCGGAGCCGGTGGAGGCCGTTGGCGGGGAAGCTGAGGCCCGTGATCCGGTGACCATGCTGGTGACCCCGATCAGCATGGAGATCCAGCACACCGCCTCCTACGAGGAGAGCGCCTACCTGCGGGCGCTGAAGCGGGGCAAGCTGATCGGGGCACGCACCGGCCCCGGCGGCAAGGTCTACTTCCCACCGCACGGCGCCGATCCGGCAACCGGGCGACCGACCACCGAGGAAGTGGAACTGTCCGACAAGGGTGTCGTCACGACGTTCGCGATCATCAACATCCCGTTCCTCGGGCAGAGGATCAAGCCGCCCTACGTCGCGGCCTACATTCTGCTCGACGGCGCCGACATCCCGTTCCTGCATCTGATCTACGAGATCGACGCAGCCGAGGTGCGGATGGGCATGCGCGTCGAGGCGGTGTGGAAGCCCCGCGAGGAGTGGGGCCTGGGCATCGACAACATCGAGTACTTCCGCCCCACGGGGGAACCCGACGCCGAGTACGACACCTACAAGCACCACCTGTAAAGGGACCGAGCACACATGACCGAACGCGACATTGCGGTGGTGGGCTTCGCGCACGCCCCGCACGTGCGCCGCACCGACGGCACCACCAACGGCGTCGAGATGTTGATGCCGTGCTTCGCCGAGTTGTACGAGGACCTCGGCATCACCAAGGCCGATATCGGCTTCTGGTGCTCAGGTTCCTCGGACTACCTTGCCGGACGGGCATTCTCGTTCATCTCGGCGATCGACTCGATCGGGGCTGTCCCGCCGATCAACGAGTCGCATGTCGAGATGGACGCAGCGTGGGCCCTCTACGAGGCCTACATCAAACTGCTCACCGGTGAAGTGGACACCGCTCTGGTGTACGGCTTCGGCAAGTCGTCCGCCGGTGTGCTGCGCAGGATCCTGGCCCTGCAGACCGATCCCTACACCGTGGCCCCGCTGTGGCCCGACTCGATCTCGATGGCCGGGTTACAGGCCCGCTTCGGGCTGGACGCCGGCAAGTGGACGCCTGCGCAGATGGCCCAGGTGGCGCTGGACTCGTTCGCGCAGGCCGAGCGGGTCGACGCCGAGGCCCCCGGGACCAGCGTGGCCGAACTGCTGGGGCGCCCGATGATCGCCGACCCGCTGCGCAAACACGACGTGGCGCCGATCACCGATGGTGCGGCCGCGATCGTACTGGCCGCCGGTGACCGCGCGCGGGAGTTGCGG
The DNA here is from genome assembly GCA_964509355.1 of uncultured Mycobacterium sp. GTDB lineage: Bacteria > Actinomycetota > Actinomycetes > Mycobacteriales > Mycobacteriaceae > Mycobacterium. Next base: position 8,269 of record CAZDYH010000027.1, read on the forward strand.
GATAACCCGGCGTGGATCACCGGTTTCGAGCATCGCGTCGAATCGCCCGCGCTGGGCGTACGCGACCTGACCCAATCACCGTCGACGGCGACCTCTGCCCGCGCCGCCGCCGGCGACGACATCGGCTCGATCGAGGTGGCCGAGTTGCACTCGCAGTTCACCCATCAGCATCTGATCCTCACCGAGGCGATCGGGTTGCCGTCCGCGGCGAAGGTCAACCTGTCGGGCGGTCCGCTTGCGGCCAATCCGATGTTCTCGGCCGGGTTGGAGCGCATCGGTTTTGCCGCCCGGCACATCTGGGACCGCTCGGCCGGGCGGGTCTTGGCGCATGCCACCAGCGGGCCTGCGCTACAACAGAATCTGGTCGCGGTGATGGAGGGCAGAGGCTGATGGCTGGAAAGCTCGCCGCGGTTCTTGGTACCGGTCAGACCCGTTATGTCGCGAAGCGACAAGACGTTTCGATGAACGGCATGGTGCGGGAGGCTATTGACCGGGCGCTGGCCGACTCCGGCTCGAAGTTCGACGATATCGACGCCGTGGTGGTCGGCAAGGCGCCCGACTTCTTCGAGGGCGTCATGATGCCCGAACTGTTCATGGCCGACGCCATCGGCGCGACGGGCAAGCCGCTGATCCGTGTCCATACCGCCGGGTCGGTCGGCGGGTCGACCGGCGTCGTCGCCGCCAGCCTGGTGCAGTCGGGCAAGTACCGCAGGGTGCTGGCGATGGCCTGGGAGAAGCAGTCCGAGTCGAATGCCATGTGGGCGCTGTCGATTCCGGTGCCGTTCACCAAACCCGTCGGGGCGGGAGCGGGTGGCTACTTCGCCCCACACATCCGGGCCTACATTCGCCGAACCAACGCACCGAGCCATATCGGCGCGATGGTCGCGGTCAAGGACAGGCTCAACGGCAGCCGCAACCCGCTGGCGCATCTGCAGCAGCCCGATATCACCCTGGAGAAGGTGCTGTCTTCGCAAATGCTCTGGGACCCGATCCGTTTCGACGAGACGTGTCCGTCGTCGGACGGCGCCTGTGCACTGGTCATCGGCAACGAGGAGATCGCCGATCAGCGCGTGGCGGAGGGCAATCCGGTGGCCTGGATCCACGCCACCGCGCTGCGGACCGAGCCGCTGGCATTCTCCGGCCGCGATCAGGTCAGTCCGCAGGCCGGCCGGGACGCCGCGGCAGCGTTGTGGAAGGCGGCCGGCATCACCAGCCCGATCGACGAGATCGATGTGGCCGAGATCTATGTGCCGTTCTCGTGGTTCGAGCCGATGTGGCTGGAGAACCTCGGCTTCGCCCCCGAAGGTGGGGGCTGGAAGCTCACCGAGGCCGGCGAGACGGCCATCGGCGGCCGGATACCGGTGAACCCGTCCGGTGGCGTGATGTCGTCCAACCCGATCGGCGCCTCGGGCCTGATCCGCTTCGCCGAGGCGGCCATCCAGGTGATGGGCAAGGGCGGCGCGCATCAGGTTCCCAACGCCCGCAAGGCTTTGGGCCACGCGTACGGCGGCGGTTCGCAGTACTTCTCGATGTGGGTGGTGTCCAGCGACAAGCCGGAAGAGGAGAAGGCGCCCGCATGAGGATGAAGTACACCTGCAGCGTCGCGATGGGTCCCGTGGACGAACTCGTCGAGTTGGCGAAATCAGCCGAGGAAGTGGGCTTCGACTCGATCGCGCTGCCCGACTCGCTGTTCTACATGGAAACCGCTGCGGCGGACTACCCGTACACCCCCGACGGCTCCCGGATGTGGAACGCCGACACGCCGTGGGTCGATCCGCTGATCGCGGCGGCCGCCATGGGCGCGGTGACCTCGACGCTGACGTTCTACACCAACGTGCTCAAGCTCGGGTCACGCAACCCGCTGCTGCTCGCCCGGCAGGTGGGCTCGGTGGCCAACCTGACCAACAACAGGTTCGGCTTCGGAGTCGGAATCGGCTGGGCACCAGAGGAATTCGAATGGTGCGGGGTGCCGTACAAACGCCGCGGTGCCCGCGTCGACGAGATGATCGAAGTGATCAAGCTGGTCCTCGCCGGTGGGATGGTGGAGTTCCACGGCGAGTTCTACGACTTCGACAAGCTGCAGATGAGCCCGGCCCCCACCAAAGCGGTGCCGTTCTATGTCGGCGGCCACACTGATGTGGCGCTGAAGCGGGCCGCTCGCGTCGGCGACGGCTGGACCAGCGCGATGATGACGCTCGACCAGCTGGCCGAGACCATCGGCAAGCTGAACGGGCTGCGCGAACAGTACGGGCGCGCGGATACGCCGTTCGAGTTCCAGGCCGTCTGCATCGACAAGTTCGGGGTCGACGGGCACCGCGAGCTGGCCGCGGCCGGTGTCACCGACAATATCGTCATCCCCTGGGTTTTCGACGGACTCGGCTTCGACGCCCCGCTGGAGGCCAAGAAGGATTCCCTCAAGCGCTTCGCCGACAAGTACATTCACTCAGGATGGCAGGACAAATGACAGAGCCGCAGGACCAGACTGAGCACCCCGTACACGCCGCCGGACGCCGGTCTCGCGAGGCCGCCATGGCCAAGCGGAAAGAGGACTGGCTCAGCCTGTTCGCCGAGGATGCGATCGTCGAAGACCCGGTCGGCCCTTCGGCTTTCGACCCGGAGGGCAAGGGGCACCGCGGCCGGGACGCGATATCGGCGTTCTGGGACATGACCATCGCCAATACCGACACCATCGAGTTCGTCTTTAAGGACACCTTCCACTGCGGTGACGAGGAAGCCAACGTCGGAGCCATCATCACCACGATGGGTGGCTACCAGGTCACCACCGAGGGCGTGTTCACCTACAAGGTGAACGACGAAGGCAAGATCGTCGCCTTGCGTGCCTTCTGGGAGATGGACCGTTCGGCCGCCACCGCGCGACCGGTCTAACCTTCGGGGACCGGGGCCAGGCCGGCCAGGTAGCGCTTGGCCAGGTCCTGGTACGCCTTGGGATTGGTGTTCACCCACATCTCAGCGCGGGTTCCGGCGATCGGACCCTTGATCTTCGCGGGCGCCCCCGTGACGAGTACTTCCGCAGGAATGTGGGTACCGCCCACCACCAGCGAGTGCGCCGCAATCAGGCTGCGCGCTCCGATGACCGCACCGTCGAGAACGGTCGCGTGGTTGGCGATCAGCGCTTCGGCGCCGATGTGAACCCCATGCACCACGCACATGTGGGCGATGGTCGCGCCCGGTCCGACGTCGACGGGGATGCCGGGCGGCGCGTGCAGCACCGAACCGTCCTGCACATTGGCGCCCTCGCGCACGATGATCGGGGCGTAGTCGGCGCGCAGCACAGTGTTGAACCACACCGACGCACCTGCCTCGACTGTGACGTCCCCGATCAGTGTGGCGGTCGGGGCGACGAACGCGGTGGGATCGACCCTCGGTGATCGGCCTTCGAATGAGAACAGCGGCATCGTCCAGATATACCGCAACCAGCACGCCCGTTATTGCGCTACCGGCAGGAAAAACTGTAACGTGTTCTAGTTAGACAGCACAGAGTGGAGGCGCGACGTGACTAACGACACCGCCCGCGGTGAGATTCGCGAAATTGACACCGGCACGCTGCCCAACCGGTACGCCCGGGGCTGGCACTGCCTCGGAGTCGCGAAGGGCTATCTGGACGGGCAGCCGCACGCCATCGAGGCGTTCGGCACCAAGCTGGTGGTTTTCGCCGACTCCCGGGGTGACCTCAAGGTGCTCGACGCCTACTGCCGCCACATGGGCGGTGACCTGACCCAGGGCGCCATCAAGGGTGACGAGGTGGCCTGCCCGTTCCATGACTGGCGCTGGGGCGGCGACGGCCGCTGCAAGTCGGTGCCCTACGCCAAGCGCACCCCGAAGTTGGCCCGCACCCGTACCTGGCTCACCGAAGTGCGCAACGGCCTGCTGTTCGTCTGGCACGACGCCGAGGGAAATCTGCCGACGCCCGAGCTCCAGATTCCCGAAATCCCCGAGGCGGCCAGCGACGAGTGGACCGATTGGCGCTGGAACACCGAGCTGATCCAGGGCTCGAACTGCCGCGAGATCATCGACAACATCGTCGACATGGCGCACTTCTTCTACATCCACTTCGGCTTCCCGACTTACTTCAAGAACGTCTTCGAAGGCCATATCGCCTCGCAGTACCTGCGCACGGTCGGCCGCCCGGACATCGACCTGGGTGGATCCAGCTACACCGGGGAGCAGGTGCTGGACTCCGAGGCGTCCTACTTCGGGCCGTCGTTCATGATCAACTGGCTGCACAACAACTACGGCGGCTACCAGGTGGAGTCGATCCTGATCAACTGCCATTACCCCGTCAGCCCCAATTCCTTTGTGCTGCAATGGGGTGTCATCGTCCAGAAGCCGAAGGGCATGAACGAGGAGATGACCGACAAGTTGTCCAAGGCGTTCACCGCGGGGGTCAGCAAGGGCTTCCTGCAGGACGTCGAGATCTGGCGGCACAAGACCAGGATCGACAACCCGTTGCTCGTCGAGGAGGACGGCGCCGTCTATCAACTGCGTCGCTGGTATGACCAGTTCTACGTCGACGCCGCCGACGTCACTCCCGAGATGACCGACCGCTTCGAGGTCGAGGTGGACACCACCCGGGCCAACGAGAGCTGGCATGCCGAGGTCGAGGAGAACCTGAAGCGCAGGGCCGAACAAGCGGAAGACAAGGCAGAGCAGCCGCAAGTATGAGCCCGCGCGAGGAGCAGACGGCGGCCCCCGATGTCGATCGGCTGGCCCGGTCGATGCTGCAGCTGCTCGGCGCCCACGACGAGGACACACCCGCCGGTCCGCACGACAGCAATGGCACATCATGGTCGAAGGCACCGGATTTCGCCGACGACCCGGCACGCGCCGCGGCGGTGCACGAGGCGACCAGGCGGGACCGGGATCGCTACCTGACGTCGGGACTGCAGCCGGTGGACTGCCGGTTCTGCCATGTCAGCGTCAGCGTCAAGAAACTGGGTCCGGGACATACTGCGGTGCAGTGGAATTCCGGGGCGTCGCAGCACTGCGCCTACTTCGCCGAGGTGCGTGCGTCCGGGGGTGACAGTGCCCGCAGCCGAGCCTGCCCGAAGTTGACCGACAGCATCAGGCATGCGGTGGCCGAGGGCTGCCTGGAAGCGGTGTCCACCGCTCCCGCGGCGGGTGACGGTTAGGCGGTCACAGGCCCGAGAACCGCGCCTTCACCGCGTCGGCGGTCAGCCCGTAGTCGGACAGCGCATAGGTGTGCTTGGGCGCCCGCGGGCCGGTCTTGCTCGCGTCATGGATCTCCTGCATGGCCAGCGACGCAGAGCCGGACAGCGGCATTGCGAAGTGGCGGTAGATACCCTCCACCGCGCCAAGTGGGTCAGCGACGAAATCGAGGTAGTCGACGTCGTAGAACTGGGCCGGATCATGTTTGGCGCGTGCGGTATTGAACCGCTCCAGCCCGCGTGACCACGTCTCGAGCGCATCGAGGCCGAGCTGCGCGCCGGCGAACGTCTCGGACCAGCCCGCCGTGGTGTGCTGAGCCAGCGAGCACATCGACGCCATGATCGTCTCGGCGGGACGATGGGTTTGCACGATCAGCGCGTCGGGATATGTCGCCATCAGCGCGTCCAGCGCGAACAGGTGGCTGGGGTTCTTCAGCACCCAGCGCTTGCCGACGTCGTTCAGGCCAATCAGCTGAAGGTTGCGGCGGTGCCGGCGATACGGCTGGGTCCAGTCCTGCCTGGCCAGCCACTGGGCGTAGCTGGGGACATGCGCCAAGGTCTCGTAGGACACCGAATGCAGCGACTGCCGCAGCAGCTGCCAGCATTCCTCGACCTCGTCGGCGGTCATGTAATGCAGACCCATGTACTCGGGGTTCTCATTGTGGTGCTGGGCGAACTGCGCGTCGAGCTGGCGGTACACCGGGTTGTCCGCCCAGGTTTCGCGCGGCGGGCGGGGTTGGGGGTACTCGGCCAGCCACATCTGCAGACCCTGGTGCGCCGGGTCGGCGCCCAGCAGCCGGTGCAGAGCGGTGGTACCGGTGCGCGGCAGACCGGTGACGAAGATCGGCCGTTCGATCACCACATCGGCATGCTGCGGGTACTGCTTCCAGGAGGCTTCACTGAGCAGCCGCGCGACCAGCGCGCCGCGCAGGAAGAACCGCGACATCTTGCTGCCCAGCGGCGTGAAACCGGCTTCGCGCCGATAGGACTCCAGCAGGACACCAAGCGCCTCGCGGTAGTTGTCGTCGTCCGTGCCGAAATCGTCGAGGCCCACCAGCTTCGTAGCCGACGCGTGCAGGTCGTCGACGGTACCGACGTCGGTCCGGCCGGCCATCAGGTGTGGAACTCCCCGCAGTTGACGTCCAGCGTCTGGCCGGTGATTCCGCTGGACAGGTCGCTGGCCATGAACAAGACGGCCGATGCCACCTCGTCCTCGGTGGGCAGCCGCTTGAGATCAGAACTCGCCGCTGTCGCGGCGTAGATCGCATCGACCGTGGTCCCGTACTTGCCGGCCTGATGGGCGAAATAGCCCTTCAGCGTGTCGCCCCAGATGTAGCCGGGCACAACGGAGTTGACCCGGATACCGTCGCCACCCAGCTCGGTGGCCAGCGACTGCGACATCGCCAGCAGCGCCGACTTGGCCATCTTGTAGGCGCCGTACTTCGCCTGGGAGTGCCGGATGACCATCGAGTTGACGTTGACCACCGCGCCTTTCGACTCGGCGAGTGCGGGCGTGAAGCTCTGCGTGAGCCGCAGCGCACCCAGGACGGTCAGCTCGATGGCGTCGCGGATGTGCTGGAACGTGGTGTTTGCCAACGGTTTCATCGACGGCACCCGGAACGCGTTGTTGATCAGCACGTCGGCCCTGCCGTAGGCCGCCAGCGCGGTTTCGACGAGATGGTCGACCTGCTGCTCGTCGGTGATATCCGTCGCTACCGCCACCGCACGCCGTCCGGTGTCGGTGATCTGCTTGGCGACGTCGTCGAGACGTTCCGCGGTGCGGGCCGCCAGCACCAGATCGGCACCGGCCTGCGCACAGCGCCGCGCCAGCGTCGTGCCGAGCGCCGGGCCGACACCGCTGATCACCACTATCTTGCCGTCGAGCATTCCGGCCATTACCTACCCCAGCATTCTGTTGGCAATCTGCTTCTGGCGCTGCGCAATACGCGCGCGCCAGTCTTCGTCGGAGATCTTGTTTCCCGCGTAGAACGGCAGCGACCCCGGGACGGCGTCGAAGTCGACGAGCTCCACCGTGGGCCCATCGGCCTCGGTGAGTTGACGCGACACCCGCTGCCACCGGAACTGGAGAAAGCCGCGCCGGTGGCCGAGCGTCTCGACCCAGTTCGTCACGCCGGGATTCTTCTCGGCGACCACGATGCGGATCTTTCCGTCCGGGTCGGCCTGAGCCTGGCTGCCGTTCAGCGACGTCTGGTGGTTGATGTAGTCCAGCGAGATGTACCACCTGCTGCCCAATTGGAAGCCCAGGTAGGGCGCGTCCGTCACCGGCAGCGTGATGACCAGCGCCTGGTCACCGGTGAGGTCGAAGTGGCCTGCCGACGAGTACTGGGTGGCCAACCCGCCGGGCGTCAGCCTGGGTGCCACCATCGTGTTGACTTCGATGTTGAGGTAGAACCACTGCGGAAACTGCAGCCAGGTCTTCACCCGGTTCACCAGTTGCTTTCCCGCTGTGGCATAACGCTTCTCGATGATCTCCCGGGTCAGCGGCGGTGGAGCCGTGCCGGCGGTGTCGGCCCGCGCGATGGCGACCGTTCCGCGCTGCTGTGACCAGTCGCCATACACCTCGCGGATCACCAGTTGCGCGGAACCGGACGGGCGAACCCGCCACTCGAAGCTGCCGTCCTCCGCGATGTCGAGCTCGCGGTCGTCGAACGCCGCCTCGCTGCCCGGCACTGAAGTGTCGGTGTACTCGCCGCCGAGCAGTTGGAAGCTCAGATCGGTGGTGGTCCCCCGCTTACCGGTCACGATGTACTCGTGGCCGGCGTGGACGCGGGCGCCGAAGTACAGGGTGTCCGGATTGTCCAGGCCCATCTTGGTGAACGGCCCGGTGCCGGACAGCAGGAAGGGATGGTCCCGGTCGTAGTCGAACGCCAGGTGTGTACACGCCGCGACGCAGCCGGCCAGATATTGCAGACCTTCGAGCAGGTCGGCCTCGGTCTCGATATGCGGTGCGGCGGCCACCAGACGCTCGGCCTCGGCGATCGCATCGGTGAACGGCTGTGAGAACACCTATCGAAACTAGAACGTGTTCTCATTCGCCGTCAATAGCGAACAACCAGCAGTTCGGCGGTTACTAGTGTGCGTAGGTGTTTGCCGGCCGGTCGGTGCCGCTCAGCGCACCTGCCCGGCTGCCTGCTCGCGCTTGATCTCCAGCGCGATGTCGATCAGCTGATCCTCCTGGCCGCCGATCAGCTTGCGCTTGCCCGCCCGGTACAGCAGTTGCGACGCCGGCACGTCATAGCGCTCGGCCTGGCGGATGGCGTGCTTGAGGAAGCTGGAGTACACCCCGGCGTAGCCGATGATCAGCGCGTTGCGGTCCAGCAGGCATTCGGCGGGCATCACCGGGCGGACCACGTCTTCGGCGGCGTCGACGATGTCGAAGAAGTCGATACCGGTCTTCACGCCGATCTTGTCGAACACCCCGACCAGCGCCTCGACCGGCGCGTTGCCCGCACCCGCGCCGAAGCGCCGGGTGCTGCCGTCGATCTGCTTGGCACCCGCGCGCACCGCCGCCACCGAGTTCGCCACCCCGAGACCGAGGTTCTCATGGCCGTGGAACCCGACCTGGGCGTCGTCGCCCAGTTCGGCCACCAGCGCCGACACTCGGTCGGCGACCCCTTCCAGCACCAGGGCGCCCGCGGAGTCCACCACGTACACGCACTGGCAGCCGGCGTCGGCCATGATGCGGGCCTGCTTCGCCAGCTTCTCCGGCGGAATGGTGTGCGACATCATCAGAAAGCCGACGGTCTCCAGGCCGAGTTCGCGGGCCAGGCCGAAGTGCTGGATCGACACGTCGGCCTCGGTGCAGTGGGTGGCGATCCGGCAGATCGATCCTCCGTTGCTCTGCGCCTCCTTGATGTCCTCCTTGGTGCCCACACCGGGCAGCATCAGGAAGGCGATCTTGG
>CAZDYH010000027.1:17477-22957 GCA_964509355.1 uncultured Mycobacterium sp.
TACGTCTGCACCTCGGCGACGACGTCGTGGATGGATTTCGTGATCGCGTCGGTGTCCGCGTCCTCGGGGATGGCACAGAAGATGGTGTCCCGCATGATCATCGGCGGATCGGCCGGGTTGAGGATGATGATCGCCTTGCCGCGGGTGGCGCCGCCGATGGTCTCCACACCCCGGCTGGTGGTCTTGGTGAACTCGTCGATATTGGCCCGGGTGCCCGGCCCGGCGGACACCGACGACACCGAGGCGACGATCTCGGCGTAGGGCACGTCGACGACGCGTGACACTGCGTAGACGATGGGGATGGTCGCCTGCCCACCGCAGGTGATCATGTTGACGTTCGGCGCGTCGAGATGCTCGCGCAGGTTGGCCGGCGGGACGACGGCCGGCCCCACCGCCGCCGGCGTCAGGTCGATCGCCCGGATGCCCGCCTCGGCGTAGCGCGGCGCCGCCGCCTTGTGCACGTACGCCGAGGTCGCCTCGAAGAGCAGGTCGGGTTTCTCGGGCTGGGCCAGCAGCCAGTCGACACCCTCGTGGGTGGTCTCCAGGCCGAACTCGCGGGCCCGCTTCAGGCCTTCGCTGTCCGGGTCGATACCGACCATCCAGCGCGGTTCGAGCCGGTCCGAGCGCAGCAGCTTGTACAGCAGATCGGTGCTGATATTGCCCGACCCGACGATCGCAACGCTGGCCTTGGCAGCGGGTGTCGGCATCTCACTCCTTGTTATTCGAAAGTCAGCCGGACCGAGCCCAGTCCGGCGAAGTCGGCGACGAATTCGTCGCCCGGGCGGGCGTCGATCGCCCTCGTGCACGATCCGGGCAGCACCACATCGCCCGCGTGTAGCCGCACCCCGAAGCTGTCCACCTTGCGGGCCAGCCACGCCACCGCCGTGACCGGGTTACCCAGGACGGCGTCGCTGCGGCCCTCGGCGACCACCTCGCCGTTGCGGGTGAGCACCGCGTCGATGCCGGTGATGTCGATGTCCTTCGGCGACACCCGCTGCTCACCGAGCACGAATCCGGCGGACGAGGCGTTGTCGGCGATCGTGTCGCACAGCGCGATCTTCCAGTCCTTGATTCGGGTGTCGATGAGCTCGATCGACGGGGCGAAGGCCGCCGTGGCGGCCAGCACGTCATCCTCGGTGCAGTTGGCTCCGGGCAGGTCATGGGCCAGCAGGAACGCCACCTCGACCTCGACGCGCGGGAACAGATACCGGCCCGCGGGGACAGGCTTGTCCTCGAAGACCTGCATTTCGTCGAGCAGGTGCCCGTAATCGGGCTCGTCGACGCCCATCATCTGTTGCATCGCCTCGGACGACAGGCCGACCTTGTGGCCGACGACGCAGGCGCCTTCGGCCACCCGCTGGCGAATGTTGATCAGCTGAATCTGGTAGGCGTCGACGACGTCGATATCCGGGTGCGCGGCGGTCAGCGGCGACAGCGCAACGCGGCTCCGTTCGGCCTCCGCCAGGTTCGCGGCAAGCTCATCGCGGGTCTGGACGCTGAGCATGTCCTCGAAGTCCCCTCGTCGGTGTGACCGGGCCGGTAGCGCCCTGCCGGGGCAATTCTATAACGTGTTCTACATGACAGGACAGGAGTTCGACGTCGTCGTCGTCGGAAGCGGGGCCGCCGGCATGGTCGCTGCCCTCACCGCCGCCCACCAGGGACTATCGACGGTACTGATCGAAAAGGCTCCGCACTATGGCGGATCCACCGCTCGTTCCGGCGGCGGCGTCTGGATTCCCAACAACGAGATCCTCAAGCGCGACGGCGTCCGGGACACCGAGGAAGCCGCCCGCACCTATCTGCACGGGATCATCGGTGACGTCGTCGAACCGGAGCGCATCGACACCTACCTGGAGCGCGCGCCGGAGATGCTGTCTTTCGTGCTGCGGCACACGCCACTGAAGATGTGCTGGGTGCCGGGCTACTCCGACTACTACCCGGAGACACCCGGTGGGCGACCGGGCGGGCGATCGATCGAGCCCAAGCCGTTCGACGCGAAGAAGCTCGGCCCCGATGAGCCCGGACTGGAACCCGCCTACGGCAAGGTGCCGCTCAATGTCGTGGTGATGCAGCAGGACTATGTGCGGCTCAACCAGCTCAAGCGCCATCCGCGCGGCTTGTTGCGCAGCCTGAAGGTCGGCGCGCGAAGCATGTGGGCGGGCGCGCGGGGCAAGAATCTGGTCGGGATGGGCCGCGCCCTGATCGCGCCGCTGCGGATCGGACTGCGCCGGGCCGGCGTTCCGGTGCTGCTGAACACGGCGCTGACCGACCTGTACGTCGAAGACGGTGTGGTGCGCGGCATCTACGTCCGGGACATGACGGGGCCGGAAGCGGCCGAGCCGCAGCTGATCCGGGCCCGCCGCGGAGTGATCCTGGGGTCCGGCGGGTTTGAGCACAACGAACAGATGCGGATCAAGTACCAGCGCGCGCCGATCACGACGGAGTGGACCGTCGGCGCGGTGGCCAACACCGGCGACGGCATCATGGCCGCCGAGAAATATGGTGCCGCACTGGATTTGATGGAGGACGCTTGGTGGGGACCGACGGTGCCACTGGTCGGCGCGCCGTGGTTCGCGCTATCGGAGCGCAACTCCCCCGGGTCGATCATCGTCAACCAGGCCGGTAAGCGGTTCATGAACGAATCCATGCCCTACGTCGAGGCGTGCCACCACATGTACGGCGGCGAGTACGGCCAGGGCGCCGGTCCGGGCGAGAACGTCCCCGCCTGGCTGGTCTTCGACCAGCAGTACCGCGACCGCTACATCTTCGCGGGTTTGCAGCCGGGACAACGCATCCCGAAGAAGTGGCTGGATTCCGGCGTCATCGTCAAGGCGGACACCCTCGAGGACTTGGCGCACAAGACGGGTTCGCCGGTTGACGGCTTGCTCGCGACCGTCGAGCGGTTCAACGGCTTCGCGCGCTCCGGGGTGGACGAGGACTTCCACCGCGGTCAGAGCGCCTATGACCGCTACTACGGCGATCCCACCAACAAACCCAATCCCAACCTCGGTGAGATCAGCCATGGGCCGTTCTACGCCGCGAAGATGGTGCCCGGCGATCTGGGCACCAAGGGCGGCATCCGAACCGACGTGAACGGACGTGCCTTGCGCGACGACGGCACCGCGATCGAGGGACTGTATGCGGCCGGCAATGTCAGCGCGCCGGTGATGGGTCACACCTATCCCGGGCCGGGTGGGACCATCGGCCCGGCGATGACGTTCGGCTACCTTGCCGCGCTGGATATTGCGCGACAAGCGAAGACGAGCTGACGTGCCAATCGATCTCGAGGTTGCGCTCGGCGCCGAGCTCGAGCCTGTCGAGTTCTCCTGGACCAGTAGCGATGTGCAGCTGTACCACCTCGGTCTGGGCGCGGGTGCCGATCCGGTGAGCCCGCGCGAGCTGCGCTACCTGGTCGACGACACCCCGCAGGTGCTGCCGACATTCGGCTGTGTGGCCGCGACCTTCCACGCCACCGAACCGCCGAAGGTGAGCTTCCCGGGCATCGACATCGAGCTGAGCAGGGTGCTGCACGCCAGCGAGCACGTCAGCGTGCCCGCGCCGCTGCCCCCAGCGGGTCGGGCGCGTGCCGTCAGCCGGGTGGTGGACATCTGGGACAAGGGCAAGGCCGCGGTGGTCGTCAGTGAGACCACCGTGACGGCACCGGACGGAGCCGTGCTGTGGACGCAGAAGCGGTCGATCTTCGCCCGCGGTGAAGGCGGCTTCGGTGGCGAACGCGGGCCGTCTACGTCATCCGCTGTGCCGGACCGGGCGCCCGACGTCGAGGTCTCGATACCTGTGCTACCGCAGCAGGCGCTGCTTTACCGGCTGTGCGGCGACCGCAACCCGCTGCACTCGGATCCCGAGTTCGCCGCTGCCGCAGGCTTTCCCCGCCCGATCCTGCACGGCCTGTGCACCTACGGGATGACCTGCAAGGCCATTGTCGACGCGGTGCTCGGCGGCGATGCGGCGCTGGTCGGCAGCTATGGCGCGCGGTTCGCCGGTGTGGTGTTCCCCGGCGAGACGCTGCTGACCCGGATCTGGAAGGACGACGGCCGGCTGCTGGCCAGCGTCACCGTGCCCGCGCGCGACAACGCGCCCGTGCTCTCGGAGGTCGAGCTCGTTCCGGCGTGAACTTGGGGCGAAAGTAACACCACGTCGAGCTTCCGGCCGATTCTGCGCCTCGACGTTACGTTCGGCGTGCCAGCGCAGCTCGTATGCGCTGAACAACGTCGTCTGGATGATCCTCGGCGACGACCCGGACAACTCGCCAGCCCATCCGCTCCAACATCTCATGCCTGCGGATGTCTTTCACATACTGGTGCCGATCCGAGCGATGCTGATCACCGTCGTACTCGACGGCTACCATGACGTCGTCCCAGCCCATGTCCAAGTACGCCACAGTCCAGTCGAATTCGTTGCGAACCGCGATCTGCGTCTGCGGACGTGGCAGCCCGGCACGGATGATCAGAAGACGAAGCCAGGACTCTTTCGGCGACTGCGCGCCACCATCGACAAGATCGAGCGTGCTGCGGGCCCGCCGAATACCCCGTCGCCCGCGGTATCGCTGCACGAGGAGATCCACGTCGGCAAGTTTGACGTCCGTCGCCTGAGCCAGCGCGTCGATTGAGGCGACGGCCAGCCTGGTTGGACAGCGGCTGGCAAGATCGAGGGCAGTACGTGCCGGCGTCGTTACCCGCATCCCGTCGACGACGCAGGTTTCGTCTTGCTCGATGTGATCGGCCCACGCTCGGACACCCGGCACTGGTCGGCGGTTCGTATCGATGATCTCGGCGGCGCGGGAAGGGTCGATCCAGCGGGCACCGTGCAAGGCGGACGCCGAGAACCCGGCGAGCACACCGCGACGCCGGGACCGCAGCCAACACGCCTTCGCCCGCAGGACGGCTGTCATCTCGACGCCTCGTGCCAGGTAGACATCGTGGTGCAGCGCGACGAATCGGCTCCTCAGCTCGTGGCGGGTGATCCGCCCGGCCGCCAACGCCTCACTACCAATGAACGGCTCCCCCATGACGGGAGTGTGCCGGTACCGACCGACAGCCCACGCGAATGTAACGCCAAGGCGCGATCCTGGGCGCTACGCCACCGTGGCGTTCCGCTCGGCGCTGGCAGTCAGCCCAGGATCAGGCCCGACGTCGGGACGCCGGTGCCCGCGGTGACGAGCACGTGCTCGACATCGGGCACCGGGTTGACCGACGTCCCGCGCAGCTGCCGCACACCTTCAGCGATACCGTTCATACCGTGGATGTAGGCCTCGCCGAGCTGGCCGCCGTGGGTGTTGATCGGCAGCCGCCCACCGATCTCGATCGCGCCGTCGGCGATGAAGTCCTTGGCCTCGCCCCAGCCGCAGAAGCCCAACTCCTCCAGCTGAATCAGGGTGAACGGCGTGAAGTGGTCATAGAGGATCGCAGTCTGGATGTCGGTCGGCTTGAGCCCGGACTGCGCCCACAGCTGACGACCGACCA
>CAZDYH010000028.1:0-2360 GCA_964509355.1 uncultured Mycobacterium sp.
GCAGTTGTCGGCGGGCACCAGGAATACGGTTGCCCCCGCGTCACGCGCGGCCAGCATCTTGTGGGTGATGCCGCCGATCGACCCGACCTTGCCGTCGGAGCTGATGGTGCCGGTACCGGCGACGAATTTCGATCCGTTGAGGTCACCGGTGGTCAGCTTGTCGACGACCGCGAGGCTGAACATCAACCCCGCCGACGGCCCACCCACATTGGCCAGGTTGAAGTCAATCTTGAAGGGGGCCCAGGGCGCGTTGAGCACGGCGACACCCAGGTAGCCGAAGTCGCGATCCGGCTTGGACCCCAAAGTGATGGTCGCGGTGCCGGGTGGGCCGTTCTTGCGGCGGTAGTCGATGACGACTTCCTGACCAGCCTTCGTGTCCTTCAACATCGAGGTGAACTGATCCACGTTGGCCACCGGGATGCCGTTGACGGCGTCGATGGCGTCACCGGATTGCAGCTTGCCCGCCGATGGACCCGGATCGTTGACATCGTCAACGGTCACCGCAGACGGATACTTCAGGTAACCCAGCGCGGCATATTCGGCACTGTCCTCAGACTGCTGGAAATCGGCGTCGTTGGCCTTGTCGACATCCTCGCGCGACTTGTCCGGCGGATAGACGAGTTCACGGGGGACCAGTTGTTCCCGCCCCGACATCCACAAGCTCAGCGCCTGACCGAAGGTCAGATCATCGCGCTGGGACACCGTCGTCATGTTCAGGTGGCCCGAGGTGGGATGCGTCTCGGCGCCCTGGATATCGACCACCTGCTTGCCGTCGACCTCGCCAAGCGTGTCAAACGTCGGGCCGGGCCCCAAGGACACGTAGGGCACCGTCACCACGGCGAGCAGCACGCCGAAGGCCACGATCGGCACCAGCGCCACCATCAGCGTCAGAATCCGCCTGTTCACGCCGCCCACAGTAGACGGAACCGCTCGGTTCACTCAGAGCGTGACCGGGGCTCGCACGCCACCCGCCGGTGATGAGTACCGTTGAGGTCATGGCTGACCTGCCCTTCGGCTTCTCCGGGGGAGAAGATCCCGACCGTGACAAACGGAAGGAGGACGGCGACTCCGGGGATCCGTTCGGATTGGGCGGTGGCGACTTCGACATGGCCGACCTGGGTCAGATCTTCACCCGGCTGGGCCAGATGTTCAGCGCCGGCGGCAACGTGATGGCCGGCGGCAAGCCGTCGGGCCCGGTGAACTACGACCTGGCCCGGCAACTGGCGTCCAGCTCGATCGGGTTCGCCGCGCCGATCCCGCCGGAAACAAGCTCGGCGATCGCCGATGCCGTGCATCTGGCCGAGACCTGGCTGGACGGCGTCACAGCGCTACCTGCGGGCACGACGAAGGCGGTCGGCTGGACCCCCAACGACTGGATCGACAACACCCTGGAGACCTGGAAGCGGCTGTGTGACCCGGTGGCCGAACAGATCTCGACGGTATGGGCCTCGGCGCTACCCGAGGAAGCCAAGGCCATGGCCGGGCCACTGCTTTCCATGATGTCGCAGATGGGCGGTATGGCGTTCGGGTCGCAGCTCGGCCAGGCACTCGGCCGGCTGTCTCGCGAGGTGCTGACGTCTACCGATATCGGCCTCCCGCTGGGTCCCAAGGGCGTAGCAGCGCTGATGCCGGAGGCCGTCGAAGAGCTGTCGGCCGGACTCGAGCAGCCGCGCAGCGAGATCATGACCTTCCTGGCTGCCCGGGAGGCAGCGCATCACCGGCTGTTCAGCCACGTGCCGTGGCTGTCCAGTCAGCTGCTCAGTACCGTCGAGGCTTACGCCAAGGGCATGAAGATCGACATGAGCGGCATCGAAGACCTCGCGCGCGGCTTCAACCCGGCCTCGCTGGGCGATCCCGCGGCAATGGAACAGCTCCTCACCGAGGGGATCTTCGAGCCAAAGACGACGCCGGAGCAGACGCAGGCACTCGAACGGCTGGAAATCCTGCTGGCGTTGATCGAGGGCTGGGTGCAGACCGTGGTCACAGCGGCGCTCGGCGAGCGGATCCCGGGCGCCGCCGCACTGAGTGAAACGCTGCGCCGGCGGCGGGCCACCGGCGGCCCGGCCGAGCAGACGTTCGCCACCCTGGTCGGCCTGGAGCTGCGGCCGCGAAAGCTGCGGGAGGCCGCCGTGCTGTGGGAGCGACTGACCCAGGCCGTGGGTGCTGACGCCCGCGACGCCGTCTGGCAGCATCCGGACCTGTTGCCCGACTCCGATGATCTCGACGAGCCGGCGGCGTTCATCGACCGGATCATCGGCGGCGACACCAGCGGCATCGATGCTGCGATCGCCGAGTTCGAGAAGGCCGCAGCGCAGGAGGACGACCGACCGGACGGCGAGGCTCCGGCCGACAAGCCGGAC
>CAZDYH010000028.1:2460-4849 GCA_964509355.1 uncultured Mycobacterium sp.
CCGGACGGCGAGGCTCCGGCCGACAAGCCGGACACCGACTGATCCGCCCTGTGCATAACTGAACCGGCCGCCGCGCCGGACCTGCCAGAGTCTGGGCATGACGCGGCTGTACGCGCTGGACCCGGCGATGCCGGTGCTGCTTCGGCCCGACGGCGCCGTTCAGGTGGGTTGGGATCCGCGACGCGCCGTGCTGGTGCGTCCACCGCGGGGCCTGACGGCGGCCGCACTGGCCGCGCTGCTGCGCTCGATGCAATCGCACACCGGGATCGCCGAACTGCAGCAGGAGGGTGCCCGTCGTGGCCTGCTGGACGGGCATGAACTGACCGACCTGATCGAGCAGCTGATCGACGCCGGGGTGGTCACCGCCCGGCCGCTGCGGCGTACCGTCCGGTCGGCGTCGATCCGGGTACACGGTCGCGGGCCGCTGTCCGAGGTGCTGCTCGACGCGCTGCGCTGTTCGGGCGCGCGGATCAAACACAGCAGCCAGCCGCACGCGGGGGTGACACCGGCCGGGGCGGATCTGGTCGTGCTCGCGGACTACCTCGTCGCCGACCCACGGATGGTGCGTGACTTACACGGCGCCGGCATTCCGCATCTGCCGGTCCGGGTCCGAGACGGAGCCGGTCTGGTCGGACCACTGGTCATCCCGGGTGTGACCAGTTGTCTGGGTTGCGCCGATCTGCACCGCAGTGATCGCGACGCGGCCTGGCCGGCGGTCGCCGCACAGCTGCGTGACACCGTCGGCAGCGCCGACCGCGCCACCGTATTGGCGACCGCGGCGCTGGCGCTGAGCCAGGTGGACCTGGTCATCCGCGCGGTGCGCGGCGACGACGTCGCGGCCCCGCCGCCGACGCTGAACACCATGCTGGAGTTCGACGTCAACACCAGTTCGATCGTCGCGCGACGCTGGACCAGGCATCCCCGCTGCTGGTGCTGACAGCGATTGTTGCCTGATCGTGGCCGAGGTAACCAAGGTGATGGATGATGGTCTGGTGGCAGACATCAAGCGTGGGCGCACTGCGCGCAACGCGAAGCTCGCCAGCCTGCCGGTGAGCTTCGCCGGCCGCGCGGCACTGGGGTTCGGCAAGCGGATGACCGGTAGGTCGAGAGACGAGGTCACTGCCGAGCTGATGGAGAAGGCAGCCAATCAGCTGTTCACTGTCCTCGGTGAGCTCAAGGGTGGGGCGATGAAGGTCGGGCAGGCGCTCTCGGTGATGGAGGCCGCGATTCCCGACGAGTTCGGCGAGCCTTACCGGGAGGCGCTGACGAAGCTGCAGAAGGACGCCCCACCGCTTCCTGCGGCCAAGGTGCACCGCGTGCTCGACGCGCAGCTCGGCACCAAGTGGCGAGATCGCTTCGATTCGTTCGATGACACGCCGGTGGCCTCGGCCAGTATCGGACAGGTACACAAGGCGGTGTGGTCGGACGGCCGCGAAGTGGCGGTCAAAATCCAATACCCGGGCGCCGACGAGGCGCTGCGTGCCGACCTCAAGACCATGCAGCGGATGGTCGGGCTGCTCAAGCAGATGTCGCCGGGTGCCGATGTGCAGGGCGTCGTCGACGAGCTGATCGAGCGCACCGAGATGGAACTGGACTACCGGCTCGAGGCCGACAACCAGCGTGCCTTCGCCAAGGCGTACGCCGGTGATCCGCACTTCGTGGTTCCCGCGATCGTGGCGAGCTCGCCGAAGGTGGTCATCGCGGAGTGGATCGAAGGTATTCCGATGTCAAGGATCATCAACAACGGCACGGTGGAGCAACGGGATCTGTGCGGCACCCGGCTTTTCGAGCTGACCTTCGGCGCGCCGGCGCGGGTCGGCATGATGCACGGTGACGCGCATCCGGGGAATTTCATGCTGATGGCCGACGACCGGATGGGCGTCATCGACTTCGGCGCGGTGGCGCCGCTTCCCGGCGGGCTGCCCGTCGAACTGGGGATGACGATCCGGCTGGCCCGTGACAAGAACTACGACCTGCTGCTGCCCACCATGGAGAAGGTGGGGTTCATCCAGTCCGGCCAGCATGTTTCGCTGCGCGAGATCGACGACATGCTGCGCCAGTACGTGGAGCCGGTCGAGGTCGAGGTCTTCCATTACACCCGCAGGTGGCTGCAGAAGATGGCCTCGGTTCAGATGGACCGGTCGGTCGCCCAGATCAAGACCGCCCGGCAGATGGACCTGCCGGCCAAGCTGGCGATACCACTGCGGGTGATCGCCTCGGTTGTCGCGATCTCCGCGCAACTCGGTGCCCACGTACCGGTCAGGGCGCTGGCGCTGGAACTGATCCCCGGCTTCGCCGAACCCGACCCGGCCGCGGTCAGGTGACCCGATGGCCTGACCCGCAAGCGGTCAGGCTGACCCGATGGCCTGACCCGCAAGCGGTCAGGCTG
>CAZDYH010000028.1:4949-15182 GCA_964509355.1 uncultured Mycobacterium sp.
TGACCCGCAAGCGGTCAGGCTGACCCGATGGCCTGACCCGCAAGCGGTCAGGCTGACCCGATGGCCTGACCCGCAAGCGGTCAGGCTGCAACCGGGCTGAGGTCCGCGTCCTTGCGTGGACGCCCCCGTGGGCGCTTGCGAGCGACGATGGCGCCGCCATCGAAAATCTCGCCACCCCACACGCCCCACGGCTCTCCCCGCTCGAGCGCGGCGTCCAGGCATTGACGACGGATGGGGCAATCTGTGCACAGCACCTTGGCGCGCTCCAGGTCGACCGGCCTTTCGGCGAACCACAGGTCGGGGTCACCGACATGGCACGGCAACACCGGCAGCTTCTCCGCGCGGACTGTCAGTGCCGACATGTCCTCTTCACCTGCTTCCTGGTCTCGTGGCTGTCCTGTGCGGAATCCGGACCAGGTGTGGGGTGCTGCCCCAGCGGGGCTGTCCCAACAAAACGATGGCCACGGATCCCGGTGACTTCGGGTCCGTGGCCATTTGGGCTCGTCGGGGCTTTCCTAGCTGGTGCCCCTATCCACGGACGCGTCAGTCGCGGTGGCGGTGCCGCGCATACGCTGCGCCGCCGCCCCGGCGGCATGTCCCGCAAACGCGGTATGCGCCGGGTGCGCGGTCGCGGCGGCGACGTGGAGGTTCCCCGCACTGTTCGCCATGCCGGCAGTAGCTACGCCACCGATTGCGTTGGTGTTGAGCATGATCGGGCCCCTCCTTTCGTCTGGAAATTGCAGCCCCGAGGCTAGAGGGTAGCAGCCCGGTCACACAAACGATTTTCTGACCTGCGGTTTCGCGCGCTAGGCGCGGCCGCGGACCATCTCCAGGACATCCGGGCCGAACTGCTCGAGCTTGCGGGCGCCGATACCCGGGATGGCGACCAGCGCGGCATCGTCAGCGGGCAACAGCTCGGCGATCGCGATCAACGTGTTGTCGGTGAAGACCACGTAGGCAGGCACTTTCAGCTCCTTGGCCACGCGTAGCCGCCAGTCCTTGAGCCGCAGCAGCAGCTCGTCGTCGATATCGGCCGCACATGTCTCGCATCGGCGCAGCATGACCGCTGCCGGGGTGCTCAGCGCCTTGTTGCAGATACGGCAGCGCGCTGCGGCGCCGCGGGGCCGGCGGGGCTTGACGGGACCCGGATCAGCGGCGGTTTGTGGGGCGATGCCGTTGAGGAAGCGCGACGGCTTCCGACTCTGGCGCCCGCCGGGGTTCCGCGACAGCGCCCAACTCAGCGCCAAATGCACCCGGGCCCTGGTGATCCCGACGTAGAGCAGCCTGCGCTCCTCCTCCACCGGTTCGCTCTCGGCGCCGTGCGCCAGCGCATGCGAGATGGGCAGCGTGCCGTCGGCCAGTCCGACGAGGAACACCGCATCCCACTCGAGGCCCTTGGCGGCGTGCAGCGAGGCCAGCGTGACACCCTGCACCACGGGAGGGTGCCGCGCGTCGGCGCGCAGCCGCAGCTCGGCCAGCAGCGCGGGCAGATCCAGCGACGGGCGCGCAGCCACCTCGGCGTCGACGAGCTCGGCCAGCGCGGTCAGCGCCTCCCACCGTTCCCGGGCCCGCGTGCCGGCCGGCGGCTGCGCGCTGAGTCCCAGCGGTTCGAGGAGCTGGCGAACCAGTTCGGGAAGCTCGCCGACGGTGTCTTCGGAGCCACGCTCCGAAACACGCTGCAAAGCGAGCAGCGCCTGCCTGATCTCCTGGCGGCTGAAGAACCCCTCGCCGCCGCGCACCTGGAACGGAACGCCCGCCTCGGTCAGTGCTTCCTCATACACCTCGGATTGCGCGTTAATGCGATAGAGCACCGCGATCTCCGCCGGTGCGGTCCCGGATTCGACAAGCCGCTTGATCGACTTCGCCACCGCGGCCGCCTCGGCGACTTCATCCGGATAGTCGTCGAAGGACGGGACCGGGCCCGGATCACGCTGGCCGACCAGATGCAGCTTGCTGCCCGCCACCCGACCGCGGGCCCCGGCGATCACCCTGTTGGCCAGCGACACCACCTGCGGGGTAGATCGGTAGTCGCGTTCCAGGCGCACCACCGTGGCATCGGGGAACCGCCGCGAAAAGTCGAGCAGGTAGCGCGGCGACGCCCCGGTGAACGAATAGATCGTCTGATTGGCATCCCCGACGACCGTGAGGTCGTCGCGCTCCCCCAGCCAGGCGTCCAGCACCCGCTGCTGCAGCGGGGTGACGTCCTGGTACTCGTCGACGACGAAACAGCGATACCGGTCCCGGAACTCCTCGGCCACCGCAGCATCGTTCTCGATCGCGGCCGCGGTGTGCAGCAACAGGTCGTCGAAATCGAGCAGCGCCACTCCGTCGCGGCGGGCTTTGAGGGTCTCGTAGCCGGCGTAGATGCCGGCGACCATCTCGGCGTCCAACGGGATATCGCGCCCGGCCGAGGCGACCGCGGCCGGATAGTCCTCCGGGCTGATCAGCGAGGCCTTGGCCCATTCGATTTCCCCGGCCAGGTCACGCACGTCGTCGGTGCTCACCTGCAGCCCGGCGCGGCTGGCGGCTTGGGCGACGACGGAGAACTTCCTGTCGAGCAGCTGCCATCCGGTGTCGCCGACGACCCGCGGCCAGAAGTACCGCAGCTGCCGGCGCGCGGCGGCGTGGAACGTCATCGCCTGTACCGCCCCGACCCGGGCGCCGGTCTGCGTGACATCGTCCAGTCCACGCAACCGGCTGCGCATCTCGCCGGCGGCACGCTGGGTGAACGTCACCGCCAGTACCTGACCGGCGGCGACGTGACCGCCGGCGACGAGATGGGCGATCCGGTGGGTGATGGTGCGCGTCTTACCGGTCCCGGCTCCGGCCAGCACGCACACCGGACCACGGCCGGCCAGCACAGCCTCACGCTGCTCGTCGTCCAGGCCGGCAAGGAGCGGGCTCGCGGTCACCGGCATGGCCCCCATCTTGGCAGGGACGGGCGACATAACCCCGGCAGCGCCGCGCCGAGGGAACGCTGCCGGCCGGCACTCTGGTTAGGAATACCGGTTTCTGGCATTACCGACGCCGCCATCTAGGATCCAGACTTATGACAGTCAGCGATGCTCCGCTCACCATCTACACGACATCGTGGTGTGCCTGGTGCATTCGGTTGAAGTCCATGTTGAGGACCGCCGGAATCAAGTTTCACGAAATTGACATCGAAAAAGACACAGCCGCTTCGGATTTCGTCAGATCGGTCAATCGCGGCAACAAGACGGTGCCGACGGTGAAGTTCGCCGACGGATCGACACTGACCAACCCGGACCCGCGCGAGGTCAAGAAAAAGCTCGCCGAGTTGAGCGCAGGCTGATCGTCCGGGCCGGCGGCTACATCAGTCAAGTGCCGCCCAGGATTCGATGATCTCGCGGGCGATCGAGATCGATCCGGGCAGCAGCAGCCGCGACGGCGACGCGCTGCTCCAGTCCCCGTGCTCGAGAGCGGCACGTACTTCGGCGCGGGTGAACCAAGCGGCTTCGGCGATTTCACCGTCGTTGAACGAGAACTCCTGCTCGGGGTCGCCGAGGGCGTGGAAGCCGACCATCAGCGACCGCGGGAACGGCCACGGCTGGCTGCCCAGGTAGCGGACATCACGCACCGTAACGCCGATCTCCTCGGCGATCTCACGCGTGACACAGGCTTCGAACGACTCGCCTGCCTCGACAAAACCCGCGAGCAAGGAGAACAGTCGCTCGGGCCACACCGTCTGGCGGGCCAGCACCGCACGATCGTGGCCGTCGTGAACCAGGCATATCACCGCCGGGTCGATCCGGGGGAAATCTTCTCGTCCGGTGTCGGGATTGACCCGCGACCAACCGCCCCTGGTCGACTGCGTCGGCGAGCCGTCGACCGGGCTGAAACGCGCGCTGTCATGCCAGTTCAGCAGCGCCGTCGCGGACGACACCAGTTGCGCACTGACGTCATCGAAGATATGGCCCGCCCGGCGCAGATCGAGCACCTCGGCTTCGATCTCGGGATCCTCGGGTGCTTCCAGCGCGCCCCGCACCGCCCACACGTGCCGGCCGTCCTCGATGCGGCCGAGAAACACCGCGTCCGGCGGAGGGCTGTCGGCCAGCTTGATGGCGTCGCCCAGGACCGCCCGGCCATCGGCGATCAGCACCTGATTGCGTGAATCCACCCGAAGCAGAGCGGCCTGCGCCCACCCGGCGGTGGCGGCGTCGACGTCGGTGCGCAACTGGTCGGCACGGTCGGCGCCGATTCGGGACAGCAGCGGGACGTTGCGCAGCTCGAAGTGCACGAGCACTCAGTTCCCGGTGTTGCGGATGTACAGCAGCCGGTCGGTGGCCTCGAGGGAGTCGACTTCGGGCGCATCCACACGGACCAGTTGGCCGTCGCGCACCACGCCGAGCACGATATCGGACAGATGCCGGGGCGAGCCGCCGACCTCAGCGCCCTCGACCTCGCGTTCGGCGATGGCGAATCCGGCAGCCGGCGTGAGCAGATCCTCGATCATCTCCACGACGCTGGGTGTGGTGGTGGCGATGCCCAACAAGCGGCCGGCGGTTTCCGAGGACACCACCACCGAGTCCGCGCCCGATTGGCGCAGCAGGTGTTGATTCTCCGCCTCACGGACAGCCGCCACGATCTTGGCCTTGGGTGCGAGCTCGCGGGCAGTCAGGGTGACGAGCACGGCGGTGTCGTCGCGGTTGGTGGCCACCACGATCGATGCCGCGTGCTGCGCACCGGCCAGTCGCAGCACATCGGACTTGGTGGCGTCGCCTAGCACCGTCACCAGGCCGGCGGCCCCGGCGTTGTCGAGAACCGTCTGATCGGTGTCGACGACGACGATGTCGCCCGGGGCCACATGGTCGCCGAGCATGGCATCGACCGCGGTACGGCCTTTCGTGCCGTAGCCGATGACGATGGTGTGGTTGCGCACTCTGCTCCTCCATCGCTGGATCTTCAGGGCCTGGCGGGATCGCTCGGTGAGGACCTCAATCGTGGTACCGACCAAGACGATCAGGAACGCGACCCGCAGCGGGGTGATCACCAGGACGTTGATCAGCCGAGCGGATTCGGTGTACGGGGTGATGTCGCCGTAGCCCGTGGTCGACAGCGACACCGTGGCGTAGTACAGGCAGTCCAGGAATGACAGTTGGTCGTTCTGTACGTCGCGGTAGCCGTCGCGGTCGATGTAGACGATGAACACGGCGGCGAACAGCGCACACAACGCGATCGCAATGCGTCGCGAGATGGCACGGCCGGGGCTGACGTGGCTTTCCGGGATGCGCAGCACGCCGACCAGCGCAAAATCGGGCTTAGAAGCCAGTGCCTCGTCGGGTCCGTCTGACCGACGGCGCAACCTACCTTTGGCCACGGGCGTTATTCATCGGTTTACCAGCACCATCCCCGTGTCGCTTCGCTTCTGCCCGCCGGTGCACACGAGCACAATGTAATCATGTCGCCCACCGCGCCCGAACGCCCACACAACTCGAGCCAAGTACCCGCGTACCGACTGGCGGCGATGCTTATCGGCATCGGGACGACGCACTTCCTGGCGCCGAAACCGTTCGACGCGATCGTGCCGGCTGAGCTGCCGGGCAGTCAGCGGTTCTACACCTATGCTTCCGGTTTTGCCGAGGTGGCCACCGGTGGGCTGCTGCTGGTGCCACGCACCCGCCGGTTCGGTGCGCTGGCGGCGATCGCGGTGTTCCTCGGCGTCTTCCCGGGCAATGTCAACATGGTGCGGCTGTGGTGGGACAAGCCGTGGCCGATGCGAATCGGTGCGATTGCGCGGCTGCCGTTGCAGATTCCGATGATCACCGAGGCGCTCAAGGTCAGGCGCAACGCGTAGCCGGCCCCGTGGACTTAGGGATCAGTGCGGCCAGGTCATCGGGACCGGGCAGCACGTCCGGGACGACGGTCTGGCCGGTGCGCACGTAGTGGAAGGCCGCCCGCACCGACGATTCGGGGCGACCCTGCAATGCCGCCCACGCCAACCGGTACACCCCGAGTTGGACGGCGGCCTGCCGCGTGGCCTCGGGACCGTTCGGAGGTTCGCCGGTCTTCCAGTCGACCACCGTCGCGCCGCCGTCGGGATCGGCGAACACCGCGTCGATGCGGCCACGCACCACGGTGTCACCGATCGCCATCTCGAAGGGGACCTCGACCTCGAGGGGTGTCCGCGCGGCCCAGTCTGACGCGGTGAACGCAGCCTGCAGTGCGGCCAGCGCTTCGGCGTCGGCACGGGCGGCTTCGGTGTCCACCGCGCCCGGCAGGTCATCCAGGTCGAACAGCCGGTCGGCGCCGTAGAAGCGTTGCACCCAGTCGTGGAATGCGGTGCCCAGCAGGGTATGCGGATCGGGCCGCGACGGCAGCCGCCACGTCAGCCGTTTCGCCGCCGCGACCGGGTCGCGGCCCAGATCCACCAGGCTGCTCACCGACAACTGGCTGGGCAGCACCACGGCGGGCTGCACGGCGTTGCGCGCCCGCTCGGCCAGCAGGGCATCGACGTCGGCAGCCCAGCCGTACGCGTCGGTGTCGGCGTCACCGGGTTGACCGCAGGCCGCCGCTGCGGCCACCAACGCGGCTCCCCGCTCGACATCGGGCCGCGCGCCGCCCAGTGGATCGGCGGGCCATATCGCTTCGATGACGCTGTCGCGCAATGGGTTTCGCTCGCCGTCGGCCGGCGGGGGTGCCCAGTGTTCCACCACGCCGCACTGGTTGCCCGCGCCGGCGGACTCTTCGATGATGTCCTTGAGTTCGCACAAGAAGTCCGACGGACCGCGTGGCTTGGTCTCGGTGGCGCCCCAGTGGTAGCCGGATATCAGCAGGGTGTCTTCGGCACGGGTGATGGCCACATACAGCAGCCTGCGTTCCTCGTCGACTCGGCGTTGCTCCAGCTGATCTCGGTGCGCGGAGATCTTGTCCGACAGCTGTTTTCGATCGTTGACGTCCGAGGTGTCCAGGATCGGGACTCCCGCTGCGCCGGGCGCGGCACGGTCACCGCGCAGCAGCGGCGGCAGGTCGGCGGCATCCGTGAGCCAGGTACGGGTCGACGCGGTGGACGGGAACACCCGGGCACTGAGGTGCGGAACGGCCACGACCTGCCACTCCAACCCCTTGGCGGCGTGCACGGTCAGTATCTGCACCCGGTTCTGCGCGACCGTCACCTCGGCGGGCGCCAATCCGTTCTCGACAACGGCCGCGGCGTCCAGGTAGGCGAGCAGGCCGTGCACCGACGCCCGTGGGCGTTCGGCGTAGCCGGCCACGACGTCGGCGAACGCGTCGAGATGCTCTGCCCCAGAACATCCCGCCTCAGCGGTGCGCGCCGCTCTGACTTCGACGTCCACACCCAGCACGCGCCGCACCTCGGCGACCAGGTCAGGCACCGGACGGCCGAGGTGGGCGCGCAGCGCCGTGAGCTCGCGGGCCAGCGCGGTGATCCGTCGGTATCCGGCAACCGAATACCCGTCGGCGCGGCCGGGGTCGCAGATGGCGTCGGCCAGGCAGGCCGAGTCGGCGTCGGGCGCGGCCAGGGCGACGATCTGCTCGGGAGACAGGGCGGCGCGGGACGAGCCGGCGCCGTCGAGTTGGAGGGCCCGGCGCCACAGCGCGGAGATGTCGCGACCGCCGAGGCGCCACCGCGGACCGGTGAGCACCCGCATCGCGGCCGGGCCGGCGGTCGGATCCGCGACGAGCCGCAGCATCGCCACCACATCGGCAACCTCGGCGATGGCCAGCAGACCGGCCAGCCCGACCACTTCCACCGGGACTCCGCGGGCGCCCAGTGCCTCGGCCAGCGGTGCGGCGTCGGCGTTCCGGCGCACCAGCACCGCGGCGGTGGGCGCGTCTACGCCCTGGGCACGCGCCGCGTGGTACCGCTGCGCGAAGTGGGCCGCGATCCAGTCGCGTTCGGCTCGCACATCGGTGAGCAACGCGCAGTACACGGTGCCGGGATCGGCGTCCGGCCGTGGTCGCAGGGCGCGCACCGCGACCGACCGCCGTCGGGCCTCCGCCGAGATCGCATTGGCCACATACAGGGCGCGCGGTGGGTTCCGCCAGCTGGTGCGCAGCTCCAGCGTCGGCGCCGGGGTGCCGTCCGACCTGGGGAAGTCGTTGGCGAACCGCGGCAGGTTCGTCGCCGACGCACCCCGCCACCCGTAGATCGACTGAATCGGGTCGCCGACGGCGGTCAGCGCCAGCTCGTCGTCGACTCCGCCGCCGAACAGCGACGACAACGCGACGCGCTGCGCGTGGCCGGTGTCCTGGTACTCGTCGAGCAGGACCACCCGGTAGCGGCTCCGCAGCTCCGCGCCGACCTGCGGGAACGCCGACGCCAACCGTGCGGCCGACGCCATCTGCATGCCGAAGTCCATGACCTTCTCGGCCCGCATCCGCTGATGCAGGGCGTCGACCAACGGAACCAGCTCGGTGCGCTCGGTCTGGGTGGCCAACATCCTGCGCAACCATTGGCTGGGTCCGCGATCGCGCTGGTAGGGACCGGCCGGCAGGGTATGGACGAGCCGTTCCAGCTCGACATGGCTGTCACGCAGTTGGCCGGTGTCGACCAGGTGCTCGGCCAGCTGACCGGACAGCCGCAACACCATCGAGGTGACGGTGGCCGGGCTCTTGTCGGTGTGCAGTTCGCCCCGGTAGTTGTTGACCACGTCGAAGGCCAGTTGCCACAGTTCGGTCTCACTGAGCAGCCGCGCGTCGGGCTCGACCGGCAACAGCAGCCCGTGATCACGCAGCAGCGAGCCGGCGAAGGCATGGTAGGTGCTGACCGCAGCGATTCCGGACTCCCCGGCCGCCTCGCCGGCCATCCCGGCCAGCCGGGCCAGCCGGGACCGAACCCGGCGCAGCAGTTGCCCGGCAGCCTTGCGGGTGAACGTCAGGCCCAGCACCTGGCCCGGTTCGGCGTAGCCGTTGGCGACCAGCCACACCACCCGCGCGGCCATCGTCTCGGTCTTACCGGCGCCCGCCCCGGCAATGACCACCAGCGGGCCCGGCGCGGCCTCGATCACCGCAGCCTGTTCGTCGGTAGGCGCCGGCAGGCCGAGGGCTGACGCCAGCCCGGCCGGACTGTATCGAGCGGTCATCGCGGGCCCGACCCGTCCGCGTGAGCGGGGCAGCTGGGCCGCACCGGACAGTGCACGCAGCTGTCGTTGACCCGGGCGATGAATCCCGGGCCGGCGGTCGTGGCGGCGGCGCGCTGCACCAGGGCACGCCAGTCGTCGCGCCCCTCGGCGGTCAGCGCGTCCTGTTCGCGTTCGGTGGCACCGCCGACCGCGGGCTTGCCGATGTAGACCAGCCGGGCGCCGCCGGGCTGGTCACCCTGGGGCAGCAGCCCCTCGGCGACCGCCAGCTGATACGTCGCCAGCTGGGCGTGCCGTTGCGCGTCGTCCTTGCTGACCGGACTCTTGCCGGTCTTGACGTCGACGATGACGAGCCGGCCAGCGGCGTCACGTTCGACCCGGTCGACGCGGCCGCGCACCCGGACCCCGGGACAGTCGC
The DNA here is from genome assembly GCA_964509355.1 of uncultured Mycobacterium sp. Taxonomy (GTDB): domain Bacteria; phylum Actinomycetota; class Actinomycetes; order Mycobacteriales; family Mycobacteriaceae; genus Mycobacterium. Next base: position 14,427 of record CAZDYH010000028.1, read on the forward strand.
CGTCCGGCTGGTCGACGAATCCGTCGACGTCGACCTCCGTCCCGACCTCGGTCAGCTCGTGGCGGGTCTGGGTCCGCCACTGCGCGAATGTCGCGAGCATGGCACGGTGCCGGTCCAGTTCGTTGCGGGAATACCACTGCGAATCGAACGGCAATCGCTGCCAGAGGTTGTCCAGTTCGGCGAGTAGTTGGGATTCGCTCCTGGTGGTGTCGGCGATGAGCGCGTGCAGGACAGAACCGATGGCCGAACGCAATTCGCGGCCGTCGGTTCCGCCGTGGCGTTCCAGTAGCCAGCGCAGCGGGCAGTCGTGCAGGGCCTGCAGGGTCGACGGCGACAGCGTCACGACGTGACCCTCGCCGGACCACAGCGGTTCGTCGGTGCTCACCGGCATCATGCCGTACCACCCGGCCGGGTCGGCGCCGGGCACGCCGGCCTTGGCCAGGCGCGCCAATTGCGTTGCCGCACAGGCGCGCGCCACATCGTCCACGGCGCCCGCCGGCGCGCAGACCACACTGCGCAACCGGCCCACCACCGCCGCGGGCGAGAGCACCCGCGGCGCACTACGGGGTTGCATCGGTTCGCTATTCGTCGAATCTGCGTCGGTCGCCCAGTGCGCCAACTCGAAGAAGAACGGCGACGGCAGCGCGACCTCATCGCCGGCGTCACTGTCGACGGCCGTCACCAGCAGGTGGCTGCGGGCACGCCCCATCGCCGCGACCAGCAACCGACGCTCCTCCGCCAGCAGCGGCGCCCGCG
>CAZDYH010000028.1:15282-18165 GCA_964509355.1 uncultured Mycobacterium sp.
TGGCCTGCGCGCCCACCGGGCCGCCCCGCTCGGCGGCCGCCACCCACCGGCGCTGCAGTCCGGAACGGTGCCACGCCTGCCACAGCGTGTAGCGCGGGTCCTGGTTACTGCGGTCGCCGTGGGCCGCCGCGGCCAGAACCGCACGCACCCGGCGCAGCGGACGTGCGTGTAGGGCGGGCAGGTGGTCGAGCTCGTTCCCGGTCAACGCTTCGACCAGCAGAACGCCGAACTCCCGTGCCGGGTCGCTGCCGTCGGCCCGGCGCAACGCCCTTCGGAGCTGGCGCAGCGAGACCGGGTCGACCCGACCGATGGGCCCGGTCAGCAGCGACAGCGCGTACTCACCGTCCAGACCGTCGGCCGTCGCCGTGAGCACCGCCAGCAGCGCCCGTACGGCGGGGTGTTCGGACAGCGGGGCGCTGATCGGCGGCTTGGCCACCGGGACCCCCGCCCCGGCCAGGGCGCGCGGCAACCCGGCGGCGGCCCGCGGAACCGATCTGACGATCACCGCCATCTGCGACCACGGCACGCCGTCGCACAGGTGCGCGCGCCGCAGGGTGTCGGCGATCAGGGCCGCCTCGACATGCTCGGACGCGGCCAGCCGTACCGTGACCGAGCCCGAATCTGCACCGGTGCAGTCTATTTCGCGGACCGGCCCGACGCCGGGCAGCCTGCCCGCAATGCCCGTGACGGCGCGCGCCACCGCGGGGCTGCACCGATGCGACTGCGTCAGTGTGACGGCCGGCGAATCAGTCGCGGTGAGCAGCGCGGGATCGGCGCCGCGGAAGCCGAACACCGCCTGGTCGGGGTCGCCGGCGAGCAGCGTCAGATCGGCTCCGGCGGCGAGCATCCAGACCAGCCGCGCCGCCTGGGGGTCGAGCTGCTGGGCGTCGTCGACGAGCAGGATCCTGATGCGGCCACGCTCGGTAGCCAGCAGTTCGGCATCCACCGCGAAGGCTTCCAGGGCGGCGCCGACGAGTTCGGCCGCACCCAGCGCCGGCACGGTCGCCTGTGGGGCAGCCGTCCCGACGGCCGCGCGCAGCAGCATCACCTGCTCGTACTGCTGCGCGAACCGCCCGGCCGCCGTCCACTCCGGGCGCCCCGACAGCCGGCCGATACGCTGCAGCGCAAGCGGGTCCACTCCCCGTTCGGCGCAGCGCGCCAGCAGGTCACGCAGTTCGGTGGCGAACCCGGCCGTGCCCAGCGCGGGCCGCAGCTGCTCGGGCCAGGCGCTGGCCGCGGCCGCTCCGTCGGCGATATCACCGTCCAGCAGCTCGCGGACGATGCCGGCCTGCTCGGACGCGGTGACCAGGCGCGGCGGCGGATCCCCGTTACGCTGGGCCGCGGACCGCAGCACCGCGAACGCGTAGGCATGAACACTGCGTACCAATGGCTCGCGGACCACGGCACGGCACGGTCCCTGTGCGCGCGACATCAGCAACGCCGTCGTCAGCGCGCTACGGGCCCGCACACCGATCCGCCCCGAACCGGTCAGCAGCAGAACCGATTCCGGGTCCGCGCCGGCGGCGATCTGCGCGACCGCGGCGTCGACGAGCAAGCTGCTCTTACCGGTTCCGGGTCCGCCGAGCACGCGCACCACGCCGCGTCGACCCGGATCCAGCACGGCGCGCGCTTGGGCGCCCCAGTGGCGGGGAACTGCGGTTGACGGCGTGGCCATGGCAACATGACACCACCCGGGTCCGACAAGTCGGCCGCGCCCCGTTGGCGCCCCGATGCCGAACTGGCACGATCGAGGCCGTGACCGACCTACACGTTCACCGCTACGGCCCCGCCGGGCCGATGCGGGTACTGGCAATTCACGGACTGACCGGCCACGGGAAGCGCTGGCAGACGCTGGCGACCGGCCACCTGCCCGAGATCACCTTGGCCGCACCCGATCTGCTCGGTCACGGGCGGTCATCCTGGGCGGCGCCGTGGACCTTCGACGCCAACGTCACCGCGCTGGCGGAACTGGCAGAGAAGGCCGCCGACGGCCCGGTCCTGGTGGTCGGCCACTCGTTCGGCGGGGCGGTTGCCCTGCACCTGGCCGCGGCGCGACCGGATCTGGTGGCATCGCTGGTGTTACTCGATCCGGCGATCGGCCTGGACGGTGAGAGGATGCGCGAGATCGCCGACGCGATGATGGACTCCCCCGACTACACCGACCGGGACGAGGCCCGCAACGAGAAGATGACGGGCTCGTGGGCGGACGTGGACCCCGCCGAACTCGACGCCGAACTCGACGAGCACCTCATTGCGCTGCCCAACGGCCGGTGCGGCTGGCGGATCAGCGTGCCGGCGATGATGTCCTACTGGAGTGAGCTTGCCCGCGATATCGTGTTGCCGCCAAAGGGAACTGCGACGACGCTGGTACGAGCGGCATGGACCTCGCCACCCTATGTCGGCGACGACCTCGTCACGGCACTGCGGGAACGGCTGGGGAAGGACTTCAGCCTCGTCGACTTTCAGTGCCAGCACATGGTGCCACAGGCCAAACCCGCGGAGGTCGCAGGCGTGATCCGCGAACGGCTGGGCTAGCCGTGGCCGGCCAGTCGCAACGAGTCACCGACGAGCAGGTCGAACGGGTCCGGGCGCTGGTCGCGTCCATCCCGGCGGGACGGGTCGCCACCTACGGCGACATCGCCTCCGCCGCAGGGCTTTCCAGCCCGCGAATCGTCGGCTGGATCATGCGGTCCGACTCCGCTGACCTGCCCTGGCATCGGGTGATCTCCGCCTCGGGTCGACCGGCGCCACACCTGGCGACGCACCAACTCGCGTTACTACGCACCGAAGGGGTGCTCGCCGTCGACGGCAAGATCCCGCTGCGCGAGACCCGGTACGAGTTCTAGGCCCGGCGGGCCGGGGACACCGAACCCGGGGATCTAC
>CAZDYH010000028.1:18265-22783 GCA_964509355.1 uncultured Mycobacterium sp.
GTCAGCCGGACCAGCGCGGCGGTGCGGGCCAATCCGGGAAAGGCGGACGCGGTCGAGCGCGGGTGCAGTGCATGCACGGCCAGTCGGAACATCAACGCGCGCAACAGCATTTGCGGCCACTCGGGCAGCGGATTCCATCGCTCGATGAGTCCGTCGTCGGCTTCGCCCCACGACAGGGCGTCGACCACGACCACCCCGGCCGCCCAGGATGCGGGCCGCCAGTACGGTGTGATGTCGGTGATCCCGGGCGCGGCGGTGCCCGCGAAAAGCACCGTGCCGTAGAGATCTCCGTGCACCAGCTGGTTCGGACTCTTCGTCGGTCTGCGCAGCACCGCCAGCTGGTTGATCAGGTCGATCGACCGCTGCCCGTCCGCCGACCCCGGCGACACCCGCGCCGCCGACGGCAGCGACTGCAGCGGCCGCTCCTCCCAGGCCGCGCGGTCGGCGGCAATGAACACATCGACGTCCGCCCACGGCGCCACCGGTGCCTGGGTGAGAAACCGTGGACGTTCCAGTTTGGCGGTGGCCTCGTGCAGACGTACGGCGGCCGACACCACTTCGTCGTGCCGTGGCTCAGGAGTGCCGGCCACGAATGTGTCTGCCCGCCAGCCCGATACCACATAGCGCCCGTCGGTGGAGCGGACCGGGCGGGCTATCCGCATACCGTCGACGAACAATGTCTCGCGGACCTTCGCCGACCACGCGGCGCGGGCATGGTCGGCGACCATCGACAGCACCACCTCGCCGCAGCGCCAGCCACCCTCCCAACCGGCACCGAGCTCGGCAGCGCGAACGCCGCTCAGCCCGAACGCCGCCAGGACGTGCTCAGGCGGCGGCTCGACAGTCACCCCGCCAGCCTAACGGTGCGGCCGCCACGTTCCGCCGCGGTGACCGGCTGTGTCGTACCTGAGGCCCAAGCGGCTCATCGGCCATTCAGTACATGACCATGTCGGGCTGCATCTGCTTGGCCCACGCCACGATTCCGCCCTGCAGGTGGACCGCGTCGGCGAATCCGGCCCGCTTGACCGTCACCAGCGCCTCGGCGGAGCGCACGCCGGTCTTGCAGTACAGCACCGGCGTGCGGTCGTGCGGCAGCTTGGCCAAACCCTCCCCGGAATTGATCGACGACTGCGGAATCAGCTCAGCGCCGTCGATGTGCACAATGTCCCATTCCACCCGCTCGCGGACGTCGATCAGCGCCAGCTTCTTGCCGGAGTCGAGCAGCTCGCGCAGCTCACGCGGGGTGATCGTGGCGTCGGCGACCGCCTCGACGGCCTCATCGGAGACCACACCGCAGAACGCTTCGTAGTCGATCAGTTCGGTGATCTCACGCGTCGCGGGATCCTTGCGAATCCTGATCGTTCGGTACGTCATGTCCAGCGCGTCGTACACCATGAGCCGCCCCAGCAGCGACTCGCCGATACCGGTGATCAGCTTGATGGCCTCGGTCCCCATCACCGATGCGATCGACGCGCACAGGATGCCCAGCACGCCGCCTTCGGCGCAGGACGGCACCATGCCCGGTGGTGGCGGCTCCGGGTAGAGATCGCGGTAGTTCAGTCCCCGACCGTCGGGCGCGTCCTCCCAGAACACCGAAACCTGACCTTCGAAACGGTAGATCGAACCCCACACGTACGGCTTCGCGGCGAGCACCGCGGCATCGTTGACCAGGTACCGGGTGGCGAAGTTGTCGGTACCGTCGATGATCAGGTCGTATTGCCTGAACAGGTTGACGGCGTTATCCGGTTCGAGTCGCAGCTCGTGCAGCCGCACCTCGACAAGCGGGTTGATCTCGCGAATCGCGTCGCGCGCACTCTGCGCCTTGGGCCGCCCGATATCGGACTGGCCGTGAATGATCTGGCGCTGCAGGTTGGACTCGTCGACGACGTCGAATTCGACGATCCCGATCGTCCCGACGCCGGCCGCGGCGAGGTACAGCAGCGTGGGCGACCCGAGGCCGCCTGCGCCGATCACCAGCACCCGCGCGTTCTTCAGGCGCTTCTGCCCATCGACGCCCAGGTCGGGAATGATGAGGTGCCGGCTGTAGCGCGCAACCTCATCGCGGGTCAACTCAGCTGCTGGCTTGACCAGCGGCGGCAACGGGGTCGACACCGATACTCCTCGATTCGCGGTCACGCGTTGGCCGGACAGGGCACAACGAACATCACAACAGTCACCCAGGTCAACAGCAATCGCGGTGCGAAGCTTCCCGGTGGCCGCCCGGCTACGCGATCGGATAGGGCCACGGATTGAACCGGCAGCTCTTGCCGTCCGGTTTGACCCATTCGGGGTCGAACTTCGCCGAGTCGTCATTGGCGGTGCTGAACGTCTGCTGCATCATCACCGGGGCCAGTCCGCCCTCGTTGTCGCACGGCTCGTGGTGCTGATAACCGATCGCGTGCCCGACTTCATGGTTGACCAGATACTGCCGGTAGGAGCCGACGTCACCCTGGAACGGCACAGCCCCACGGACCCACCGTGCCTCGTTGATGAACACCCGGGGCTGTTCGTCGGGTCCGTAGCTCGGGTTGTAGCAGGACGCCTCGAGCGGGATCTCGTAGCCGCAGCCCTCCCGCAACGTCATCGGCGACGTCAGCGACACCCGGAAGTCGGGATCGCCGCTGTCGACCCGGGTGAATGCGAACTGTGGATTGTGCGTCCAGCTCTTGGGATTACCGAGCGTCTGGCTGACCATCCGCGCGAAGCCGTCGTCACCGCCGAACGATGTGGTGTCGACCCCGTCCTCCACCTCGACGGTGTAGGTGAACACCTTGGCGGTGCCCCGGCCCACCTGCGGTTCGGTACCCGGAACGACACGCCAGGTTTTTGCGCCGGCTTCGGTGAAGGGGCCGCCGTCCGGCAGGATCCCGGTGGGCAGATTGGCATCGAACTGCGTCAGGCCGCGGGGTGGGGCGCCGATGATCGCGGTGCCCGTGGCGCCGATGGTTGGCGGTCCGGTGATTGGCTGATCCGGCGCGGGACCGGGCGCGGCCGTTCCGGTCACCGTCTGGTAGACCACCACGGCGGTAAGCGCCACCAGGACTGGAAGCGCGTAGGCGCGCCAGCCGTAGGTGGAGATGAACCGGCCCAGCCAGGTCTGCTTACGCCAGCGGCGCCGCTCGTCTCTGTTGGACCTGACCCGGCCGGAGTCGCCCGCCAGTGGGTCGCGCTGGGCGCGCAGCGGCTCTCGCCACTCGTCACGCAGTACCGGCACACGACCGCCCCCGCGAGGCCCCGGGTCGTAGGTCACCGACCAAGGATGGCATAACCGGCCGCGCGCGCTACCCCCGGCGCGCCCGGTACCGCCGCCTGACCTGCCTACCAGCGTTCTGCGGGGTGCGGAGTAGTAGTGTCGTGCGATGAGGTTTCGGCGCGAAGCGAAGCAGTTGCGCCCGGGCAAACCAGATTGAGGACTTGATGAGTGATCTCGCCAACGCGGCCGACCGGAGAGGCGGCACGCCGGCGAAGGGTGCCCGGTCCGCGGGCGGCGCCACCGGCCCGAATCGGCGCGGCAACCGGCTTCCCCGCGACGAGCGTCGCGGACAGTTGCTTGCCGCTGCGAGCGAGATTTTCGTCGACCGTGGCTACCACGCGGCCGGCATGGATGAGATCGCCGACCGCGCCGGAGTCAGCAAACCTGTTCTGTACCAACACTTCTCCAGCAAGCTTGAGCTCTATCTGGCGGTACTGCAACGCCACGTCGACAACCTGGTCTCAGGTGTGCGGCAGGCTCTGCGCACCACCACCGACAACCGCCAGCGGCTGCGCTCCGCGGTGCAGGCCTTCTTCGACTTCATCGAGCACGACAGCCAGGGCTACCGGTTGATCTTCGAGAACGACTACGTCTCCGAGCCCCAGGTCGCCCTGCAGGTCAAGGTCGCCACCGAGGCGTGCACCGACGCGGTGTTCGATCTGATCAGTCGCGACTCCGGCCTGGACCCGCACCGCGCCCGGATGATCGCGGTCGGGCTGGTGGGCATCAGCGTCGACTGCGCGCGGTACTGGCTCGACACCGAACGGCCGATCTCCAAGGAGGACGCCGTCGAGGGCACTGTGCAGTTCGCCTGGGGCGGACTGTCGCACGTGCCGCTCACTCGCTCGTAGCCGGCCCCGCCCCGACCCCGAAGCCGACCCGGCGCGAATCGCCCACGCCGATCTCCACGTAGGTGATCTTGGCCGTCTGCACCAGGAACCGGCGGCCTTTCTCGTCGGTCAGGCTCAGTACGTCCGCATCCTTGGCCAGCGCCGCCGTCACCAGCTCCTCGACCTCGTCGGGCGTTTGCGAGCTGGTGAAGACCAACTCGCGCGGGCTGTCCGAGACACCGATCTTGACCTCCACGCTGGACCCTTCCGTTCGTATGCGTTCCAGCAAGCAGGCTAGTGGAAGTACGCGGCAGAGGTTCGCGCCAGCCGTTCGCGGTCCGCGAATACCCCGTCTAGCTGCTGAAATGACGCCCCGACACGCCCGCACGCTGCCCCGTTGAGCGGCCCGCGCACCGATACCATCAGGCGAACGAC
>CAZDYH010000029.1:0-4621 GCA_964509355.1 uncultured Mycobacterium sp.
TGCACCTACTCGGCTGCTACCACCCGAGTCAGCAGAACATGTTCACCGGGCGATTGACTCCGGCGATGCTCGGTGCGATCTTTATCGACGCGGGGAAGAGGGCAGGTATTCGATGACGACAGTCCTGATATCCGGGGCGAGCGTTGCGGGCACGACGGCCGCGTACTGGCTTGGGCGGCATGGGTATTCGGTGACGGTGGTGGAACGCCATGATGGCCCGCGGCCGGGCGGCCAGGCCATCGACGTTCGTGGGCCGGCGCTGACGGTTCTGGACCGGATGGGGCTGCTGGAGGCCGCCGAGGCCCAGAAGACCCGCATCCGCGGCGCGTCATTCGTCGATCGCGACGGCAACGAACTGTCCCGCAGCACCGAATCGACCCCCACCGGCGGCGTCATCGGCAACCCGGATATCGAGATCCTGCGTGATGACCTCGTCGAATTGCTCTACGGCGCAACCCAACCGCGGACCGAGTACCTGTTCGGGGACAGCATCGCCGCGCTGGCGGACCGCGGCGACTCGGTGTCGGTGACCTTCGAGCGCGCCCCTGCCCGCAGCTTCGACCTCGTCATCGGCGCCGACGGATTGCATTCCAACGTCCGCAGACTGGTGTTCGGCCGTCAGGAGCAGTTCGCCAAGCGGCTGGGCACCTACGTGGCGATCTTCACCGTGCCCAACTTCCTGGACCTCGACTACTGGGAGACGTTCAATATGACGGATACCTCCTCGGCCGGGGTCTACAGCGCGCGCGACAACACCGAGGCCCGGGCGATGTTGGGATTCATGGACACCGGCCTGCAGATCGACTACCGCGACACCGAGGCCCAGTTCACCGAACTGGAGCGCCGGATGGCCGGCGACGGTTGGGTCCGCCCGCAGTTGCTCGAGTACATGCGCACCGCGCCCGACTTCTACTTCGACGAGATGGCGCAGATCATCATGGATCGTTGGTCGCAGGGCAGGGTCGCGCTGGTCGGCGACGCCGGCTACTGCTGCTCACCACTGTCGGGCCAGGGCACCAGCGTGGCCCTGCTAGGCGCCTACATCCTGGCCGGCGAACTCGCGGAGGCCGACGGTGATCATGCGCTGGGCTTCGCGAACTACTTCACCGCTTTCGGAGATTACGTCCTCGGCAACCAATGGCTGGCCAGCGACGATGCTCCGGGGGGCGAGCCGATACCGCCGGAGGAGCGCTACCGCGTGATCCACTCGATCACGCCGAAGGACTACTCCGGTGACCGGGAGCGTTGACGCCGTCATGCGGCTTTCCGTCCTCGACCTCGTCCCGGTACGCACCGACCAGTCGACCTCCGGTGCCCTGGCGGCCACGCTGCGCCTCGCGCAGACGGCCGATCGGCTCGGTTTCACCCGGTACTGGCTTGCCGAGCACCACAACATGCCCGCGGTGGCGGCCACCAGCCCGCCGGTCTTGATCGCGCACCTCGCCGCGCAGACGACGCAGCTGCGACTCGGTTCCGGGGGTGTGATGCTGCCCAACCACGCACCGCTCGCGGTGGCCGAACAGTTCGCACTGCTAGAGGCCGCCCACCCCGGGCGTATCGACCTCGGCATCGGCCGCGCCCCCGGGTCCGACCCGGTCACATCGATCGCGTTGCGTGGACGTGACGGCTTGGCTGATCAGCAACACATCGAGGAGTTCCCGCAGTATCTCGACGACGTGGTGGCGCTGATGAGCCCGCGCGGGGTGCGAGTCGCGATCCCGGGGGATCTGATGAGGGACGACTACATCCTCAAGGCCACGCCCGCCGCTGTCACCGAACCGCGGCTGTGGCTGCTCGGCTCGTCGCTGTACTCGGCGCATCTGGCCGCCGCCAAGGGCCTGCCCTACGTCTTCGCGCACCACTTCTCCGGCCAGGGCACCGCCGAGGCCCTGCAGGTGTACCGCTCGGAGTTCGTGCCCAGCGACCTGGCCCCTGAGCCGGTGACGTTCCTGACCGTCAACGCGGCCGTGGCCGAAACCCGCGCCGAGGCGATGGCCCTCCTGCTGCCGAACCTGCAGATGATGGCCCGCCTGCGCACCGGTCAGCCGCTCGGTCCGCTGGAGCTCGTCGAGGACGCCGAGGTGACAGAGCTCAGCCCGCATGCCCGCGCGATCGTCGCTGCCGGCCTGGAGCGTGCCGTCGTCGGCCCGCCCGCCGAGGCCGCCGATCAGGTGCGTGCCCTGGCCGAGGAGTTCGGGGTGGACGAGGTGATGGTCAACCCGGTCGCGTCGGCCCGTCGCGGTACCGATCCGGCGACCGCGCCGGCCCGCGACATGACGCTGGAGTTGCTCGCCAAGGAGCTGTTCTAGGGTGTCAATACCACGACGGGGATCGGCCGCGATGTCTTCTTCTGGTAGGCGGTGTAGCGGTTGCCGTTGTTCTTGTTGACGATCTCCCACAGTCGCGCGTAGTCCGGGTCGCCGGGCCGTACCACGCGGGCGGTGACACCGAATCGCTTTGGGCCGACATTGATCTCGACGTCAGGGCGGGCCCGCAGGTTGTGATACCAGCCGGGGGCCTGGGCGGCACCGGCCTTGGACGCGACAATCAAGTAGTCGTCGCCGTCGCGGGCATAGCTCAGTGATGTGGTGCGCTGCTGACCGGTCTTGGCGCCGACGGTGTGCAGCAACAGGCTGGGAACCAACAACGTCCGGTGCCCGATCCAGCCGTTGGTTCGCTGGTAAATCGTGTCATGCGCACGCAGGAACGCGAAGAACGTCTTCTCGGCGAGGGAAGTCATGACTCAGTCTTGCTGAGCGGCGTCGAGTTGTGCCAGGGCCTCGCGCAGGATTCGTCCGGTGCCTTCCCGGTCGGGGTCGCGGCGCACGACGAGGCCCTTGGCGAACGACAGCTTGTCCCCGGTATGGCGTGGCGCGACATGCAGGTGGATGTGGAACACGCTCTGGAATGCGGCGCGGCCGTCGTTGATGGCGATGTTGTTGCCGTCCGCCTTCAGCTCCGAGACCCGGGCCGCCTGCGCGATCCGCTGCCCGATGGCCATCATGCCGGCGAGGGTCTCCGGCCGCGTGTCCGCCAGGCCGACAGTGTGTTGCTTCGGCAGCACCAGGGTGTGGCCGCGGGTGATCGGTCGGATGTCGAGGATCGCGAGGTAGTCATCGTCCTCGTAGATGCGGACGGCCGGCGCCTCGCCGGCAACGATAGCGCAGAACACGCAAGACATGGGAGTCACCGTACTGGCTCCGCGGTCAGCCCGATACGCTGCGCCGATGGACGCCGACGACCTTGCCTTCGCCGGCGCCGCAGAGCAGGCGCGGCTGCTTGCCGCGGGCGCGATCACCGCGCCCGCGCTGCTCGAGGTGTACCTGGAGCGGATCGCCCGCCTGGACCGCGAGCTACGGGCGTACCGGGTGGTGCTTGCGGACAGCGCGCGCACCGAGGCCGCCGCCGCTCAGGCCCGGCTCGACGCCGGTGAGCGGCTGCCGCTGCTCGGGGTGCCCATCGCGATCAAGGACGACGTCGACGTCGCCGGTGAGGTCACGACGTACGGCACCAGCGCTCACGGCCCCGCCAAGGCGCAGGATGCCCAGGTTGTCCGCCGGCTGCGCGAGGCCGGCGCGGTGATCATCGGCAAGACCGCCGTCCCGGAGCTGATGATCTGGCCGTTCACCGAGACGGTCACCTTCGGGTCGACGCGCAACCCGTGGGACACGGACCGCACACCGGGCGGCAGCAGTGGCGGCAGCGCCGCGGCGGTGGCCGCCGGCCTGGCACCCTTCGCCCTCGGCTCTGATGGCGCCGGATCGATCCGGATCCCGTCGACGTGGTGCGGTGTGTTCGGCATCAAGCCGCAGCGTGACCGGGTACCGCTCTTCCCGCACGACGACGCGTGGTGCGGTCTGAGCGTGAACGGTCCGATTGGCCGGACCGTTGAGGATGCCGCGCTCTTCCTGGACGTGACCACGACGCTGCCGGCACCCGAAGACGGGTTCGTGGCTGCTGCGGCGCGTGCGCCGGGGCGGCTGCGGATTGCCCTGAGCACGAAGGTCCCGCCGCCACTGGTGGCCCGGCTCGGCAAGGCGCAGCGGGCGGTTGTCGACGAGGCGGGCACGCTGCTGCGTCAACTCGGCCACCAGGTCGTCGTCCGCGACCCGGACTACCCGGCGGCGGCGGTCTACGCGAACCTGCTACCGCGCTACTTTCGCGGAGTCCACGACGACGTCAAGGCGTTGCCGCACCGCGAGCGTCTGGATGCCCGCACCCGCGGGGTGGCCCGGATCGGCGGCCTGTTCTCGGACCGGCGAATGGCCGCTGTGCGAGCGGGCGAGGCAGCTGTGGCCGCTCGCGTCATGTCGATTTTCGATGACGTCGACGTCGTCGTCACGCCCGGAACAGCGGCCGGACCGTCCCGGATCGGGGCCTACCAGCGGCGCGGGGCGATCTCGACGTTCGCGCTGGTAGCCGCCCGCGTTCCTTTTCAGGCGATGTCCAATGTGACCGGCCAGCCCGCGGCGGTGGTCCCGTGGGGATTCGACGGCGACGGCCTGCCGCTGTCGGTTCAACTGGTCGGGCGGCCATTCGACGAGGCGACGCTGCTTTCGCTCAGCGCACAGATTGAGGCGGCCCAGCCGTGGGCGCACCGCCGTCCGGCGGTTTCCTAGGC
>CAZDYH010000029.1:4721-13445 GCA_964509355.1 uncultured Mycobacterium sp.
CGCAGCACGGGTGTCAAGCTATCGCTTGCCACGCCCGCAGCTTGTCCGCATAGCGCATGGTTTGCGCGGGGCTGGTAGACGGCAGGCGCTGGTAGCTAATCGACCGGTCGATGCTGACCAGCCTGGTGTAGTTCTTCTCGGCCGCGGCGCCGTTGAAGTACACCCGCTCGATCGCCGGATGATCGTCGAACAGCTGCCCGAAATCGTTGGCCACCATGCTGTCTGGTTCGACGGCCGAGTCCAGGCTGCCTGCCCGTCGACAGGCTCGCAGCACGTCCCACACCGCGACACCGCAAGCGCGCAGAGCGGCTGCGCGGACTTCGTAGGGCGCGGAGGCGTCGAATCCGAACACCTCAGCGGTGACTCGCCAGAACCCGTTGCGTGGGTTGGCGTAGTACTCCCGCGCGGCCAGCGATATCACGCTCGGCATGTTGCCCAGGATCAGCACCCGGGCGCCGTCGTCGATGATCGGCGGCAGTCCTTCGAGCAGCGGGGTGGTCATCACCTCTGATGATGCACCTCTTGTTGCCGGCTCCGGCCATTCGCGCCGCCGGCGTTATACGTTGACTTGGTGACCGGCGAGACCGATATCGAAGGCTCGGGGCTGCTCGACGGCCTCGAAGGCGAGGCGCGCGACGAGCGCGCCGAGCTGATCGCTTGGCTGGTCGAGAAGAACATCACCGTCGACCAGATCAGAAATACGTTCGCGCCCATGCTGCTGGCCTCACGCCGATTGATTGGTGACGACGGCACGTACGTCTCGGCGCGTGAACTCAGCCAGGAGACGGGCATTGACCTGGATCTGCTGCAGCAAGTGCAGCGGGCCATCGGCCTGCCCCGGGTGGACGATCCCGACGCGGTCGTGCATCTGCGGGCCGATGGTGAAGCCGCCGCCCACATACAGCGGTTCGTCGAGCGCGGGCTCGATCCAGAGCAGCTGGTGCTGGTGGTGCGGGTGCTGGCAGAGGGTCTCGCGCGTGCGGCAGAGGTGATGCGGTACGCCGCCTTTGCGGCTGTGCTGCGGCCAGGTGCGACCGAGCTGCAGATCGCCAAGGCATCTGAGGCACTGGTGAGCCAGATCGCCCCGCTGCTCGGTCCGATGATCGAGGACATGTTGCTGCTGCAGCTGCGGCATGCGTTGGAGACGGAAGCGGTCAACGCGAGCGAGCGGGCCCAGGGCGCTCCTCTCGCCGGTGCCCGTCAGGTCACGATCGCCTTCGCCGATCTTGTCGGCTTCACCCGTCTCGGTGAGGTGCTGCCGCCCGAACAGCTCGAGCAGCTGGCCCAGCGGCTCGCCGACCTCGCCCGCGATGTAGCGATCGCCCCGGTGCGGTTCATCAAGACCGTCGGGGACGAGGTGATGCTCGTCTGCCCCGATCCTGCTCCGCTGCTCGACGCCGTGCTCGACCTGGTTGGGGCCACGGATGCCGACGATCAGTTCCCCCGCGTGCGGGTGGGCGTCGCCTCCGGGCTGGCGGTGAGCCGGGCCGGCGACTGGTTCGGCAGCCCGGTGAACCTGGCGAGCCGGGTGACGGGCGTGGCCCGCCCGGGCGCGGTACTCGTCTCTGAGTCGGTGCGCGAGGAGATCGGGGACTCTGGCGGCGTCGCATGGTCGTATGCGGGTGCCCACCGGCTCAAGGGCATCAAAGACAAGGTGGAGCTTTCCCGGGCTCGGCGCGCAGATGCTAGCGAAGTCACCTGACTCGAAACCGGCTGCAGCCAACCGTCTTTCGACATCCTGTGGATGAAGCCTTGACTGTGGACAACTTGCGCGGGGTGTCGGTGCGCGGCGGTACTGTTCGAATATGCGTTCGAATGATGTAGCGGATCGGGAGGCGGTGGCAGCCGCGTTCGATGCCATTGACGCCGCCTTCGAGCGTGTCGCGGAACTCTCGGTTGACGGGCTGACCGACCGCGAGGTGCTGGACGTGTTGGCCCGGGTGGAAACCCTGGGCCGCCGACTGCCCTCGGTGTGCCACGGGTTGATCAATCGGCTGGCCGAACAGGCCTGCCCGGCCGAGTTGGGCGGCACCAGCCTGGCCGACGTCTTGGCGAGGCGGTTGTTGGTCAGCCGCGGTGCGGCACGGCGCTACATCGCCGAGGCCGCCGATCTGGGTCCGCGGACGGCGCTGACCGGGCAAGGCCTCGAACCACTGTTGACCCGCACGGCGGCGGCGCAGCGGGCCGGCCGGATCGGGGCCGAGCACGTGCGGCTGATCCGCGGGTTCTTCGCTACGCTGCCCGCCGCCGTCGATATCGGCACCCGGGAGGCCGCCGAAGCCCAGCTGGCCGAGATGGCCAGCGAGTTTCGGCCCGAACAGCTGCGCCAGGGCGCCGACCGGCTGGCCGCGCTGCTCAACCCCGACGGCACGTACTCCGACGCGGATCGGGCGCGCCGGCGCGGGTTGACCCTGGGCCGGCAGGGCCCGGACGGGATGAGCACACTCAGCGGGCTGCTCGACCCCGAGGCCCGCTCCTATGTGGAAGCGTTGTTCGCCACCTGGGCCGCCCCCGGATCTTGCAATCCCGACGACGACACCCCGACGGTGGCGGGTGACCCCACCGAGGACGCGGTGCGCCGTGACCACCGCACCCCCGCGCAGCGCCATCACGACGCGATCAAGGCAGCGATCCGCGGCGTGATCGCCGGCGGGCAGCTCGGCACCAAGAACGGCCTGCCGGTCACCGTCATCGTCTCCACCACGCTGGCCGAACTGCAGTCGGGCTGTGGGAAAGCCGGCACCGGTGGCGGGTCGGTGCTGCCGATGAGCGATCTGATCCGGATGGCCAGCCACTCCTATCACTGCCTGGTGATCTTCGACGACACCACCGGCCGGCCGTTGTACTTGGGCCGCACCAAACGCATCGCCTCGCCCGACCAGCGAATTGTGTTGCATGCCAAGGACCGCGGCTGTACTCACCCCGGCTGCACCGTGCCCGGCTATCTGTGCGAAGTGCACCACGTGGACGAATGGGTGGCCCACGAGGGAACCACCGACGTCGACAAACTCACGCTCACCTGCAGGCCCCATCACCGGCTCGTCAGACCCGGCGGCTGGACAACCCGCAAACGTCGCGACGGCCGAACCGAATGGATTCCGCCACCCCACCTCGATCATGGCCAAACCCGGATCAACAACTATCACCATCCCGAGAACTACCTCACCGAGGACGGCGACACCGGGACGTAGACCTGGCATTCTGGTGGCATGGCGGGTAAAGAGATCGACCGGTCGCGCGCACAGAGCGCACTGGCAGTCATCAAGCAGCATCCGGGGATGGCGCTGTTCGTCGCATCGCCGGCGATCATCGCGCTGGGCGTCGTCTGGTGGCTCCTCGGTGCGGGATGGGCCGTGCTGCTGCTGGTGGCGCTACTTGTGGCGGGCGGCGCCGCGCTACTGCTGAAACGCTAGCCGGGACCGGCACACGTCGTTGTTCGCCCGGGGTGAACGCTGTTCCATCAGCGATGTAACGGTGTAATTATGTAATCATGAGACACAATCACGTACACGGCCGGCGCTCCGGCGGCTGGCAACAGGCCCAGCAACCCGACGCCGGCGACGCCGCCGATTGGTTCGCCGGACGCTTGCCCGACAGCTGGTTCGCGGGTGATCCGATGGTCGTCGTCGACCGCGAGGAGATCACGGTGATCGGGCGTCTTCCTGAACCCGAAGGCGCCGAAAAGACAGAAAGCGAGGCCCGGGCGTCGGGCCGGGCATCCCGATTCCGGGAGGAGACCCGATCCGAGCGCATGCGCATCGCCGACGAGGCGCAGGACAAGTACGGCCGCAAGGTCTCCTGGGGAGTCGAGGTCGGCAGCCCGGATACCCCGGAGCGAATCCTGTTCACCCACATCGCAGTACCGGTGATGACCCGGCTGAAGCAGCCGGAACGCCAGGTACTGGACACCCTGGTCGACGCCGGCGTCGCGCGCTCGCGATCCGATGCGCTGGCGTGGTCGGTCAAGCTCGTCGGGGAGCATGCCGAGGACTGGCTGGCCAAGCTGCGCGGCGCAATGTCGGAGGTCGACGACCTGCGGGCGCAGGGGCCGGATCTCTAGGCGCTCGTCACGGCTCCGAGTGCGGTTACGCCCGGGTCATCGCGTAGTAGGCACCACGCCGGGCCAGCAGCTCGGCGTGGTCGCCCTGCTCGACGATTCTCCCGGCCTGCATCACCAGGATCAGGTCGGCATCGCGGATCGTCGAAAGCCGATGCGCGATAATGAAACTCGTGCGATCGCGGCGGAGGTCGCCCATCGCGTGCTGAATCAGCAGTTCGGTACGGGTGTCCACCGAACTCGTCGCCTCGTCGAGTATCAGCAGCTGCGGGCGGGCCAGGAACGCCCGCGCGATGGTGATCAGCTGCTTCTCGCCGGCGCTGATGTTGCCGCCGTCGTCGCTGACCCACGTCTGGTATCCGTCAGGCAGCGTGTGCACGAACCGGTCGACGTACGCCGCCGTCGCAGCATCGATCACCTCGTCTTCGCTGGCCCCGGGCCGTCCGTAGGCGATGTTGTCGTAGATGGTCCCGCCGAACAGCCAGGTGTCCTGCAGCACCATGCCGATCCGTGACCGCAGCGACTGCCGGCTCACCGACGCGATGTCCACGCCGTCGATCACGATCCGCCCCGCATCCACGTCGTAGAACCGCATCAGCAGGTTCACCAGGGTGGTCTTGCCCGCACCGGTCGGCCCGACGATCGCAACCGTGCTGCCCGGCTCGGCGACCAGCGATAGGTCCTCGATCACCGGGGTGCCGGGCTGGTAACTGAAGTCCACGTGCTGGAACTCCACCCGGCCTCGCGGCTCGGCGCCGTCGGGAGATGGCAACAGGGCCATGCCGTCCGGTGACTCCTCGGGCGCATCGAGGAAATCGAAGACCCGCTCGGCGCTGGCCACACCGGACTGCAGGGTGTTGTACATCGCCGCGACATGGGTCAACGGTTGGTTGAACTGGCGCACGTACTGGGTGAACGCCTGGATACTGCCCAAGGAGATATCGCCGGTCGCGACCTTCAACCCGCCGACCACCGCCACCGCGACATAGCTGAGGTTGCCGATGAACATCGTGGCCGGCGACACCAGCCCGGACAGGAACTGCGCGCCGAAGCTGGCCTGGTACACGTCGTCGTTGAACTCGCTGAACTGCTCCTGCGCCCTGGTCCGGTGGCCGAATGTCTTGACCAGTGTGAAACCGCTGTACGTCTCCTCGATGTGGGCGTTGAGCCGCCCGGTGTTGGCCCATTGTGCGATGAACAGCCGCTGCGAGCGCCGGGCGATCACCCGGGTCACCCACAGCGACAGCGGCACCGTCAACACCGTGATCAGCGCCAGCAACGGCGAGATCGTCAGCATCATCACCAACACCGCCACCACGGTCAGCGCCGAGGTCAGCAACTGGCTGATGCTCATCGCCAGCGCCGTCTGAATGTTGTCGACGTCGTTGGTGACCCGACTCAACAGCTCGCCGCGCTGTCGGTCGAAGTGGGCCAGGGGCAGCCGGTGCACCTTTTCCTCGACATCGGAGCGCAACGCCGTCATGGTGCGCTGCACCGTGACGTTGAGCAGCCGAGCCTGAGCCCAGATCAGAAGCGCTGCAACCAGATACAGCCCCAGCGCGAGTGCGAGTGTCCGGCCGATCGCGGCGAAGTCGACACCCACCCCGGGTGTGACGCGCATGCCCGAGAGCAGGTCGGCGAACGTGTTGTCGCCGCGAGCGCGGGCGGCCTCGATCGCCTGTTCCTTGGTGATCCCGGCCGGCAGCTGCCGCCCGATCACCCCGTTGAACAGCAGGTCGGTGGCGTGGCCCAGGATGCGTGGGCCGACCACTCCGATGGCGATGCCGCCGACGGCCAGGCCGATCACCGCCGCGGTCAGGCCCCGTTGCGGCGTCAGCCGCTTGACCAGGCGTATGGCCGAGCCCTTGAAGTCCCTGGACCGCTCGGTGGGCGCCTGTACCACTCCGCGGATCGGTCCGCCGCGCATGGGCCCGCCGGCCGGCACCGTCACTGCTGTCCTCCGACCCCGGCCCCGAGGGACTGCGAGTCGGCGAACTCGGCGTAGGTGGGGCAGTCGGCGAGCAGCGACTCGTGGGTGCCGGTCCCGACCACCTTGCCGTCGTCGATGACGACCACCTGGTCCGCCCGGGCGATAGTGGAAATACGTTGGGAAACAATGATTACCGTCGAATCAGCCGCGATCTCTGCCAACGCGGCCCGCACCCGCGCGTCGGTGTGCACGTCCAGCGCCGAGAACGCATCGTCGAACAGGTAGACGGCGGGCCGGCGGATGACGGCGCGGGCGATGGCGAGCCGCTGCCGCTGCCCGCCGGAGAAGTTGATGCCACCCTGCGCCACCGGCATCGCCAGTCCGTCGTCGTGTGCACGGACGAAGCCCTCGGCTGCGGCCACCCGCAGCGCGTCCCACATCTCCTCGTCGGTGGCATCCGCCTTGCCGTAGCGCAGGTTGTCGGCCACCGTCCCGGAGAACAGGTAGCCGCGCTGGGGCACCAGCCCGATCGCCGACCAGAGCTGCTCGGTGTCGTACTCGCGCACATCGATGCCGTCGACGAGTACCGATCCGGCGGTGACGTCGTAGAGCCGGCAGATCAGCGAGACCAGCGTTGACTTGCCCGATCCGGTGCAGCCGACGATCGCGGTGGTCGTGCCGGGCCGCGCGGTCAACGAGATATCCTGCAGCACAGGCCGGTCCGCACCGGGATAACAGAATGTGGCCCCTTCCAGCCGGACCAGACCGCCGACCGTCGCCGGCCGGACCGGATGCTCCGGGCTGGTGATCGCGGTGGTCGTGGACAGCACCTCGGTGATGCGCTCGGCGCACACCGACGCGCGGGGCAGCAGGATGAGAATCAGCGTCGCCATCAGCACGGCCATCAGGATCTGCATGAAGTACGACAGGAACGCGATCAGCGATCCCACCTGCATTTGCCCGGCGTCGATGCGCTGGCCGCCGAACCAGATCAGCGCGACGCTGGACAGGTTGATGGTCAACGTGGTGACCGGGAGCATCAGGGCCTGCCAGCGACCGGCGGTCAGTGCGGTGTTCGACAGCGCGAAGTTGGCTTCTGCGAAGCGCTCCCGTTCGAACGGCTCACGGGCGAACGCCCGGATAACCCGGATGCCCGAAAGCTGTTCGCGCATCACCCGGTTGATGTTGTCGATGAGCCTTTGCATGCTGCGGAAGACCGGCAGCATCCGCGACACGATCAGGTAGTTGCCCACTGCCAGGACCGGGACGCTGATCAGCAACAGCCACGACAGTCCCGCGTTCTGGTGCACGGCCATGAAGATGCCGCCGATGCACATGATCGGCGCGGTGACCAGCATGGTGCACGTCAACTGCACCAGGATCTGAATCTGCTGGACGTCGTTGGTGCTGCGGGTCAGCAGTGACGCCGCCCCGAACCGCGCGGTTTCCTGGGCCGAGAAACCGGTGACCTGATGGAAGACCGCCGAGCGGACATCGCGGCCAAAACCCATGCCGGTCCGCGACCCGAAGTAGACCGCGCCGACCGAGCAGAGCACCTGCAGGCCGGTGACCGCGAGCATCACCCCGCCCAGCTCGACGATGGTCTCGGTGTCCCCTTTGGCGACGCCGTCGTCGATGATGGCGGCGTTGACCGTCGGAAGGTACAGGGACGCCAGGGTGCTGATCAGCTGCAGCACCATCACCACCGCGACCAGCCGCCGGTACGGCCGCACATACTGTCGCAGCAGTGCCAGAAGCATCCCGTTACTGTCGCACATCGTCCGGACAGCACGGTGTCGGGACCGGATCCGCCCACCACCGTAAAAGGCCAGTTCAACCGGCATGTCGGTGGTTGCCCGGTGGGGCTGCCGCTAGAGTGCATGCTGTGATGAGCAGCAGGTGCGCTTACCGGTGAGGCGTAATGTGACGGCGTTGGCCCTGGCGGCCGCGGCCGTGATCCCGATGGTTTCCGCTTGCTCTGATTCCGGTTCCAACCCACCCCAGGCGCCACAGTCGTCGGCGCCGCCCGCGCCCAACGCCAGCCACGGCCCGTTGTTCCCGGAGTGTGGCGGCATCACCGACCAGACGGTCGAGGAGTTGACGCAGGTGACCGGCCTGGTCAACACGGCGAAGAACTCGGTGGGCTGCCAGTGGCTGGCCGGCGGCGGCATCATGGGGCCGCACTTTTCGTTCACCTGGTACCGCGGCAGCCCGATCGGGCGGGAACGCAAGACCGAGGAGCTTTCGCGCACCAGTGTCGAGGACATCAACATCGACGGCCACGGCGGATTCATCGCCGTCGGCACCGATCCCACCCTGGGTGACAACCTGTGCGAGATCGGCATCCAGTTCCAGGATGACTTCATCGAATGGTCGGTCAGCTTCGCTGAGCCGAACTTCCCCCCGGCGTGCGACGTGGCCAAGGAACTGACCCGTCAGTCGATCGCGAACTCGAAATGAGCCATCCGGTGCGTCACCGTGTCCTCGTCGGTGTGACCGTTGCCCTGTCGGCGCTGTTCGTCCTGACCGGTTGCTCGAGGTCGGTCGACGGCAATGCCGTCAAGGCGGGCTCGGGCAACGTCCCGCGCAATAACGACTCCGAGCAGCAGTACCCGAACCTGCTCAGGGAATGCGAGGTCCTGACCACCGACATCCTGGCCAAGACCGTCGGTGCCGACCCGCTGGACATCCAGAGCACGTTCGTCGGCGCGGTCTGCCGGTGGCAGGCCGCCAACCC
>CAZDYH010000029.1:13545-16214 GCA_964509355.1 uncultured Mycobacterium sp.
AGGAGACCAGCGCCGCGGTGCCGAGTTGGAGGTCCTTCCAGAGGCCGCCGAAGCGTAGGACTGCGAGCGCCGACGTCGGGAACTTCGTCGAGATATTTTCGGCGGCAGTCGGATTGGTGCCTTCGGCGCCGGCCAGTCCGAGTGCCACCTGGGATACGGTCGGCTCGTGGCCGACTACCAGCAGGGTGGCTATCTCAGTGCCGAATCCGTCATCGACGCGGTTGATCTCCTCGATGACCGTTGCCGGGGTGGCGCCGTACAGCCGGTCGAGATAGTGCACCGGGGCGTCGACTCCCGTGCGTGCCAGCGTTTCCCGGGTGCGGGTGGCGGTCGAGCACAGCACCGCGTCCACGGCCGGGACGTTGGCACGCAGCCAGTCGCCGGCCAGTCCGGCTTCCCGGACTCCCCGCGGAGCCAGCGGGCGGTCGTGATCGGCGACGTCCGGCGGGTAGGCCGACTTGCTGTGCCTGAGCAACACCAGGGTGCGGACTTGCTCGCTCATCACTGACAGGCTAGGGCATGACCACCGGAGTACATGCCGACCGAGGTCCACCGACTTGTCGGTGCCCGGACCTAGACTCGCCTTGCCTGATCAGCCGATGCGGCAGCAAGAGAAGGGAGACGGGCCGAGATGCGATTCGTGCACACCGCCGACTGGCAGCTCGGCATGACCCGTCACTTCCTGGCGGGCGAGGCGCAGCCGCGGTATTCGGCGGCCCGCCGGGATGTCGTGGCCGGTCTGGGCGCGCTGGCGGCCGACTCCGGAGCGGAGTTCGTCGTGGTGGCCGGCGACGTCTTCGAGCACAACCAGCTGGCCCCGCGGGTGGTCAGCCAGGCGCTGGAAGCCATCCGCGTCATCGGCATCCCGGTGTACCTGCTGCCGGGCAACCACGACCCGCTGGATGCGTCCTCGGTGTACACCAGCGCGCTGTTCACCGCCGAACGCCCGGATAACGTCATCGTGCTCGACCGCGCCGGCGTGCACGAGGTGCGGCCGGGCCTGCAGATCGTCGCCGCTCCGTGGCGATCCAAGGCACCCGGCACCGACCTGGCCGCCGAGGTGCTGGAAGGCCTGCCGGCCGACGGCGTCACCAGGGTGCTGGTCGCCCACGGCGGCGTCGACATCCTCGACCCCGACCCCGGTGAGCCGTCGCTCATCCGGATGGCCGTCCTGGAGGCTGCGCTGGCCCGCGGCGCGGTGCATTATGTCGCGCTGGGTGACAAGCACTCCCGTACAGACGTGGGTTGCACCGGCCGGGTGTGGTACTCCGGTACGCCGGAGGTCACCAACTTCGACGACGTCGAATCCGACCCCGGACATGTCCTGATCGTCGACATCGACGATGCGGATCCCCGGCGGCCCGTCTCCGTCGATGCACGTCACATCGGCCGGTGGCGGTTCGTCACCTTGCCACGCCAGGTCGACAGCGGCCGCGACGTCGCCGATCTCGACATGAACCTGGACCTGATGACCGATAAGGACCGCACCGTGGTGCGGCTCGCGTTGACCGGCTCGCTGACGGTGACCGACCGCGCGGCACTCGATGCGTGCCTGGACAAGTACACGCGGCTGTTCGCGTGGCTCGGGTTGTGGGAACGCCACACCCAACTGGCGGTCGTGCCGGCCGACGGCGAGTTCGCCGATCTGGGTATCGGTGGGTTCGCCGCAGCGGCCGTTGAGGAACTGGTCAAGGCGGCGCGGTCCGGCGACCCGGACACCGCCGAGGACGCTCAGGGGGCGCTGGCTCTGCTGCTGCGGCTGGCACCCGGAACGAGTGCCGCATGAAGCTGCACCGGCTGGTCCTGACCAACTACCGCGGTATCGCGCACCGCGAGATGGAGTTCCCCGACCACGGCGTGGTGGTGGTCTGCGGTCCGAACGAGGTCGGCAAGTCGTCGATGATCGAGGCGCTGGATCTGCTGCTGGAATCCAAGGACCGCTCGTCGAAGAAGGATGTCAAGCAGGTCAAGCCCACCCATGCCGATGTCGGCTCCGAGGTCGCCGCCGAGATCAGCACGGGCCCTTACCGATTCGTGTATCGCAAGCGATTCCACAAGAAGTGCGAGACGGCGTTGACCGTGCTGTCGCCGCGGCGCGAGCAGCTCACCGGCGATGAGGCGCACGACCGCGTCCGCGCCATGCTGGCCGAAACGGTGGATACCGACCTGTGGCACGCCCAGCGCGTTCTGCAGGCGGCGTCGACATCGGCGGTGGATCTGTCGGGCTGCGACGCGCTGTCCCGCGCGCTGGATGTCGCCGCCGGTGACGCGGCCGCGCTGTCCGGTACCGAACCGTTGCTCATCGATCGGATCGACGCCGAGTACGGGCGTTACTTCACCCCGACCGGGCGTGCAACGGGGGAGTGGGCCACGGCCAAGAGTGCACTGCAGGCAGCCGATGACGAGGTGGCCCGGTGCGCGGCGGCGGTCGCCGAGGTCGATGACTGTGTCAGCCGACACGCCGCGCTGACCGATCAGCTGGCCGGGTTGGCCCGCGAGCGGGATGCCGTCACCGTCCGCCACACCGCCGCGCGGGCCGCCGCCGCGAAGGTCGCCGAACTCACCGAGGCGCTGCGCGGGGCCCGGCTGGTGGCCGGTGCGGCGCAGGCGACGAGTACCGCGTCGACGGCCACCCACGCCGAACGCCTGCGCCTGCGCGCCGAGGTCGG
>CAZDYH010000029.1:16314-22669 GCA_964509355.1 uncultured Mycobacterium sp.
TCCGCCGCGGCCGCGGTCGAGCGTGCCGAGGGTCAGGTCGCGCTCACCTCGGCGACCGTCGACTTCACCGCGGCCGCCGATATCGAGCTGACCGTCGGCGACGAGCGGGTGTCGCTGAGCGCGGGCCAGAGCTGGTCGGTGACCGCCACCACACCCACCGACGTGGCGGTTCCCGGTGTCCTGACGGCGCGGGTCAGCCCGGGCGCCACTGCCATCGACACCCGGGCGAAACTGGCTGGCGCACAACATGACCTGACTGCCGCCCTGACGAGCGGCGCCGTGGACGACATCGCCGGGGCGCGGCGGGTCGACCAGCAGCGTCGTGATCTGGTCAGCGGCCGCGACCAGTTGACCGCCACGCTCGCCGCGCTGTGCGGTGACGACCAGGTCGATCAGGTGCGGTCCCGGCTGGCGACCCTGCGGGCGGCGCAGCCGGCCGAGGCGGGGCGGTGGGACGCGGCCGGCGCGCGGGCCGAACTCGACGCCGCCTCGGCGGCGGTCGCGCAGGCGTCGGCCGAGGGGCAGACGCATCGGCGGGTCGCGGCCGCGGCGTCAGCGCAGCTCACCGAGAAGTCGACCCGCGCAACGGTGTTGCGTGAAAAGATCGCGGCGCAGCGTGCAGAGCTGGATGCGGTCGGCGACCGTCTCGCCCGTCAGCGGGAATCCATGAGTGACGACGACCTGGCGATCAGGGCAGCCGCCGACACGGACGCGGTCGGACTAGCGGAGCGACGTGTCGCGGCGCTGGCGGAGCAGCTTGCCGCGGCCGCGCCGGACTCCGTGGCCGCCGAACTTCAGGACGCGGCGGCGGCCGCCGCGGCGCTGTGTCACGAGCACGATATCGCTGCCCGGGCACTGCAGGAGGTGACCGTCGAGTTGGCGGTGTTCGGAACGCAGGGACGCAAGGGCAAGCTGGACGCCGCGCTGATCGCCCGCGAACACGCCGCCGCCGAGTACTCCCGCATCCGGCGCCGGGCGCGCGCCGCCGAGCTGCTGAGTTCGGTGATGGCACGCCACCGCGAGAACACCCGGCTGCGCTACGTCGACCCGTTCCGCACCGAGATCGAGCGACTCGGTCGGCCGGTGTTCGGTCCGAGCTTCGAGGTCGAGATCGATAGCGGCCTGAGCATCCGCAACCGCACGCTCGACGGCCGAACGGTGCCGTACGAGTCCCTCTCGGGTGGGGCCAAGGAGCAGCTCGGCATCCTGGCACGGCTGGCCGGCGCGGCACTGGTCGCCAAGGAAGACAGCGTGCCCGTCGTGATCGACGACGCGCTGGGCTTCACCGATCCGGACCGGTTGGCCAGGATGGGCGAGGTGTTCGACGCCGTCGGCGCCCACGGGCAGGTGATCGTGCTGACATGTTCACCCGCGCGCTACGACGGCGTCGAGGGCGCACACCGTATCGAGTTGAGCGCATAGCGCGCGGTATCGAATTCAGTGCATTGGGCTGTGCGCGGGCCGTACACTTCGCCCCGAAGTGGGAGGTGAAGTGGACATCTACGTCGACTATGTCGTGATCGGGACCGGCTCCGCGGGTGCGGTGGTCGCCAACCGGCTCAGTGCCGATGGCTCGACCGAGGTCCTGGCACTGGAGGCGGGACCCAAGGACAACGACAAGTTCGTCCACATCCCGGCGGCATTCTCGAAGCTCTTCCGCAGCGGCATGGACTGGGACTACCTGACCGAACCTCAGAAAGAGCTGAACGGACGAGAAATCTACTGGCCTCGAGGAAAAATGCTCGGTGGCTCGTCGTCGATGAACGCGATGATGTGGGTCCGCGGGTTCGCCGCCGACTACGACGAGTGGGCGGTACACGCCGGCCAGGACTGGTCCTTCGACCAAATCGTGAGCTACTTTCGTAGCATCGAGAATGTCACCGACGCATGGCATTTCGTCGACGGCGATGACAGCGGAGTGACCGGCCCGCTGAACGTCTCGCGCCAACGCAGCCCGCGAAGCTCGACCGCCGCATGGCTGGCGGCGGTGCAGGAGTGTGGGTTCGCGCATGCGCGACCGAATTCACGCCAGCCGGAAGGCTTCTGCGAAACCGTCGTGACCCAGCGCAAGGGCGCGCGGTGGAGTACGGCCGACGCGTACCTCAAGCCGGCGATGCGGCGCAAGAACCTGAGTGTGCTAACCGGGGCCACCGCGACCCGGGTCATCGTCGAGGGAGGGCGCGCCGACGGCGTGGAGTTCGAGCAGGGCGGTCGGCGCTGTGTCGCCCGGGCGCGCCGCGAGGTGGTGCTCTGCGGCGGCGCGGTCAACAGCCCGCAACTGCTGATGCTCTCGGGTATCGGCGATCGCGACCAACTCGACGAGCACGGCGTCGAGGTGGTGCACCATGCCCCCGATGTCGGGCACAACCTGCAGGACCACCTGGTGGTTCCGCTGGGAATCGAAGTGCAGCACGACAGCCTGTTCGCCGCCGAGAAGCCGGCACAACTCGTCAACTACCTGCTGCGCCGCCGGGGGATGCTGACCTCGAATGTCGGCGAGGCGTACGGGTTCGTGCGCAGCCGGCCGGAGCTGGAACTGCCCGACCTCGAGCTGCTGTTCGCCCCGGCGCCGTTCTTCGAGGAGGGACTGGGCGCTCCGGACGGGCACGCGGTGGTACTCGGCCCCATCCTGCTCAAGCCGGAGAGCCGTGGACAGATCGCGCTGCGGTCCGCCGACCCACACGCGAAGCCGATCATCGACCCGCGCTACCTGACCGACCCGGACGGAGTGGATCGGGCCGCGTTGATGGCGGGGCTGCGGATGAGCGTCAAGATCGCCGAGTCGCCCGCCCTCAAGGACGTGCTTGGCAAGATCGCCCGGCCGGTCGGTGCGCAGCAGTGGGACGACGAGACGCTCGAGGAGGCGCTCAACACCTGCTCGCACACCCTGTATCACCCGGTCGGCACCTGCCGGATGGGCAGCGACGAGGCGAGTGTGGTCGATCCCGAGTTGCGGGTCCGCGGGGTCGACGGCCTGCGGGTCGCCGACGCCTCGGTGATGCCGAGCATCATTCGCGGCCACACCCACGCCCCGACCGTGCTGATCGGTGAGAAGGCCGCTGACCTGATCCGTGGCTGACGCACGTGCCGTCAGGCGAGTGCCAGCACCTCGTCGAAGCCGGCGACGAGGCAGTCGAGGAACGCTTCGTAGTCGGGGATCGCCCCGGTGTCCACATTGATGCCCAGGGCACAGGTGTCGACGTATGTCATCAGCGTCACGTTCACCGCGGCCCCGATCGTCGGGCCGAAGGCGTACTGCATCCGCATCGCCGCACCGCCGAGGAAGACCGGCATCGGGATGCCCGGCACATCACTGGCCAGGAAGTCGACGTGGCGCAACATCGAGCCGATGTACCAGCGCGGCATGAGGTTGAGGGCACCGGCGATGATCTGGGTGTAGGGCAGTGACTTCTCGTTTCGCAGTCCGCCCGCCCGCTGGTGGATCTGCTCGATCCGCTGCGCGGGGTCGGCAATGCCCACGGGCGCGTCGAACCGCATCAACGTGATCCGGTTCCCGCCCATCTCGTCGCCCTCGGACCTGATACTGACCGGCATCGTCACGTGCAGGTCGCCGACCGTGATGCCGTGCTTCTCGTGGTATCGGCGCAGTCCACCGGCCACCCCCGCGAGGAAGGCGTCGTTCAGCGAGCCGCCGCCGGCGTGGGCCGCCGCCCGCAACTGCGGCAGCGGGACCTCGTGCACGCCGAGGCGACGGATCAGATTGCGCTCCTTCATCAGCGACGACCCGGTCTGGTTGATCGGCCGCATGACGCGGTAGACGGACGCGGCCGTCGTGGCCGCCGTCGTGACCGTGTCCACTGGACGGCGGACGCTGTTGTAGATCAGTTTCGGACCGGCCTTCAATGCGCCCACCCAGGCCTTGCCGACCAGACCGGTGTTGTAACGCACCGCGTCACGGACCCCGCTCAGTGGCGGCGGCGCGTGCACCTCCGGCTCGTCCGGCATCGGGCCACGCTTCCGGGGCCGCCTGGTGGGATCGAACAGGGTCATCGCGATCTGGACCCCTCCGACACCGTCGGTGAGGGCGTGGTGCAGCTTGCACAGCAGTGCCGCACCGCCGTCCTCGAGGCCGTCGATCAGGGTGACCTCCCAAAGCGGACGTGCCCGGTCGAAATCGGACATCTCGGCAAGCCGCGCCATTTCCAGCACGGTGTCGAATGTGCCGGGCTTCGGCGCAGTCACCCTGCGCATGTGGTACGCGAGTTCGAAGTCCGGGTCGAGCTCCCACCGCGGTGGCGTCGGAGGCGGCGACTCCACCACCCGCTGGCGGAATATCGGCAACCGCCGGCTGACCCGTTCGAAGCGGTCGACCACCTGTTTCCAGTTCGGAGACTTGTCGAACAGGCAGATCGTGACCACGGTCGAACGCAGGCCGGGGCTGGTTTCCATCGACCAGGTGAATGCGTCGCTGTTGCGCATGAATGTTGTCATTTGTGCTCCAGTCACAACTTACGACCTCCGGCCGCCGAGGGTCAGTAAATCAGAGCACACCGCCTGAGCCACAATGGGGAAATGGCAGGGAGGCGCCGATGACGCTGAACGCGAAGCGGCGGCGCGTACACGACAAGCTCGCGGCGCTGCCCGGCGTGCGGCCGGTGCGGCGGCCGGTCACACCCGGCGCATCTGAGCACTTCGATCTCTTCTACGTGCGCACCGGCCGCAAGTCGGCGCACCCGCTGGTCATCATCCCCGGCGGCCCGGGCGTGGCGTCGGTGCAGATGTACCGGGGCTTGCGACGCCGCGCGGCCGCCGAAGGCCTGGACGTCATCATGATCGAACATCGGGGCGTGGGGATGTCCCGGCACGACGACTCCGGCGCCGACCTGCCCGCAGCGGCCCTGACCATCGATCAGGTGGTCGACGATGTCGCCGCGGTGCTCGACGACGCTCAGGTGGACAAGGCGGTCAGCTACGGAACCTCCTACGGCACCTACATCGCGGCCGGAATCGGTGTTCGCCATCCCGGCCGGGTGCAGGCGATGATCCTGGATTCCCCGCTGCTGTCCAATCACGACATCGAGGCCGTGCGCGAAGCCATCCGGCGCCTGCTGCTCAACGGTGACGACCCGGAGACCGCCGAGTTGGCGCCCAAGGTGCGCCGGCTCGTCGACGACGGGGTGCTGACCCCGGCGGCCGGCCAGCTCGCCGCCGCGGTGTACGGCTACGGCGGCGCCCAGCTGCTGGACCGGCAGCTCAACCTGTTGCTGCGCGGCCGGACGTGGCTGTGGACGGGACTGGGCCGGCTGGGGAAGTTGGCCAGCCGCAAGGCGCCGTACCGCAACGAGGTCGACCTGGTCGGGCGGATCGGGTTCCGGGAGCTGAACTATGCCGGTGAGCCCGACGGCCTGCCGCTGGACCCGTCCGAGGCGATACGCGAGTTTCTCAGCGATGCAACCGATTTCGAGGCCGAGCCGTACGACCTGATCGCCGAGATGCCGAAGTTCGACTGGCCGACGGTGGTCGTCTCGGGCAGCCGAGACCTCACCACGCCGCCCGCGGTGGCCGAGCGGGTCGCGTCGCTGATTCCCGGCGCGGTGCTGGTGCGGCTGCCGACCACGGCACACAGTGCGCTGGACACCCACGAGCGGGCGGCGCTGGCGATCGCCAAGGCGGTGCAGCACGGCGATATCGAGGGGTTGCCGGCCCGGGCGCGGGCGCTGGACGCGCTCCCGGGCCGGGCCGGGCTGCGGTTGCTGGTCTCGGCGATCGCTGCGGCGGCCGCGGTCGAAGGTGCCCTTCCCGCCGTGGTGCAGCGGGTGGTACGCGCACCGTTACTTCATGAAGCCAATGGTGGTGTAGTTCAGGTCGGCCAGCCCCGCCGCGCCGAAGTTGGCCAGTGAGCTGCGGACCGCGAGGTTGCCGGCGGACTGCGTCAGCGGCAGGCTGAATCCTTCGGCCCAGAGCAGCTGGTCGACTTCGTTGGCCAGTACCCGCGCCTTGTCGGGGTCGAGTTCTTCCAGCGTCTGCTCGATCTTGGCGTCGATCTCGGGGCTGCCGATCTTGCCGAAGTTGCTCTCGCCGTCGGAGGCGTAGATCTGGGTGAGCCCGGACAGCGGGAAGGCGTCGCCGACCCAGGAGAACTGCGCGATGTCGAAGTCACCGACATTGATGTGCTGGGTGAAGAACCCGTTGCCCGACTTGGTGTCGAGGTCGAGTTTGACGCCGATCTGCGCGAGGTTGTTCTGTGCGATCTGTGCGACCTGCCGGGTGGTCTGCGCGTCGTACAGTACGTCGCGGATGACCAGTTGCCGGCCGTCCTTCTCGCGGAACTGGCCGTTGAGTTTCCAGCCCAGCGCGTCGAGTTCGCGGCGGGCCTGCTCCGGGTCGTAGGCTA